>NZ_JBQCMZ010000031.1:0-44595 GCF_051964675.1 Cytobacillus sp. SAFR-174 | reverse complement strand
ATATTGGCCCCTTGGTCAAGCGGTTAAGACACCGCCCTTTCACGGCGGTAACACGGGTTCGAATCCCGTAGGGGTCATACAAAAAAGCTGTCAACAATTTGTTGGCAGCTTTTTTGTTGTCTTTTTGCAGATCACTTTTGCGTTCCGTCCGCTCCTATTTAATCAAATTTCTCTTCTTCCCTGCTTAATTTATTGCCTGGATTATTCAAATCGATTTCAGAAGATATTCCCGTATAAGGGCCCCTAAACATATCACCAGTGGCCATAATCTTTCCATCTGGTGCTTCAAATAGCGGAATTCTTATTTCCTTTTTGGAAGCCTCATTCAATAAAAACTCTTCTTCTTTATTGCTCAAAATATTATTCTCCTTTCATTTTTTGCTTGCATACTTTGTTTTATTTTGTCTAAGTTTACCGGAGATTATGTCGAAGGCTGTTAAAATGGGCAAAATGCTATCGGATATTAGCGGAATATGAACGTTGTTGTCATAAAATTAAAAAAACTTTTACAAGGACTTTTCCCAGATGCAGCGAATATAACAGGAAAGTCAAAAGAATCGAGACTGGGTGGGGAGAAGGATGGTAGTGGATACTTTGTTTCCAACCGATTATCAGCTGCATTTGTTCCATGAAGGGACGCTTTATGAGAGTCACCAGTTATTTGGTGCACATGTAGTTTCAAACGGAGGAGCAGTGATTACCCGTTTTTGTGTATGGGCACCGAATGCTGAAATTATCAGATTAGTCGGTGATTTCAATGATTGGAATGGAGAAGGCTATACCTTACATAGAGTGAATAAGGAAGGTGTCTGGATTATTCAGCTGGATGGAAACATGGAAGGTGCCTTGTATAAGTATGAAATTACTACAAAGAGAGGAGATATGCTTTTAAAGGCTGATCCTTATAGTTTTTTTTCAGAAGTAAGGCCGAATACAGCTTCTAAAGTATATTCGCTGGATGGATATCAGTGGAATGACAGCAAATGGATGCAAAAAAAAGAAAAGAAGCCTATTTTTACAGAGCCTGCGGTCATTTATGAGGTCCATCTTGGTTCGTGGAAGCAAAAAGAATCGGGCAGTCCCTATACGTACCGGGAGCTTGCAGGGGAATTAATACCTTATGTGGTGGAGCATGGGTTTACTCATATAGAATTGCTTCCTCTAATTGAGCATCCGCTCGACGCTTCCTGGGGCTATCAGGGAACAGGTTATTACTCGGTTACCAGCCGTTATGGCAGTCCTCATGATTTTATGTATTTTGTTGATCAATGCCACCAGCATGGTGTTGGGGTGATTCTGGACTGGGTGCCGGGGCACTTCTGCAAAGATGCCCATGGCCTTTATCAGTTTGATGGTTCGTATTTGTATGAGTATGAAACAGAAGGTGACAGAGAGAACCGGGTATGGGGAACCGCCAATTTTGATCTCGGCAAAAATGAAGTGCAGAGTTTTCTTATTTCCAACGCTGTTTTTTGGATGGAGAAATACCATATTGACGGCTTCAGGGTTGATGCAGTTGCTAATATTATTTATTGGCCGAACCGGGATGGGAAAACAGAAAATCCGTTTGGTACCGGTTTTCTGCAAAATCTCAATAAAGTGGTTTCACAATATGATTCTTCCTTTCTCATGATGGCAGAGGATTCAACAGACTGGCCGCAAGTGACTGCACCAGTTCATTATGGGGGGCTGGGTTTTCATTATAAGTGGAATATGGGCTGGATGAATGACGTCCTTACATATATGGAAACAGAGCCCGAGAGGCGATCTGGTGTCCATGGGAAAATGACATTTTCACTTTTATATGCTTTTACAGAGAACTTCATACTGCCTTTTTCACATGATGAAGTTGTCCATGGAAAAAAATCGCTGCTGGATAAAATGCCGGGCGATTATTGGCAAAAGTTTGCCCAATACAGGCTCCTTTTAGGCTATATGATTGCCCATCCAGGCAAGAAGCTTCTTTTCATGGGGAGTGAACTAGGGCAGTTTTCCGAATGGAAAGACAAAGATCAGCTTGATTGGCATCTGCTTGATTACGAGATGCATAAAAAAGCAAATGATTATGTGAAAGAATTAATAAAGGTTTATAAACGTTCCAAGCCTCTTTTTGAACTTGATCACCTTCAGGATGGCTTTGAATGGATTGATTGTCATAATTCGCACCAATCCATCTTTTCTTTTATCAGGAAAGGCTCCAAAGAGGATGATTATCTCGTGATTGTCTGCAATTTTACACCGGCTATATATCCAAAATATCGTATAGGCGTACCAGATATGGGATCTTACCGGGAAATACTTAACAGTGACAATGATAGCTTTGGAGGATCAGATTGCATAAACAAGAGGGTCATTAAGAGTGAGGAAAAAGAGTTTCATGGCAAGCCGTTCAGTTTGGAAATGTCTATTCCGCCATTTGGCATTTCAATATTACGCCCTGTAAAACATCGGAAGGAGAGGAAGGAAAATGGGAAAGAAAAAGTGCGTCGCAATGCTATTAGCAGGAGGGAAAGGGAGCAGGCTTAGTTCTCTGACAAAAAGCCTGGCGAAACCTGCAGTTCCTTTTGGTGGAAAGTATAGGATCATTGATTTTACATTGAGCAATTGCACCAATTCCGGAATTGATACAGTCGGTGTTTTGACACAATACCAGCCGCTGGTTCTGAATTCGTATATCGGCATAGGAAGCGCATGGGATCTTGATAGAAAGAACGGCGGTGTGACAGTGCTGCCCCCTTACAGCGAATCATCGGAAGTCAAATGGTATACAGGAACAGCCAGTGCCATTTATCAGAACCTCAATTATCTAAAGCAATATGATCCAGAATATGTCCTGATCTTATCCGGTGATCATATTTATAAAATGAATTATGAGCTGATGCTTAAATATCACATTGAAAAAGGCGCGGATGCCACTATTTCAGTAATTGAAGTGCCTTGGCCGGAGGCAAGCAGATTTGGCATCATGAACACGGATGGTGAGATGCGGGTCGCAGAATTTGAGGAAAAACCAGCATATCCCAAAAATAATCTAGCTTCCATGGGAATATATATTTTTAATTGGTCTGTTTTAAGGGAATATCTGGAAATGGATGACCGCAACCCGGAATCTAGCCATGACTTTGGGAAGGATATCATTCCATTAATGCTTGATGAAAATAAAAAGCTGTTCGCGTACCCGTTTAATGGCTACTGGAAGGACGTTGGTACAGTTAAAAGCCTGTGGGAAGCAAATATGGATTTACTGGATGATGAATGCGAGCTGAATCTTTTTGATCATGATTGGCGGATTTATTCGGTGAATCCGAATCACCCTCCACAGTATATTTCAACTCAGGCGGAAGTTGCAGAGTCTTTGATAAATGAAGGCTGTACGGTTGAGGGCGAAGTGGAAAAGTCAGTGCTTTTTCAAGGGGTTCAGGTTGGGAAGAATACGGTGATCCGTGAATCGGTCATTATGCCTGATGCTGTGATTGGCGAAAATGTTTATATTGAAAAGGCGATTGTGCCAAGCGGAATGAACATACCTGATGGCGTTGTGATTAGTGCTTCCGAAGAAGATGACGAAATTATTCTGATAACACAGGAAATGATACAGGGTATTTGTTCTTAATTTACAGCTGGATGCCTAAACGGCTCCTGGCCAATAAAACGGGAGGGAATGTCATGAAGAAGAGAATGCTTGGTGTAATAGATGCAACAACCTACCATGAGGATTTAGAGGAATTGACAGTACACAGGTCGCTCGCAGCTGTTCCGTTTGCAGGCCGCTATAGGCTGATCGATTTTGTTCTCTCCAATATGGTCAACTCGGATATTGAGAGTGTGGCCATATTTCCGAAGTATCAATATCGCTCTTTAATGGATCACCTTGGTTCAGGCAAAAACTGGGACCTAAACAGAAAAAGGGATGGGCTATTCTTTTTTCCGTCTCCTTTGCTGGATAGTCCAAGTAAAGGGATCGGATCTTTCAATCACTTTGCTGCCAATTTGGATTATTTTTATCGCAGCAAGCAGGAGTATGCCTTGATCTCAAACTGTTTCACCGTTTTTAATATGGATTTCAGGCCTGTTCTGGATAGACATATTATGACGGGGTGTGATATTACAGTTGTTCGCCAGGATGGACGGTCCCTGGAAATGTACCTTGTAAAAACCTCGATGCTTATTAGTTTAATAGAAAATAGAAACGAAACAGGATACACGTGCATGAGTGATGTTGTTACAGATATCCACCATTCGTACACGATATGCAATTATGAAT
Source organism: Cytobacillus sp. SAFR-174 (assembly GCF_051964675.1). NCBI lineage: Bacteria > Bacillati > Bacillota > Bacilli > Caryophanales > Bacillaceae > Cytobacillus > Cytobacillus sp. SAFR-174. The sequence goes on along the minus strand of NZ_JBQCMZ010000031.1, from coordinate 40,331 downwards.
ATACCGGCTTGGCTGTTATGATTGATTCCATTGAAAATTACTTTGCTGCCAGCATGGGGCTATTGGAACCGGAGGCATGGAAAAATATTTTTCTGCGCAGCCAGCCCATTTATACAAAAGTAAAAGATGAACCGCCAACCCGATATGTAAAAGGTGCGAGCGCAAAGAATTCAATGATTGCAAATGGCTGCATGATTGAAGGAACAGTCGAGAACAGCATTATCTCCCGCGGGGTCAAAATTGGCAAGGGCTCAGTCGTGAAAAATTGTATAATCATGCAAAAAACCCAAATTGGAGAGAACTGTGTTTTAGACTCTGTTATTTTAGATAAAGATGTTAAGGTAGAATCCGGTGCCAGAATTGAGGGAAGAAGTGAAATGCCTCTGGTAATTCGCAAGGGTACCGTACAAGGAGCGCTGATGAACTCGTGAAAGTATTGTTTGCTGTTTCTGAATGTGTTCCATTCGTCAAATCCGGAGGTCTTGCAGACGTAGCCGGTTCTCTTCCGAAAGAGCTTGCCAAACAGGGGACTGACGTACGGGTGATTCTTCCCAAGTATGGTTCCATATCAGATGATTTTAAAAAGAAAATGTCAAAAAAGTGCGAGTTTACAGTTCAGGTAGGCTGGAGAAACCAGTATTGCGGAATTGAAGAACTTGAGCACCAGGGAATCATATTCTATTTTGTGGATAATGAATATTACTTTAACCGTGAAAAATTATACGGCTATTTTGATGATGGAGAGAGGTTTGCCTATTTTAACCGGGCCGTGCTGGATGCTCTTCAGCATATAGATTACTGTCCAGATGTTATTCACAGCCATGATTGGCATACCGGGATGATTCCTTTTCTCCTCAGGGTTGAGTATCGTGCGAAAAAGGGGTATGAATTCATTCGGACAGTCTTCACCATTCATAACCTTCAATTTCAGGGGATTATGCCAGGGACTGCTTTAGGGGATCTATTAGGGCTTGACAATAGCCATTTCCATCCGGATAAGCTTGAATTCTTCGGAAACATCAATTTCATGAAGGGCGGACTTGTCGCTGCTGATAAAATTACCACAGTCAGTCCTACGTATAAAGATGAAATTCAAACGGAGTATTACGGTGAGAAGCTGCATGATTTGCTGAAACGCAGAGCTTGTGACCTGGAAGGAATCTTAAATGGGATTGATGATGAATTTTATAATCCTGAAAAGGATCCATATATAAAAGAGAACTATGCCGCTGAAAAGCTGCAGATTAAAAAAGAGAATAAAGTTCATCTTCAGAAAAAATTCGGCTTGCCGGTGAAGGAAAAGGTTCCTTTGATAGCCATGGTTACGAGACTGACAAAGCAAAAGGGCCTGGACCTTGTAAAATGTGTGTTCCATGAGCTTATGCAGGGTGATGTTCAAGTCCTGATTCTAGGGACTGGAGACCCTGAGTTTGAGCAATTTTTCAGGGAGATGGAAGCGGGCTACCCGGATAAATGCAAAGCTTATATTGGGTTTGATGAAGGGCTTGCACATGAATTCTATGCAGGGTCCGATTTATTCTTAATGCCTTCACAATTTGAGCCCTGCGGGTTAGGGCAGATGATTGCGATGAGATATGGCTCCATTCCCATCGTCAGGGAAACAGGCGGTTTAAATGATACCGTCCATTCTTACAATGAATACACAGGAGAAGGAAACGGTTTTTCCTTCAGCCACTTTAATGCCCATGACATGCTGTACACCATTCGAAGAGCAATAAGCTTTTACAGTGACAGCAAATTATGGGAGCAGATTATGAAAAATGCGATGGGTATGGATAACAGCTGGGCACAATCTGCTTTCAAATACAATCAGCTATATGCAGGCCTTGTTTCAAGGAGTGAAAGCCATGTTTTCTGATCGCGATGAGTTCAAAGAGGAATTCCTGAAGAAACTGGAGATGACCTGTGGAAAAAGCTTTGGCGAAAGCACAGAAAGAGATCATTACTTCACTCTCGGAAATATGATCAGGGAACATGTGAGCACAGAGTGGATTAATACAAATGAACGATACCGCATCGACCGTGAAAAGCAGGTATATTACTTATCCATCGAGTTTTTATTGGGCCGCCTGCTTCATCATAATCTGATAAACCTGGGGATTGAGCAGGTTGTAAAAGAAGGCCTGGCAGATCTGGGCATTGACCTCAACCGCCTTGAAGAAATCGAAGCAGATGCAGGGCTTGGAAACGGGGGACTGGGACGTCTGGCTGCCTGCTTTATGGACTCGCTGGCATCCTTAAACCTTCCCGGCCATGGCTGTGGAATTCGCTATAAGCATGGCCTATTTGAGCAGAAAATTGTGGATGGCTATCAGGTGGAGCTTCCGGAGCAGTGGCTGCGGAACGGCCATGTATGGGAAGTCCGAAAAGCCGATCTGGCCATTGAAGTTCCTTTTTGGGGCAAAGTCGAAACGGCAGAGGACAACGGAAGGCTTGTGTTCCGCCATGTAAATGCGGAAACTATTTCGGCTGTTCCCTACGATATGCCTGTCGCCGGCTATCAAACAGATACGATTAACACTCTCAGGCTTTGGAATGCTGAACCGTCTCCTTATCCTGTAAATCATGATATTTTAAAATATAAGCGGGAAACCGAATCTGTTTCCGAGTTTCTATATCCTGATGATACCCATGATGAGGGGAAGATCCTGAGGCTGAAGCAGCAATACTTTCTTGTTTCGGCCAGTATCCGTTCCATTGTCCGTTCCTATCGAAAGCAGCATACCAGTTTAAGAGATTTCCATGAATATGTGAGCATTCATATTAATGATACACATCCTGTTCTTGCCATTCCTGAACTTATGAGAATCCTGCTGGATGAAGAGGGAATGGGCTGGGAGGAAGCCTGGGATATTACGGTCCGGACGATTGCCTATACGAATCATACAACTCTTTCAGAGGCATTGGAGAAATGGCCTGTCCGCATTTTCCAGCCTTTGCTGCCGCGGATTTTTATGATAGTGAATGAAATCAATGAACGCTTTTGCCGCAATCTTTGGGACAGATATCCGGGTGACTGGAAGCGGATTGAGGATATGGCAATTATCGCACATGACCAGGTTAAGATGGCACATCTTGCCCTTGTTGGCAGCTCCAGCGTAAATGGTGTTGCCGCCCTTCATACAGAAATCTTAAAGAAGCGGGAAATGAATCAGTTTTATGAAATTTTTCCTGAGAAATTTCATAATAAAACCAATGGGATTACACACAGAAGATGGCTTTTGAAATCCAATCCGCTTTTGTCTGGTCTTATAAATGAGAGCATTGGGGCAGGCTGGGTTCGGGAACCGGAAAAGCTCCGCGAGCTGGCAGATTTTAAGAATGATAGAGTTTTCCTTGGGCAGCTGCATCAGATTAAGCAATTGAACAAGGAAAGATTGGTAAAGCGCATTCAGGAGCAGCAGGGCATTAAGATTGATACGTCTTCGATTTTTGACATTCAGGTTAAGCGTCTGCATGCTTATAAACGCCAGCTGCTAAATATTCTTCATGTTATGCATTTATATAACAGGCTGAAGGAAGATTCCAATTTCCGCATGCATCCGCGGACTTTTATTTTTGGAGCAAAAGCTTCCCCTGGCTATTACTATGCAAAGAAAATCATCAAATTAATTAATACCGTTGCTGAAAAGGTAAACAGCGATCCGCAGACAAGAGATGTTCTAAAGGTTATCTTTCTTGAAAATTACCGGGTTTCTCTGGCGGAGGAAATTTTCCCCGCTGCAGATATCAGCGAGCAGATTTCTACAGCAAGCAAGGAAGCATCAGGTACAGGGAATATGAAATTCATGATGAATGGAGCTTTGACAGTTGGTACACTGGATGGAGCCAATATTGAGATAAAAGAAAAAGCAGGAGATAACAATATTTTCATCTTTGGCCTGACGGCAGATGAGGTGCTCAGCTATTACCAGAATGGCGGATATAATTCCAGGGAGTATTACCATCATGATAAGCGAATCCGCCAGGTCACCGACCAGCTTGTGAATGGATTTTTCCCGGATGCAGATGATGAGTTCGAGCCCATTTTTGATTCATTGCTGATGGAAAATGACCAGTACTTTGTATTGCGGGATTTTGCTTCGTATGTCAATATCCAGAAAGAAGCCGGAAAGGCATATGAGGATCGGAATCATTGGCTGAAAATGAGCTTATTGAACATTGCCGGTTCAGGCTATTTTTCAAGCGACCGCACAATCAGCGAATATGCACGCGAAATATGGAAAATCAAGCCCGCTGGCGTTGAGATGATGAATAAGTAGTAAGAAAAACAGCCCTTCTTGTGAGAAGAGGCTGTTTTTGGTGATTAATGTTGACTGCGCTTAACCGGCATGGTACAGCAGCGGAAGGCACCTCCGGATTTAATAATTTCAGTAATGTCTACCTCAATGACTTCATAGCCCCTGGACCTGAGCTCTTTATTGACATTCTTATTAATGGGAAGACTGAAGATTTTTTTATTGCCAATTGAGAGGACGTTCGTTCCAAGTGTGAATTGCTCCTCTTCGGAGACTTTAATTAAATCATAGCGCGATTCCAGCATTTTTACTTTTTCCCCATGAATCTCTCCTGGAAAAATAAGAGCTTCCTCTGGTGAAATGACATTAAATACACAATCAAGGTGAAGATATGTATCAGTGAAGGGGACGGATATGACTTCATAATCAGGCATAAGGCTGCGAAGATGTTCAATCGCTTCCTCGTGGGTCCGGCTGCTGACTCCTGCGTATATAGTCTGGCCATCGATGAGAACATCGCCACCTTCTATACGATCACCGGTAAGATTGTAAAAAGGAACCTGATTTACTTCCAGCCATTGTTTCAGAATATTTTCCTCTCCCTGCCGGATATCAGCTGCCATTTCTGCAACATACACCTTTTCTCCAAGCGTGAATCCGATATCACGGGTAAAAACCTGCTCTGGGTATTTTTCAAGCGGGGGCAGTAATACGACTTCGACACCCTGATCTTTTAATGCGCTGACAAAGTGCCTGTGCTGTTTCATCGCCACGTCGATGTTAATACCCTCTTTTTCATAATGCTTCTGCGTTTCATTAATGGTATCTACTATCGTCATGTACTTTGGTTCACATAACACCACTTGTTCAAGTTTGTCATATTCTGAAAAGCATGCTGCTTTCATTTGTGCGGACATAATGAACCTCCCAGCAATTTATTCTAAAACTAATATTTCCTTTGTGGCGAAGTTTTACTCTGCAAAGGAAAAATATTAACAATAATTTCCACTACAAAAAAGGTTTAAAAACCCTGATAATGAAATCATTAGATATAAAGGGGGTAGCTGTTAAGTGTACCAAATCGAGAGAGGATCTATGGAAGAAGTTTTGCTGCATCTTCAAAATATTGGACTGCAACTAAATGAATTCGAGAAAACAAGTGATTCTATTCCGGTGAAAAATTATAAAGAACTGCTGGAATTCAGCATCTCCATTGCCCGCCGCACAAACGATGTTTCCGATACTATTGATGAGATTATCCAGGATATCGAATCCAAACTATAAATAAGGGTATCTTATTTTGCCATTTGACATAAAAAAGCGATGCAGCTGCATCGCTTTTATTTTAATCCTTATCTTTCTTATCTTCATCCACATAGCCGTCAGTCTCATGATACGGCACATCACCGAAAGGTGCTTCGATATCATTTTCATCCAGCATCGCTTCATACTCTTCCTGTTTCTTGGAAGGATAGATTTTTCTCTCCTTGCCTTCAAGATCATTACCGACAAATGTCTCATAATCTTCTGTAAAGCCTTCGTCGTCATGGCCTTCATTATAAAGGGAATTATAATCTTCATAGTCGCCCCTTAAATCAGAGGGTGTCTCAGAAGTGCCAAACCGGGCAACTTCCTGAAAGCTGTCTTCATTATCTACTACTTCCCTGAATTGATGATGCTGGAAGGTATTTCCGTGAGCAGGTTCAAGCACATCTTCTTCAACAGGACGGTCTCCCGGCACGTTTTGTTCCGGACTATGATCCTTACAGTAAAGGGTTGCCGGAATCACTTCCAGCCGCTCGTATGGAATATCAGAACCGCACTCTTTGCATTTGCCGTATGAACCATTTTCTATTGCCTTTAGTGCAGCATTCACTTTATTGAGTTCGGAGTCATGATGCTCTTCTAAAGCAAAATCCTTTTCACGTTCATAAAGTTCAGAACCCATATCTGCCGGATGGTTATCATACAGTGATAGCTCTCCTACTGCATCTCTGGCACTTGCACCTTCCAGACTTCCTTCTTTATTACCCTGCAGCTGGGACTCCAGTGATTCCTTTTCATCATTCAATTCCTTTTTTAAAGTGCTGATCTGTTCATTGGTCAACATATTATGTCACATCCTTAGTTTTGATGATTTTTATAAAAGCCTGTTGATCTGATAGTCAAGCTTATAATAAAGCCGAGCTCTGACAGTTTTGCTCCGCCGGATATCAAATCTTAGTCCATATGGGTTTAGTATGGACGTAGTTTGCAAAATCATAACGGAAGAAGTAATTTTACGGCCTGCATCTTCCTTACGTAAAAAATACCCGTTAAAAATGGGATGAAACCAGGATGACGATTTCTGCTGATTTTTTCCAAGCAAAAAACCCCTGCCATAGAAGCAGAGGTTTAATAGATGATTATAGTAGATATCCGAGAAACAGGCCTACTGATAAAAGGAAGCCAAAGATTGTATTTGTCTGTGCAGTTGCTTTCATCGCAGGCATCATTTGCATCGGAAGTGTTTTGCCGATGAAGCCCTTCGTTGCTTTAATGGCCTTAGGCGCACTAAGGACAACGATAGCAAGCCATGGTGTTATGATGTTCATGGCGATTAATATGAAGACCCATGCATAAGACACGATGAACATACCGGCAAGCAGGTTAATCGCTCCATTTTTTCCTAAAAGAATAGCCAATGTTTTACGGCCGAATTCCTTGTCTCCATCCAGGTCTCTGATATTATTGGCCAGCAGAATGGCGCCAACAAGAATCAATATTGGGAATGAAACTAAAACACTTGTTGCGGTTACGGTTCCTGCCTGGATATAGAAAGAAATAAGAATGATTAGCATACCCATGAAAAAACCTGCGAATAATTCACCAAATGGTGTGTAGGCAATCGGAAGAGGACCGCCTGTATATAAATATCCTACTGCCATGGAGGCAAGTCCGATTACTGCAATCCACCAGCTTGTGTTCATGCAAATATAGAAACCAAGCAATATCGAAACTCCGTAAAGCCCAAAGGCCAAATTCAGGACCGTTTTTGGTTTGATTCCTTCACGGACAATCGCTCCGCCGATTCCAACAGAGTCTTCCGTATCAAGCCCTCTTTTGAAATCATAATATTCGTTAAACATATTGGTAGCAGCCTGAATCAGCAGACTTGCTGCCAGCATGGCAAAAAACAGGCTGAAATTTATTTCGGTAAGTTCCATTGCAAGAGCTGTTCCAAGTAAAACCGGAACAAAAGCAGCGGTCAAAGTGTGCGGCCTGGTCAGCTGCCACCAGACTCTCCAGTTCTTTGAGCTCGAAGCAGGCGGAAAATTGGTCTGTGCTTGTGGTTGCATGATAACTCTCCCCTTATTTATCTATTCTGTAGTGGTCAATCATTGCATCATTCAAACTTGTTTATTTTAACTGATTATCAGGGTATTGTCAAAGTAAACCCCTATACGCCAACTATACCAAACACCTTAAGTTTAGGTAAATACGGCAAGAGTGTCAACGTATTATTGCCGTAAAATGCACCGGTATTTGCCATGAATGCTGTAACGTAACAGTTATTTACAGTGAACCTGAGTTAATTGATATTATAGATGCCGAAAGTAAGCTATAATATAAAGGATACAAAAAGGAATGGCTGGATTGACATCATTGACATTCCTTGAATCACAGGTGTATCTTAGAATGAGTTTAAAGTAGGATAACGGCAAATTAAGCTGTTATTGGAGGGATTTTTTTGGTTACGATACAAGATACGGAACTAAAAGAAGGGATCCAGGATGCGATTGAGAGGGCCAAAGCCTTATCAAAGCCTGTTTTAGTGAGTGAAGTGAAAAAAATAAATCATATAGACCCCCTTTCTTTTTATGCGGCAGGAAAGAGCCGTTTTTTTGGTGAACGCTTTTTCTGGAAGGATCCTTCCGGTGAAGCTTATATAATCGGGCTTGGCATCTGCAGGCAAATCCAGTCAGACGAAAGTACAGACAGATTTAATCGGGTTGAAAAGGAATGGAAGCGTTTTATTAATAACAGTATCATTTTTAACTCTTATAATGAAAATGCAACCGGGCCCGTGATGTTTGGCGGTTTTTCTTTTGACCCGCTGAAGCAAAAAACAAAGCTTTGGTCGAAGTATTCCAATTCCCTTTTTCATGTGCCGGCTTATATGTACAGTGAAATCAATGGACAAGCTTTTTTGACAACAAATGTTGTCTGTACACAGCATGATAGTGAATCACTTTTTGAAAAGATAGCCGCTGAAAGAAGCATCCTAATAGGTTCAATTAATGATTATCATCCTGAGAGTGCAAACACTCTTCAGGAAGAAGCAGATATCAATCCCGAAAAATGGATGGAGACAGTGGATGAAATTGTTAACGAACTAAACTCAGGATCCGTATTAAAAAAGGTTGTGCTTGCGAGGGAATCCAGACTCATTTATGAAAAGCCGATTGAGATTGAAAGAGTTCTTCAGAATTTGATGAAAATGCAGAGTGAAAGCTTTATCTTTGCGTTTGAATCGAACGGTGACTGCTTTATTGGAGCCTCTCCTGAACGCCTTATAAAAAAATACGGGGAAAACGTGTTTACAACTTGTCTGGCAGGTTCCATCCCCAGAGGCAAAACGGAAGAAGATGATCATATCCTTGGAGAAACATTACTGCATGATCAAAAGAACTTGACTGAACATCAATATGTGGTGGATATGATAAAGGAAGCTATGGAAGAATCCTGCACAGAAGTTGAACTGCCGAATGAGCCGCAGCTGATGAAGATGCGGGATATTCAGCACCTATATACCCCTGTAATAGGAAAGACCAGGGAAGATGCTTCACTGCTTGCTTTAGTTGACCGTCTTCACCCGACTCCTGCGCTTGGAGGCCTGCCTAAAAGAGAAGCTGTAGAAAAAATCAGAGAAGCAGAAGAACTGGATCGCGGCTTTTATGCTGCTCCATTAGGATGGATGGATTTTAGAGGAAATGGCGAATATGCTGTTGCGATAAGATCCGGTCTAATTCAGGGGAATGAGGCATCCTTATTTGCAGGCTGCGGAGTGGTACAGGATTCAAATGCCGAAAGCGAATACCAGGAAACAAAAATTAAATTCCGGCCTATGCTTACGGCTCTTGGGGGTTATGAGAAGTGAATCATCAGGAAGCTTTAACTTCATATATAGCCGCATTTGTGGCTGAATTAGTAAAAAGCGGGGTAGAGGATGTCGTGGTCAGTCCCGGCTCCCGTTCTACCCCAATGGCAATGGTAATGGCAGAGCATCCGGAGCTTCGTGTACATATTCATGTAGACGAGCGTTCGGCTGCCTTTTTTGCGTTGGGCATTGCTAAAGCATCCCAAAAACCGGCAGCTTTACTGTGTACATCCGGAACAGCAGCAGCCAATTACTACCCCGCCATTGTGGAAGCACGGTATTCCAGAGTGCCGCTAATCGTGCTTACGGCGGACCGGCCTCATGAACTAAGGGATGTAGGCGCTCCACAGGCAATCGATCAGATTCACTTATATGGTAAAAATGTAAAGTGGTTTGTTGAGATGGCTCCTCCCGAGAATTCAGCAGAAATGCTTCGTTATGCACGAACAGTATGTGCCAGAGCTGCTTCTGCCGCCAAGAGTTCGCCGGCTGGACCTGTACATCTTAATTTCCCTTTCCGTGAGCCGCTAGTTCCGCAGCTGGATCGTGCTGATTTATTTGAGCTTAGTGAACGAACGGAAGGGTATGTAAATATTCAGGGTGGCAAACTTAGTTTGCCTCATGAAGAGTACAAAGAAATGGCACAGGTTTTAAACTCCGCACAAAAAGGGATTATAATCTGCGGTCATTTAGAAAAATCCGGCTTCCCGGCTGCCGTTATTAAACTGGCGGAAAAGCTGAACTTTCCGATCATTGCCGATCCATTATCACAGTTGAGAAGCGGACTGCACGATGGCAGTTTCATTATGGATGCATATGATACCTTTTTGAAAAATGACGATGCAAAAAAAGCGCTTAAGCCGGATCTCATTATTCGCTTCGGTGCTATGCCTGTATCAAAGCCATTGTCCATTTTCATGAAAGAAAACAGTACTGCCCGGCAGATAATTGTTGATGGAGGCGGCGGATGGCGTGATCCTTCATTGCTCTCGACCGAAATGATTCATTGCGATGAGCTGCTGTTCTGCGAATCCGTCATGTCATATTTTAACGCTTCAGAGAATGATGAATTCATTGCACTGTGGAAAAAAATCAATGATCTTACAAGAGTAAGGCTTGCTGATATTAATGAAGCAGATGAATTGAGCGAGGGTAAATTGTTTTTCCAGCTGGCAGAAATGCTTCCGGAAGACTCCACCTTATTTGTAGGAAACAGTATGCCTATACGGGATCTGGATACTTTCTTCCATTTTAATCAAAAAGGCATTAAAGTAATGGCCAATAGGGGAGCAAATGGCATTGATGGCACCGTTTCAACAGCTCTGGGTGCCGGAATGGCATCCCAGCCGCTCTATCTTGTGCTCGGTGATTTAACTTTCTTTCATGATTTAAACGGTTTAATAGCCTCTAAGCAGTATGGAATTGATATCAATATATTGCTGATTAATAATAATGGAGGAGGAATCTTTTCATTCCTGCCTCAGGCGAATTACCCCAATAACTTTGAAAAACTGTTCGGAACACCGCTGGATCTTGATTTCAGCCATGCCATTAAGATGTTTGGCGGGCAATATGATTTGATATCGGATTGGGAACATTTTATTTCCGCCTTCAAACGGAATATGGACATACCCGGCTTGAAGGTAATGGAAATTACGACAAATCGGGACAGGAATTTAACTGAGCATCGAGAATTGTGGAATTCTGTTTCCCGGGAAATAAGTCGATTGCTGGAAGGGTGAATGCCGATGAAATATGTCATGAATGGGGTTCACTATCATGTCGATACGTGGGGTAAGGGATTTCCGCTCCTGCTTCTTCATGGCTTCACGGGAAATAGTGAGGGGTGGAAAGAGTTCACTCCATTCTGGGAAGGTCACTCGAAGACAATAGCTTTGGATATCATCGGCCATGGGAAGTCTGGAGCACCATCTGATATTGCCCATTATCAAATAGAAGAGTGTGCCGCTGTGATAAACAGTCTCTTAGAAGAGATGGGAATCGGGAAAATTGATGTTCTTGGATATTCCATGGGGGGACGGCTTGCGCTGACTTTTGCAGTTAAATATCCTGAAAAAGTCCGCACGCTGATTTTGGAAAGTGCTTCCCCAGGGCTTAGGACAGAAGAAGAAAGGCATGAAAGAAGAGTGCAGGATGCCAGGCTGGCTGACAGAATCAGGAAGGAAGGCATTGTGAATTTTATCGATTATTGGGAGAATATCCCCTTATTTCAAAGCCAAAGAAATCTTCCTGATCAAATCCGGACACGAATAAGAAACGAGCGTAAGGCCAATTCTATTGGTGGTCTGGCAAACAGTTTGAATGGCATGGGCACCGGTTCACAGCCATCCTGGTGGGAGAAGCTCGGTAATCTGAAAATGCCAGTCCTTCTATTAACAGGAGAATTGGATCAAAAATTTTGCAGAATTGCAGAAGAGATGTCGAAAGCTCTGCCAAATGTTCAGTGGAAGTCCGTTGAAAATGCAGGACATGCAATTCATGTGGAGAAACCTGAATTATTTGGTACAATAGTAAGTGGGTTTTTGTCGCAATCAGGGGAGATTAATACAAACTCAGTAAAGATTGAAGAATGATGTCCTGTGCTGGCGCAAAGCTGTGCGGCAAATATCGCGCTTTTTAATAGAATACATATTGAGGAGGATTCATGTATGTCAGCTGTAGAATGGGTTGCAGGAAAAAAGTACGAAGAGATTATGTATGAAACATACAATGGAATTGCGAAAATCACCATCAATAGACCGCAAGTCCACAACGCCTTTACTCCAAGAACGGTAATGGAATTAATTGATGCATTTGCATACGCACGTGATGATGAAAGTGTAGGTGTAATTGTTCTCACAGGTGCAGGAGATAAAGCATTTTGTTCAGGCGGAGACCAATCTGTCAGAGGACATGGCGGATATGTAGGGGATGACCAGATCCCTCGTTTAAATGTTCTGGATCTTCAGCGCTTAATCCGTGTCATTCCTAAGCCGGTTATTGCGATGGTAAAAGGCTATGCAATTGGCGGAGGACATGTCCTTCATATCGTATGTGACTTAACGATTGCAGCTGATAACGCTGTATTTGGACAAACAGGACCTAAAGTCGGAAGCTTCGATGCAGGTTACGGTTCAGGATATCTTGCAAGAATCGTTGGCCATAAGAAAGCACGCGAAATTTGGTATCTGTGCCGCCAGTACGGAGCTCAGGAAGCTCTGGATATGGGTCTTGTTAATACAGTTGTGCCGCTTGAGAAAGTGGAAGAAGAAACAATTAAGTGGTGTGAAGAAATTTTGGAGAAGAGCCCGACTGCTATCCGTTTCTTGAAGGCTGCCTTTAATGCCGATACAGATGGACTTGCTGGAATACAGCAATTCGCCGGTGATGCAACTCTTCTATACTATACAACGGATGAAGCGAAAGAAGGCCGTGACGCATTTAAAGAAAAGCGCAAGCCGGACTTTGGCCAATTCCCGCGTTTCCCTTGATTTTAGGGGTATATTATTTTTCAGCTTGATGGCCAGTCCATCAGGCTGTTTTTATATAAAAATATCGCATGAATTGAGGTGTTTATGATGGAAGCGCAAATAGTGCCAAGTTTCCTTCACAAGCGGGCATTTTTAACACCCGAACGCCCAGCCCTTTCTTTTCTGGAAAGAACCTATACATTTTCAGAAGTGTATGATCGTTCATACACGATAGCAGGGCAATTACAGGCAGCTGGATTAACTAGAGGCCAGTTTGCAGGGGTGCTCCTGAGAAATCATGAAGACAGTGTTTTTATCCTTTTGGCTCTGCAGCTAATCGATGTGAAGGCCGTTATTTTAAATAACAGGCTGACTGCCGAGGAATTAATTTGGCAACTGGATGATTCGAAGTCCGCTTTCCTTTTAACAGAGAGTTCCTTTGATGGAATTAGCCAAAAGGTTGTAAACTCTTTACGGGGAATTTCGGCAATACATAAAGAAGAGCTCTTCAGGAAAGATCCTGCCGAGCCGTCATTAATAGAGGAAATAAGTCTTAATGAGGTTTGTACTGTCATGTATACATCCGGTACAACAGGGAATCCGAAAGGCGTTCTGCAAACCTACGGTAATCATTGGTGGAGTGCAGTGGGGTCTGCATTGAACTTAGGGCTGAATGAAAACGACAGCTGGCTGTGTGCTGTTCCGATTTTTCATATTAGCGGCTATTCCATTTTAATGCGAAGCATCATCTACGGCATGAAAATGGTTCTTTTTGAATCTTTCCATGAGAAAAAAGTCATCAAAGCCATTTCCGGAGAAAAAGTGACCATCATGTCTGTTGTGAGTACGATGCTCACTCGGATTGCAGATGAACTAAAAAATGAGCGGCTGCCGGACTATTTCAGATGTATGTTATTAGGGGGAGGTCCAGCAGCGAAATCTCTTCTGGAAGTTTGCAGGGAGAAGGGTATTCCTGTTTACCAGACTTACGGAATGACGGAAACTTCGTCACAGATTGTTACTCTGGCTCCGGAATACAGTTTCAGCAAATTAGGTTCAGCCGGTAAGCCTTTATTTCCTTCCCAGCTGAAAATTGTTAATCAGAATGGGGGGATTGCGGATCCTGAAGAAGCAGGTGAGATTCTTGTGAAAGGCCCGAATGTGACGAAAGGGTATTTAAACCGTGAAGAAGAAACTGCGAACAAAATAAAGGATGGCTGGCTCTCAACCGGAGATATAGGCTATGTCGATCAAGAAGGATTTTTATATGTACTTGATCGGCGTTCAGACTTAATCATTTCAGGCGGGGAAAATATTTATCCTGCTGAAATTGAGGGCGTTCTTGCTTCACACCCCAAAATATCGGATGCAGGGGTGATTGGCATGAAGGATAATGTTTGGGGTGAAGTGCCTGTCGCCTTTATTGCAGGGGACGAAAGCCTGGATAAAAAAGAATTGACAGAGTACTGCTTAAAGAGGCTGGCAAAGTATAAAGTGCCTAAAAAGATCATCATGATTAATGAAATTCCCAGGAATGCTTCTAAGAAGATAGTAAGAAGGAAGCTCCGGGAACTTCTCGGGGAAAGCGGGAAATAGCATGGATATAAAAACTATTACTTTGTATAGAATTGCGATGCCCCTAAAAACGCCATTTTCCACTCATTTAGGAACTGTCAAGGACAGAGAGGGAATCATAGTTGAAGTAATGGATACGGAAGGACGGAAGGGATATGGGGAAGGTGTAGCTTTTTCTTCCCCCTGGTATACAGAGGAAACGGTTGAGACGAGCTATTATGTGCTTAAGGAGTTTCTTATCCCCATCATGCGGAAATCGGATATTAAACATCCTTCAGATGCAAGCCGTGATTTTGATGCCCTCAGAAGGAATCAAATGGCGAAGGCAGCACTGGAAACGGCTTTATGGGATCTGGCTGCCAAAAAAGAAAATAGCTCTCTTTCTAAATTTATAGGCGGTAAGAGGGAACAAATTTTATCCGGCGTGGTTGTTGGCGCCAAAACAAAGGAAGAAGTAAGAAGGCAAATTGAAAGCTATCTGGAAAGCGGATATCAAAGAGTCAAAATAAAGATCAGCCCCGAAAATGATTATGAATTGATCTCGGAAATCCGCCGCTATTATCCCGATCTGCCAATAATGGCTGATGCTAATTCAGGTTACTCATTGGAGGATATAGACCAGTTAAAAAGGCTTGATGACTTCGGGCTTATGATGATTGAACAGCCGCTTGAACATGATGATATTGTTGATCATGCAAAGCTTCAGAAGGAATTGCAAACACCGATCTGCCTGGATGAAAGTATTGTTACCTTTAATGATGCCAGAAGAGCTGTCGAGCTTGAAAGCTGTAAAGTTATCAATATTAAGATTGGCAGGGTTGGAGGTTTAGGAGCAGCAAAGAAAATCCATGATTATTGCCTGGATAAAGGGATTGCAGTCTGGTGTGGAGGTATGCTCGAGTTTGGAATCTCCCGTGCCCATAATATTGCGCTGGCTTCTCTGGAGGGCTTTGCCATTCCCGGTGATATTTCAGCGTCAGAAAGGTATTGGGAAGAAGATATTATTCTTCCTGAAGTCACCGTAAAGAACGGAATGATTAAGGTTCCCGATAAACCGGGAATTGGTTTTGAGATTAATGAGAAAAGACTGAGTGAAGTTACAATCTCAAAGGAAAGTTTTGTCCTATAGAAAAAAACCGCAGTTCTATTCCGGCAGAACGGCGGTTTTCGTTTGATTGCAAAAAAATAAGGCGCATCCGCAGCGCCATATATTATCAATTAATGAGTAATTTCATCTTTAATAAATGAATCTTCTTTAATGGCAAAGGAGCTTAATCCAGCAGCAGCGGCAAAAGCAGCTCCAAGCAAAATAACGGTTGATAACATATGTATCACTCCTATAGGTTATTGTTATTCTATACATTCCCGATAAATAAAATAATAAACTTATTTATATAAAAAAAAGCGGTGCAGCCTATGCACCGCTTTTGCAGTAAGATGCATAAATGGCATTGCCGGAATTCGACAAAATTCGGGCGGTGCCTGTCACCATTAATGCGGTTCGAACGTTTTGCAGTCTGTTTCTTTAGTGTCGTCTGCCGTTTTGCCAGTATGGCTGACTACGTATATCTGGTCTGCGCTGCATAGGTTTCCATCTTTCCAGAAAGTGCAGTTGTTTACTTCACATAAAACATCTTTTGCCATCGATTATTCCTCCTAAGCAGAAAAAATATGACCAGGCCGAAATCGCGTGGTCTTTTATATTTTCTGCAATGGCTGGCGAAACAGTCATGGCATTTGCAGGAATGTTATGGCCAAAGCTTTTTAGATGAAAAAACCTCCCAAGGCGGGAGGTGAAATGTGATTATTATTCATTTAAAGCTTTTTCAAGGGCCGACAGATTGTCTTGCATAAGAGTAAAATACGTTTGGTTCTCTTTAAGATCTTTTTCCGTTAAAACGGATAAATTATGAAGTTGTAAAGGGGTTGCGCCAATTTCTTTTTGCAGAATTTCAGTCAGTTTTGAGCTGACATTCTGTTCAAAAAATACATATTTTAAGTCATGTTCTTTTGCTTCCGCAATGATCTTCTGCAGCTCTTTCTGAGTAGGCTCACTGGAAGAATTTAAACCGGATACACTGATTTGATCCAGATCATAACGTTCTTCCCAATAACCATATGCTGAGTGTGAAACGATGAATTCCTTATGCTTTGCACTTTGAACTGTCTGCTCAAAATCATTGTGAAGATTATCAAGCTCCTGGGCAAGCTCCATATAATTTTGTTCAAACTGCTTTTTCTGATCAGGCATCTGTTCCACTAAAGCATCTTTTATAGATTCAGCCAATTCTTTGGAGTATAAAGGATCCAGCCAAACATGCGGGTCAATATCCCCGTGATCATGATCATGCCCGTCTTCAGCACCAGCTTCATGATCATCTGCATTTTCTTCTTCATGCGCGGGATCATGATTTACATCTGAGTGGACAAACTCTAAGTTTTCTCCAGCCGCCACCATTTTTACATTCTCATTTTTCAGTGTTTCTTTTGCCTTCTCCACAAAACCCTCAAGACCCAGTCCTATAAAAATAAACAGATCTGAATCGGCCAGCTTCATCATATCTTTTTGAGATGGTTCAAAAGTGTGTTCATCCGACCCGGGCGGGTAAATGGTTTCAACTTTTATCGCTTCTCCTCCGATTTGTTCAGTAAAGTATTGAAGAGGATAAACCGTTGTATAAACCATAGTCTTGCTGCTGTTTTCCTCTGTCTTATCACCTGTACAGCCAGAAAGAACAAGGATTAGCCCCAGAATATATATCAAAAATGCCTTTTTCATTTTTCTCCTCCTTTTATAAAGCGTAGTTATTACGATTTAAAGAACGGACCATAATTTAAATAATGTTTATAAGTATGGTATTAATACGTAATCATTACGATTTTCCTTAGTAATCTTACAAAATATCCAGCTAAAAAGCAAGGAAAAAAATTGTTTGGAGCTTCTACTTTATGTATCATAATTGTAGAGGCCAGTGAAAGGTCTTTATTAGTATTGACATTTTTTCGTCAAGTATGGGAGCAATAGCTCTTACAATCAAAGTATTCACAAAAAGACAGGGAGTGGAACAATTGAAACTTTTAGAAGAGATCTTAAACCATAACCAGCAATTTGTTGAAGAAAAAAAGTACGAAGAATTTGAAACAACGAAATTCCCTAATAAGAAAATGGTTATTCTGACTTGCATGGACACACGTTTAGTAGAGCTTTTGCCAAAAGCGCTTAATGTAAGGAACGGTGATGTGAAAATCATTAAGAACGCAGGAGCTTTAGTAACCCACCCATTTGGAAGTATTATGAGAAGCATATTAATAGCTGTTTATCAGCTGCAGGCGAAAGAAGTATTTGTAATTGGCCATCATGACTGCGGCATGAGTGGAATGAAGGCTGATGCGGTTGTCAGCAGCATGAAGGAGAGAGGCATTACTGACGATGCACTGGATACGATGACATACTCAGGAATCGCTGCAGATGATTGGCTAAGAGGTTTTGAAAATGTAGAGGATAGTGTATCCCATAGTGTACATATGGTGAAAAAGCATCCGCTGATGCCGGCAGATGTGCCTGTGCATGGGCTTGTTATTCATCCCGGCACAGGCAAGCTTGACCTTGTAGTGGACGGATACGAGGGTTAATTCTTTTTCTTTTTGGGCCATTGCTCTGGAACCAGGTCGACACCGCCCGGATGAAGGGGATGGCATTTAAGGATCCGTTTTATTGTCAGCCAGCCGCCCTTGAAGGCGCCGAATCGCTTAACTGACTCCAGCCCATAATGGGAACATGTCGGATAAAACCGGCATGTAGGAGGCTTGAGCGGGGAAATCACAATTTGATAAAAACGAAATATTGAAATGAGAATTTTTTTTAGCATGTCATTACCTTTCCCGGTTAAATCATATTTTCTTTTAAAATAACATATTATCATGGAAAAGTCATAATTTTCATATTAATTTGATTAATTTAGTCGGATATTATGTTATAGTAAAAGGAAAACTTTAGGGGAGTGTTTTATATGCCTTCAGTAGAAAGTTTCGAGTTGGATCATAATGCTGTAAAAGCGCCTTACGTGAGGCACTGCGGTGTCCATAAGGTGGGCAGTGACGGATTAGTGAACAAGTTTGATATCCGGTTCTGCCAGCCAAATAAACAGGCGATGAAGCCGGATGTCATACACACACTTGAGCATCTCCTAGCGTTTAATATCCGTACTCATGCAGAGAAATATGACCATTTCGACATTATTGATATTTCCCCGATGGGCTGCCAGACCGGCTATTATTTAGTGGTAAGCGGTGAGCCGTCAGTTGAAGAAATAATTGATCTGCTGGAAGCTACAATGGAAGATGCAGTTGAAATTACCGAAATCCCCGCGGCAAATGAGAAGCAATGCGGTCAGGCAAAGCTTCATGATCTTGAAGGGGCAAAGCGTCTTATGAGATTCTGGCTGCAGCACTCAAAGGATGACTTGAAACAGGTTTTTGCATAAAGTGAAACTTCAATCAGTGGGGGTTTTCCTTATCCCCACTGATTGTTAGTCGCGTTCTATTGTCGCTAAGATCTACGCTAGCGCTTCGATCAATCGACTACGAACCCGATTGCTTCAACTAAGCCTCTGCATGCGCGTCGGCAAGTTTCACTGTATCTCACCAATCGGGCCATTACATTATAAAGCGAGGCGACTTGCCTTGGGGTGACAAGCATAAGACGAGCAGATGGTGGGGAGTGCTTTTCTTCCCATCAGCTGATTGGCTTATGACCTCGAGCCCCTAGGAGCCGCAGCTAGATCGGGCAGTTTGACCCCCACTTATCCTCCTTTGATTCCTCTGAGTCTTGAAGTGGGGGGCTTACTGCCCGTTAGACTGCGATAAAGAAAACGGGCTGATTTTTTCAGCCCGTTTTATAATATTGGCGAAAGCAGTCTTGAAATGGATTCTTTCAACTTTATTTTCAAGGACCTATTTCTGTAATCTCCTGCAGACAGGTTTGTTGAAAGCTGGACATCTTCCTTAAAGCCCTCAGTCAGTTCTTTTGAAACATCCTGATCGTAAATAAAAGCATTTACCTCAAAATTGAGCCTGAAGCTTCTCACGTCTATATTCGCAGTTCCTACCGATGAAACTTTTTCATCTACAATCAGGGTTTTTGCATGTATGAAGCCATTTTCGTATATATAGATATTTGCATTTACCTTTAGCATTTCCCCAATATAGGAGTAAGTGGCCCAATAAACAAACATGTGGTCAGGTTTATTCGGAATCATAATATTTACTTCCACACCTGACAATGCAGCTATTTTCAAAGCATCCAGAAGACTTGCATCAGGAATAAAATATGGGGTTTGGATATATATGGACTTACGTGCAGATGAAATCATTTTAATATAACCATTTTTAATTTGTTCCCATTCAGAATCAGGACCGCTGGTAACAATCTGCATCCCTACACTATCCTGAGACTCGCACAGCGGAAAAAACTCCGGAGCATAGAAAATATCATGGCGGTGGGAAGCCTGGTTCCAGTCCAGGATAAAGCGGGTCTGCAGAGAATGGACAGCACTTCCTCTGATTCTTAGATGGGTATCACGCCAATACCCGAACCTTGGATTCAGCCCAAGATATTCATCCCCGACATTGAAACCGCCCACATAGCCAATCCGTCCGTCAATGATGGCAATTTTTCGATGGTTCCGGTAATTAATTCTTAAATTGATAAAATGCAGGCGCGAAGGGAAAAAAGCCTCAATTTCTCCTCCTGCAGCAATCAGCTCTTTAAATGCCCTTTTATGCAGGCTCCTTGAGCCAAGTTCATCATAGAGAAGCCTGACTTTAACACCTTCCCTGGCTTTTTCCGTTAAGAGAGTGATTAAGCTTTTCCCAAGATTGTCTCTCTTGAAGATATAATATTGCAGGTGGATATGATCGGTTGCCCTTTTTATATCCTCTACAAGCGAATTGAACTTATCTTTCCCATCTGTAAAAATCCTGACCTCGTTATC
Organism: Cytobacillus sp. SAFR-174; assembly: GCF_051964675.1. Classification (NCBI taxonomy): domain Bacteria; kingdom Bacillati; phylum Bacillota; class Bacilli; order Caryophanales; family Bacillaceae; genus Cytobacillus; species Cytobacillus sp. SAFR-174. The sequence continues at coordinate 19,894 of NZ_JBQCMZ010000031.1, read as the reverse complement.
CTGGGTCAATACTGCATCATTGTTTACAAGATGCATGTATATAAGGTCTTTGTATTTCTCAATGATCTCATTGCGAAAATGGAAATCCTTTTCCTTAATTCCTCTGATTTGGTTGTTCAGCAGTTCATCAATTCCAATTTTTTTGCGGTCTTCCCATTGGAACATCTTTCTTCGGGTTAAATTCTGTCCAAAGAAGAGGTACATGAAAAAACCAAGAAGAGGAAGAAAGAATAAAACCATGAGCCATGCCCATGTGGCGCCTGCATCCCTTCGCTCAAGAAAGATAACAAATACAGCCAGGATAATATTTAATACTAAAAATACTGTAAGCATCATGGAGTATATATCCATCTTAATGTCCTCTCCACATGTATTTTTCCGTCCTTTTAAAAAGAAAACCTCCGGCTGTACGGAGGCTGTTTATATGATAGCGTATGCTTATGAACGGTTTTGGTTATCTTCTTGCTCCTCGTTAGCCTCTTTTTGTTCCTTGCCGCTGTCAGGAAGCGGATCAATTGGGTCTACCGTATGCTTGAATTGGTAAGCCTTTGAAGTAGTAATGACGCTCAGCAGCAGAACCACAATCACGATAATGATCGATATGACTAATACCGTATACATTTGTCTCCCCCTTTTCACTCAATATTCTACCATGAAAGCAGCTCAATAATGAAAAATTTCGCCATGGTTCTGTACAGGTTTTAATTCTCTCAATGTGGGTATTCTATTGTTGGGAGGATGATTAATATGAGTAAAGAATTAGTAAAAGCTGTTAACCAGCAAGTAGCAAACTGGACAGTTCTATATGTAAAGCTTCACAATTATCATTGGTACATTAAAGGGAAAAACTTTTTTACCCTCCATGCAAAATTTGAAGAGCTTTATAATGAAGCCAACGTACATGTAGATGAACTGGCTGAGAGAATCCTTGCTCTTGAGGCTAAACCGGTTGCAACGATGAAAGAAGTTCTCGAGACCAGTTCCCTTAAAGAAGCGACAGGAAAAGAAAATGAAGAACAAATGGTTCAATCTGTCGTTGACGATTTTGAAAAAATGGTGGAAGAGCTTCAGGGAGCAATCGAGCTTGCAGAAGAAGCCAAAGATGAAGGAACAGGCGACATGCTGATTGCTGTAAAGCAAAGCTTGAAAAAACATATCTGGATGCTTAAAGCATACCTTGGATAATAAACAAAGACTGGCTGGAAAGCTGGTCTTTTTATTTGTAATAAAATAAAAAAGCGGCTTCACGCCGCCTTCGAGTATGGATCGTTATTCTAAATTCGGATATGTATAGGTTAGTGTATGTTCCGGTGGTGAATGATCGGGCTTCTGCGCTGACCGTAATTTTCACTGGCAAATTTCCCTTTTAAGCTCTCGATCAAATAAAGCCCCATTAAATCATATAACTCCTGATTATCAAGGTCCTTGATAATATTCAGCAGGTCTTCTCTGTTCATTTCTTCTAAGAAGGCAAAAGCGAGCATATCGATATCTTCTTCATCACCAGTCAGCTTATTCCTGTAAAGTTCATATAGCTCATCAATCAGTTTCATGATAACACCTCCTTAAAATTCTCCGGTTTTCTATAGTATACTTAATTTAATACCCCTGATGCAGAAAAATATTCACCCCATGACAATTGGAAAAGCTGACTTCCAATTTGTTTAACTTAGTATATGTCAGCTTAAGAAGAATGATCGTAATTTTGTATAATTTTATCATAAATGTGGGATACGATAACTATAGAAATGAAAAATATTGTGATATGTAAAGAAAAACTAACCGGTGTTGAATCTGCGTCACAGCAATGAACAATAAAGGGGCTGACAGAATTGGAAGGAAATAAAAAGACGTATTATATAACGCTTGGTTCGGGTGAGATATCTCAAAGTGCCACTGACTCCACCTGGAATTATAAAATTGAGGCAAATGATGATGAAATTATTGCACTAAGAGAATATTTTGACCAGAACTATTCAACAGAATGGCAAAACTTTTTCAGAGCCCATGTTCCTTATGTTCAATACCATTATGACCGTGAAAACGATGCCTATGACGAAACAATGAAAAGAATATATGGAATGATATATGATCTTGGGGATGATGAAGCAAGAAAGCATATTGAAAGCATGGGAATCCTGACAGAAGAGGAACATAAATAAAAAGCTGAGGCGCACCTCAGCTTTTCTACATTTCCATTTCTACAGCTGTATCAAGAACTTCCTGTGGAACGGCAATAGCCTCAACTTTATTATAGTTTGAGTATTGGCCGTTCATGTTCTGCTTCATGGAGATTTTCTGGCCTTCAGCCGTGATTTCCATGTCCATAATCATATTCAGCACGCTCGGGTAAAAAGTTTCTTTATCAATCACAATCTCATATTCCACGCCCTTGATGTTCATGTTTTCAAGCATTTCCCCATTGGCGGCCAATTCAGGCGGGAGTGTTTCTGCTGCCGTTTCCTTCACGAAATCATTGAATTTTTCTCCATCGGCTTTCAATTTCAGGATATAGCTTTTTGCATCCTGTTCAAAGGTGAAATCGTCCACAAATTCCTGCAGTTTCTTCAATTCCTCACCAGGATTTGTCTGCTGGCTGGACATTTGAAGCAAATCATCAGACATTTCTTTAGGGAACTTCATCCACTGCTGTCCGGCAGCATCATAAAGAAACATGCCTTCTTCCGTAAAATAGCTTTCAATATCATAGGATTCTTCTGCTCCTGCCATGGACATAGTCATTTTTTGATAAAAAGCCATCGGGTCTGTTGTGACATTCATGTCAATGACAGAATCGATATTCATATTTTCCCCTTCAGCACCAGAGCTCATTTCCTGGCTCATATCCATTTTTACTGAGAAGCTTTTTAGCTCTTCCGAAGCTTCCGTTGATTTCTTTAAAACTTCCTCCAATGTCATTTCAGAAGCTTCTTCTGTTTTTGCTTCTTCCTTTTCTGTGCCGGCTGCTGATTCATTAACAGGTTTGGCCGTTTCATTGCATGCAGTCAGCATTAAAATCATGAAGAAGCCGGTAAGGATTGCGAGAGATTTTTTCAAGATATACACTCCTCTATTTATGTTAGTCACCTAATTTTACGGGAAAAAAAGGAGAAAAGTTTCAAAAATATGTAATTTAATACTTTAGCCCCAGAAGTTTTTAAAAACTAGATTTACCTTTATAATGGAAACATCAACATTAATTTATTGAGTGAGGGAATAGCATGGAAACCTTTTTGGATGAAAACGGCGGGAAAGTGCGCTTTTCTTTTAATAAAAGAGCATTCGAAACCGAGCCTGAACATGTTTTGGTCATTTGCCGATATGGTGATCAATGGCTGCTGACGAATCATAAAAAAAGGGGATGGGAATTTCCTGGCGGCAAAAGAGAACAGGGAGAGTCTCTGGAAGAGGCAGCCAGAAGAGAAGTATATGAAGAAACCGGAGCAGACTTATTTAATCTGAATTTTATTGGTGAATATGAAGTTAACCTGGGCAATGAGCGTTTTGTCAAAGCTATATTTTTCGCAGAGGTTAAAACCCTCAACAATACAAATCAATATTTTGAGACAAACGGTCCCATCCTGACAGGGGAAAACCTGCTTGAAGACAGGTGGAGCAGTCAATACAGTTTCATCATGAAGGATAAAGTAGTTGAAAAGAGCCTCGAAAAAATTTTGAAGAAAAAATAAAAAACGGCATGCGATTTGCCGTTTTTATGAACCATTCTTAATTAGTTTTCTCTCCAGGAGTTCAACCAGCTGATACATTACTGTTGCAAAAACAGCAATCACAAGCAATGAAAGCATAACAAGGGTGAAGTTAAATACCTGGAATCCGTAGATAATCATGTATCCAAGACCTTTTGAGGATACAAGAAATTCACCGACTATTACTCCGACCCAGGATAACCCCACATTCACCTTTAAGGTTGAAATGATGGTCGGAAATGAAGCGGGCAAAATGGCTTCCCTGAAGGTTTGGAATCGACTTGCCCCAAAAGTTTGAAGCACTTTAATATAATTGGGGTCTACTTCTTTGAAAGATGTATACACGACAATGGTTGTGATGATGATCGAGATAATCGCACCCATGGCAACGATCGAAGTAAAGCTCGGGCCTAAAGCTACTATTAAGATAGGGCCAAGAGCAACCTTTGGCATTGAATTCAGGACAACCAAATAGGGATCCGCTATTTTTGAAAGCATGGGTGACCACCAGAGGATGGCTGCCAGAAATGTGCCTAAAAAAGTGCCTAAAATGAATCCAAATACGGTTTCAGACAAAGTGTAGCCTAAATCCACCATCAAGGTACCATCCTGTATTTTGGTTAAAAACAATCCCCATACTTTAGAAGGCGCACTGAAAATCAGCGGGTCAATCCATTGCTTTTGGCTTGCCAGCTCCCATCCTGAAAAAAACACGATAAAGATGACAGCCTGATAGAAGCGGACCCACTTCTTTTCGCGATTCAGCGACCGGATATACTTCTGGTGGAGGAATTTAACGTTCTCCTGCGGGCTCAAGGGACTCCAGCTCCTTCCATATAGTTTGAAAAATCGCTGGATATGCTTCATGATTTCTTGCGTTAAAAGGGGTTTCATCTCTTAATTCTTTTGGTATTACAAATGTCTTATGAAGCTGTCCGGGCCTTGCGGAGAAGAGAAAAACACGATCACTCATGCTGATTGCCTCACCAATATCATGTGTAACCAGTATGGCTGTTTTTCCGAAAGATTTAAGCGTGTCAGAGACCAGATCCTCAAGCTTAAGTTTGGTTTGATAATCCAATGCGGAAAAGGGTTCATCAAGCATAAGCAGCTTTGGGCCGGTTGCAAGTGTTCTTACAAGTGCAACCCGCTGGCGCATTCCCCCTGAAAGCTGTTTCGGAAACTGTGACTCTACACCTTTTAGTCCCATCTCCTGAAGGAGCTTCAGTGCATAAGCTTTTTTGTCCGGAGTGAGGCTATTCCCGATTTTCAGCCCCAGCAGTATATTTTCTTCAATGTTCTTCCAGGGAAAAAGATAATCCTGCTGAAGCATATAGCCTATTTCTTTTTCTGCTGTTTCAACCCGCTTTCCTTCAAGTGTGACAGTGCCTTCTGTGGGTTCAAACAGGCCTGCTATGATAGAAAGCAATGTTGTCTTACCGCATCCGCTTGGACCGAGGAAGGAAACAAATTCTCCTTCCTCCACTTCAAGCGAAACATCGGAGAGGGCCGTGACAGCAGAGGTTTTCGTAAAATAAGTGTGGTGGACAGCATCAACTTTCAGAAATTCCATGTCGGCCTCCTCTTTCGTTTAGTTATTTCATTACCCCTTCAGCAATCTCTGTGTTGACAAGTGTGCCATGCTCTAAGCGCTTAGGGAGCTCTCCTGCTTCTTCCATAATATTCTGCAGGTTATCCCATTCTTCCGTATCCAGTATAGGATCTGTTGCAAAAGATCCCTGGCTCTTATATCGGTCTACTACCATTTCAATGATTTCAAGCTCAGTGTTGTCAAAATATCCTTGAATAGCTTCTGCCGTTTCTTTCGAGCTATGCTGCTCAACCCATTGCTGTGCTTTATAAATCGCTCTTGTGAATTTCTCGACTGTTTCCTTATTTTCATCAATATAGCTTTGTTTCGTCATGAATGTGGTATAAGGTATATGTCCGGATTCGGTTCCAAAGGAAGCAACAATATATCCTTTTCCTTCTTTTTCAAATACACTTGCAGTAGGTTCAAAAAGCTGGACAAATTCACCGGTGCCGGAAGCGAAAGCTGGAGCAATATTGGCATAATCAATATTTTGGATTAAATCCAAATCCTGGTGCGGGTCAATGCCATGCTTTTTCAATACAAACTCGCCGGCCATCTGCGGCATGCCGCCTTTACGCTGCCCGAGAAATGTTTTGCCTTCCAGCATATCCCATGAAAAGTTATCGATTTTATTGCGTGAAACCAGGAATGTTCCGTCCGTTTGGGTAAGCTGTGCAAAGTTAATGACCGGATCATTGGAGCCCTGTGCCGAAACGTAAATGGAAGTTTCTGAACCTACTAGCGCAATATCAGCGCTATCCGACAGGAGCGCGGTCATTGTTTTATCTCCGCCGGCTGTTGTTGTAAGCTCTACTTTAAGTCCTTCTTCTTCAAAGAAGCCTTTCTCAAGGGCTACATATTGTGGGGCATAGAAGATGGAACGTGTCACTTCAGCAATACGGACGGTTTGCATTTCATCCTTTCCGCAGGCTGCCAAAGGAACGATCAGTATCACTGCAAGCATAAGCAACATGCTTGTTTTCATCCATTTTTTCATAAGTCATAAGACCTCCCTTATGCTAAAAAGTCAGATTGAAAAGCCTAGGATATCGTATGAAAATCAAAAAAATGTGTGAATGCCCATGGAAATATTTTTAGAGGAAGGTCTAAAAGTTCAGACTAAAAGGTAGCCTCAAGAGGGAGGATGAGAAAATGGAATTCAGTAACGGCCAAATCATCAATAAACAGAGATTCCCTTCGCCAAATCCGGCAATTGAATTATCTGTTGTTACTTATCAGGCAAATGGATTACATATAAAAGGGCTGCTGGCAGAGCCAAAGGGAGAGGAGCTATATGATGGATTCCTTTACCTGAGAGGAGGCATCAAAAATGTCGGGAAAGTACGGCCTTCCCGGATTGTCCAGTTTGCCTGTGAAGGTTTTATTGTATTCGCGCCTTTTTACAGAGGAAATCAAGGGGGAGATGGAAACGAAGACTTTGCAGGGGAGGACAGGCAGGACGCGTTTGCTGCGTTTACCCTTCTTCAGGAGCATGCCCGGGTAAAAAGAGTTCATATATTTGGTTTTTCCCGTGGCGGCGTAATGGCATTGCTAACTGCAATCGAGTTTCCGCAAGCCGCATCCATTGTAACATGGGGAGGAGTCAGTGATATGTTTCTCACCTATGTGGAGCGCAAGGATCTCCGGAGAATGATGAAACGGGTAATCGGCGGAACTCCGGTAAAGTTTCCGGAACGGTATAAATACCGTACCCCGCTTTTTCAGCTGGAGCAGCTGCAGGCGCCTGTCTTAATCATTCATGGAGAACAGGATCACAATGTTTCGGTGGAGCATTCCTATCGCCTCGAAAAAAGACTGAAGGCTCTTAATAAAGAAGTGGATAGCTGGTACTTCCCTGAATATACCCACTACTTTCCTCCAGCCGTGAACCGGAAGACGGTAGAGGATTTAGGTGCGTGGATGAAAAGTCATGAATGACGAATGATTTTCGCTTAAAGGCTTTCAGAGCATGAAAAGCTGGGGTAAAATAGAGGAAAGTATAAAGAATGAAGGAGAGATACCAATGGGTATGCCTTTAGAGCTGAACACAATGATCGTGACAAAGGGAAGGGAAAAAAGACTTGATGAAAATTACTTTTCACTTGTCAAAGAAGGGTACAGATTATATCCCCTCGATATCCCGGTCGAAGTAAAAAGAACAATTGACGGCGACCTGAACGGAATGGGAGTCATCCGAAAAGTGGAATGGGAAAACAGCCGGACACTCATTACTTATCAGCTTGTTTCCTTAAACTCAACAAACTAGAAGAACGCGCCTGGACAAAGTCCGGCGTTTTTTTGATTTGGAATGTTTTTGAAGACTGCATTCCTAATACTAAAAAAGAATTGCCGCGCAAACGGCAATTCTTTCTCTAAAATGATAAGAAAGTATTAATTTTAACTTTGAGAACTGTCTAGCTCCAGCGCCTACCCCCTCGAGGTCACAAGCCAATCCTCCCAAAAAGGCGAAGAACGTTTTTCTGTGAGGCTCGTCTTGTGCTTGTCGGGGGTGGGCAAGGCGCTTGCGCTTTTCTTATATTATGCGATTGGTCCGCCTTTTTCTTCAATGTCAGATGAAACGCTTGTGAATTTCTTGAAGTTTTCACGGAATTTAGCAGCAAGCTCTTTTGCTTTCGCTTCATAAGCAGCCTGATCTGCCCATGTTTTGTTTGGCTGAAGAACTTCATCAGGCACTCCTGTAACGTGCTGAGGAATTTCCAGACCGAAAATTTCGTCCTTGATTGTTTCTACGTTGTTTAGTTCACCTTCGAGTGCAGCTTCCACCATAGCACGGGTGTAGGCAAGCTTCATGCGTTCGCCGACTCCATACTCTCCGCCAGTCCATCCTGTGTTTACAAGGAAGACTTTTGCATTATGCTCATCGATTTTCTCGCCAAGCATTTCAGCATAACGATTTGCAGGAAGCGGTAGGAAAGGTGATCCAAAGCATGTAGAAAACGTTGCCTGTGGTGATGTAATGCCGCGCTCAGTTCCTGCAAGCTTGGATGTATAGCCGCTTAAGAAATGGTACATTGCCTGCTCTTTTGACAGTTTAGAGATTGGAGGCAATACGCCAAATGCGTCAGCTGTTAAAAATACGATTGTATTAGGATGTCCGGCAATGCTTGGGTCAACGATATTATCGATGGCCTGAAGCTGGTAGGCCGCACGTGTATTTTCAGTTAAAGTGCTGTCATCGTAATCTGCAACCCGGGTTTCGCTGTTTACCACTACATTTTCCAGCACAGCTCCAAAGCGGATTGCATCAAAAATTTGCGGTTCTTTTTCACGGGATAGGTTGATGCATTTCGCGTAGCATCCGCCTTCAATATTGAATACGCCATTCGCAGACCAGCCATGCTCGTCATCACCGATCAGCTTGCGGTTCGGGTCTGCAGATAAAGTTGTTTTTCCAGTTCCGGATAAGCCGAAGAATAAAGCCACATCACCTTCACGTCCAACGTTTGCTGAACAATGCATCGGAAGGATTCCGTTTTCTGGAAGCATGTAGTTCATAACAGAGAAGATGGACTTTTTCATTTCACCTGCATATTCTGTTCCGCCAATTAAAACTGTGCGGCGCTCGAATGAGATGATAATGAATGTTTCGGACTTTGTGCCGTCAACAGCAGGGTCTGCTTTGAAGTTTGGAGCAGATATGACTGTGAACTCTGCCTGATGATCCAATAGCTCGTCTTCTGCCGGGCGAATGAATAACTGGTGTGCAAAAAGGTTATGCCAGGCATATTCATTGATCACCTGGATAGGCATGCGGTGTTTTTTATCAGCACCTGCAAAGCCTTTGAAAACAAATACTTCTTCTTTTTCTTTTAAGTAATTGATTACTTTATTATAAAGATTGGAGAATGCTTCTTCAGAGATGGGCTGGTTTACGCTGCCCCAGTCCATTTTATCTTTATTTGATGCTTCTTCAACAATGTATTTATCTTTAGGGGAACGCCCTGTATACTTTCCTGTAGTAGCGCGTACAGCACCAGTGGAAGTAAGGGACCCTTCATTGCGGTTTAAAACTTTTTCCACAAGCTGAGGAACGGATAATTGCACTTGAATGTTGCTGCCATTTAATAATTCACTCAATTCGTTTGATATGCTTACAGAGTTCATCTGATGAATACCTTCCTTTTTCCCGATTTTTTTATGAAAGTGATTACATCTCGAAATTAGTATAACACATTGAAATGATTAGTCTATACTATTACGAAACTTTTTTGTCTCTGTTATTAAATTGTCACAATTGGACAGGTAATCTCCTTTGATCGCCTTATAACCGATATATGCTATTATAGAAGAAAGTGTTAATTTTACCATGGGACTGATCTAAAATGAAGACAATTGCCCTATATGATGGAACTTGCTCGTTATGCAAGGAAACAAAGAGAATATTTAAAAAGCTCGATTGGCTGGATAAAGTGGAATGGATTTCTCTGCAGGAATATGAGAAAATGCCGGGTTCTTTATCATTCTCCAGACAAGATTTGCGCAAAGAGCTTCATCTTATTACCCCCTCGGGCAGTGTGAAAAAGGGGTACTCTGCAGTACGGAGACTGCTGCTCCTCTTTCCTGCATCCTTTTTGATCAGCACCTTTTTATATTTACCTTTCACTGAACTTCTGGGCGATCCTGCCTACAAATGGATTGCGAAAAACAGGCAAAAATTTCTAAAGAAAAAGTGTGGCGATGGAAGCTGTTCCCTGTAAAGGGGAAGCTTACATTTTGAAGCTGAAATTTAACGGTGAAAAATAATGAGAATCTGTTGACATGGTTCGATAAAATACGGTATGATTCAACCTTGAACGGATACTCTCTTATCCCGAGCTGGTGGAGGGACAGGCCCTATGAAACCCAGCAACCTGCTAAAGGCAATAATCAGCAAAGGTGCTAACCTGACGCAAGGACGTAATTCCTTGAACGATAAGAGTGAAAGGCGCGAATCGATTTGCTTTCAACCTTTTCACTAAATGAGAAGGTTTTTTATATTGCAATGAAATGAACGGCTTTTGGAATGTACTATTTATGTGAGTTTTTGGCATGATTATGAATAATGGATACCTGGCATTCTTGCCGGCGCTGTCTATTTTTCTAATAAAAACTCCATGTTTATTTCATACTACTAAGGGAATGAGTTCCGTATCAAACAGAGATCCATGAAATGACAGGGAAAAATTATTTTTCCGCTTCCCCATTTCTTATTTCTCGCTCAATTTTCTATTTATAAGGAGGAAGCCAGATGTCAACAAAACGTCGTTTGTTTACTTCTGAATCAGTTACTGAAGGTCATCCGGATAAAATCTGTGACCAAATTTCTGATGCAATCTTAGATGCGATTTTAGCTAAAGATGCGAATGCCCGTGTTGCTGCAGAGACTTCTGTAACAACTGGACTTGTATTAGTTGCAGGTGAAATCACAACATCTACATACGTAGATATTCCAAAAATCGTTCGTGAAACGGTAAAAGAAATCGGTTATACCCGTGCTAAATATGGTTTCGATTCTGAAACATGTGCAGTTTTAACTTCCATTGATGAGCAGTCTGCAGATATCGCAATGGGTGTTGACCAGGCACTTGAAGCACGCGAAGGGCAAATGAGCGATCAGGAAATTGAAGCAATCGGTGCAGGAGACCAGGGCTTAATGTTCGGTTTTGCCTGCAACGAAACGAAGGAGCTTATGCCTCTTCCGATTTCTTTGGCACATAAGCTTTCCCGCCGCCTGACTGAAGTTCGTAAAGAAGAGATCCTTCCTTACCTTCGTCCGGATGGAAAAACTCAGGTAACCGTTGAGTATGATGAAAATGACAAGCCTGTCCGTATTGACACAATCGTTATTTCTACTCAGCATCACCCTGAAATCAGCCTGGAGCAAATCCAGCGCAACCTGAAGGAACATGTTATTAACCCGGTTGTTCCGAAAGAACTAATCGATGAGAATACAAAGTACTTCATCAACCCGACTGGACGTTTTGTTATCGGCGGACCACAAGGGGATGCTGGTCTGACTGGACGCAAAATCATTGTTGATACCTACGGCGGATATGCACGCCATGGCGGCGGCGCGTTCTCCGGTAAGGATCCTACAAAGGTTGACCGCTCAGCTGCATATGCTGCACGTTATGTAGCGAAGAACCTTGTAGCAGCCGGTTTGGCAGAAAAAGTTGAAGTTCAGCTTGCTTATGCAATCGGTGTGGCACAGCCTGTTTCAATCTCTGTTGATACATTTGGAACTGGCAAAGTGGATGAAGATGTATTAGTTGATTTAGTAAGAAAGCATTTTGATCTTCGTCCTGCAGGAATTATTAACATGCTTGGCCTTCGCCGCCCAATTTACAAGCAGACAGCTGCTTACGGACATTTCGGACGTACAGATGTTGACCTTCCTTGGGAGCGTACTGACAAGGCAGAAATTCTTCGTTCTGAAGCGTAATAGAAAAGCGGGAGTTGCATTTACAGTGTAACTCCCGCTTTCTTTTTTGCGTCATAATACATATAGGGTGTAATTCACTTTTCGGTCTTTATGCTCTATAGTCGTTTATAATTTTATGGTATCGTATAAACTTCGGATAATGGCTTAATTTTCCGTACAGAAACATTTTATATTCTGCGTGCTAATTATTAGCGATTAGTGGTAGTATTATAGGGTATGTTTTCTAAGACAAAGGAGCCGCATGAGGCTATATCTAAATATTGAGAATAGAATGGAGTAGGTGACGTACATAATGTGTGGTTTTATTGGTTGTGTACATGAAAAAGCACAAAATTACCGTGACGCAGATAAAGAACAATTCCAAAATATGAATGATATCATTACTCACCGGGGTCCGGATGACTCAGGATACTATTTTGATGATCATATTCAATTTGGCTTCCGCCGGCTGAGCATTATTGATATTGAAAGCGGACACCAGCCGCTGACTTACGAGAATGAACGTTATTGGATCATCTTTAATGGTGAAATCTATAATTATGTGGAACTTCGTGAAGAACTTCTCAAAGCGGGCTTAAGCTTTGAAACAAGCTCAGATACAGAAGTCATCATTGCCCTTTACAGCCATATGAAAGAAAAAGCTGTTGAAAAATTGCGCGGTATGTTTGCGTTTGTCATATGGGATAAACAGGAGCAATCTTTATATGGAGCCAGAGATCCATTTGGGATTAAACCTTTCTTTTATTACGATAAGGGAGACAGCACGTTCTTTGGATCAGAGAAGAAGAGCATTCTATTGGCGCTTCAGAATGATGTATTAAACTATGACTCCCTGCAGCATTATCTGACCTATCAGTTTGTGCCTGAGCCAAACACGATGTCAGAAGGAATCCACAAACTGGAGCCAGGCCATTATTTTACTAAAAAAATCGGTGCTCCTATGGATATTAAGCGCTATTGGAAAGCTGCTTTCCACCCCGTGCAGAAATCAGAGGCTGATTTTACAAAAGAAATTAGAGATGTGTTATTCGACTCGGTCAAGATGCATATGCGTGCCGATGTTCCTGTAGGTTCTTTCCTTTCAGGCGGAATTGATTCTTCCATCATTGCGTCGATTGCGAAGGAATTCCATCCTGCTATTAAAACATTCTCTGTCGGTTTTGAACGCAATGGCTTCAGCGAGGTGGATGTAGCGAAGGAAACAGCAGAAAAGCTGGGTGTTGAAAACATCAGCTATATCATTACTCCTGAGGAATACATGAATGAGATTCCGAGAATCATGTGGCATATGGACGATCCGCTTGCCGACCCGGCATGTGTGCCTCTTTATTTTGTGGCAAGAGAAGCACGTAAGCATGTAACGGTTGTGCTTTCAGGTGAAGGAGCCGATGAGCTGTTTGGCGGCTATAATATTTACCGTGAACCACAATCTCTGGAAGTCTTCAATAAAATTCCTGCCATCGGCAAAAAGCTTCTTCGCATGATCGCAAGCATGATGCCAGAGGGAATGAAGGGTAAAAGCTTTATCGAACGCGGTGTCACGCCCATGGAAGAGCGCTACATCGGAAACGCAAAAATGTTTACAGAACAAGAGAAGCGCAATCTGCTTCATGTCTATAAAGGCAGCTTAAATTATACGGATATCACGAAACCTTTATATGAAGAAAGCCGCGGCTATGATCCGGTTGATCGCATGCAGTATATCGACATTCATACCTGGATGCGAGGAGATATTTTATTAAAGGCGGACAAAATGACGATGGCTCATTCTCTCGAGCTTCGTGTTCCGTTCCTTGATAAAGAAGTGTTTGAAGTGGCTTCCAAAATCCCGACCAGCCTGAAAACGGCAAATGGCACTACGAAGTATATTCTTCGCAAAGCTGCTGAAGGAGTCGTTCCGGATCATGTACTGAACCGCAAAAAGCTTGGGTTCCCTGTGCCAATCCGCCACTGGCTGAAGGACGAGATGAATGAGTGGGCGAAAAATATCATTCGTGAAAGCAATACAGATCACCTGATTAATAAAGAGTATGTATTGCAGCTGCTTGAAGACCATTGTCAGGATAAAGCGGACAACAGCCGCAAAATATGGACCGTTCTGATGTTCATGGTTTGGCATCAGGTATATGTGGAGAAAAAATACTCCTTTGAAAAAGAATACTTGTTAGATAAAGACTTGCAGCCTCTTAAAGGCTAAACAAAAGCGTCCATCAGGAATACCCTGGCGGACGCTTTTCTTATGGAAGATAGGTAATAGCCTGCTTGCCCATCTGCACCCATGCTTTTTCAAAATCGTTCATGGATGCTTTTTTATTTTTCTCTCCTGTGAGCGGGTCGTTGAAGTACATGAATTCCTGATCATAGCCTGTTAGCAGAACAGAATGCTCTTTATAGGTAATCTGAATCTTTCCGCTGGGTGTATGCCAGGTCTGGAAAAAGTCATCAGACAGCTGTTTGTAGGCTGTGTTGATGATGACCCAGACAGGCCTGCCATCTGACAAATGAATTTTTAAGTCTTCAAAATCGGATCCGGTAAAATCTTCAATCGAGCCGGGCAAGTACTTTTCTGCAAGCTCTTTTACGGGTTCATGATAAACGCCGAGACCGGGATTATCAAAGGAATACATATCGCCTATGAAGCCTTTATTCGGATGTCCGAAATAGATTTTTCCATCTTCTACACGGTATGGCTCAGGATTTTTCTTTATTTCTTTAGCCAGTGTCATTTTATCTGCCTGGATCCCCGCGTGATGCAGGAGCATGGATAAGCTCGTGACTTCGCATCCTCTGGGGAGCTCAGGAAACTGATTGATTGCGGGCACATCTATAATTATTTTTTCCTTGATCTTAATAACAGACGTGCTGTTTCCAAGGAAAGCAGTGGCTTTTTCAGCTGGTTCAGACAGCCACGATTTTATTTTGTTCACGGCTGATGGAGGCTTGCTTCCTGCAAGGCTGTCATAAACAAATGCTGCAGAAACAAGGATGAAGACAAGTAAAAACATGGGTGCCGTTTTTACTATGGTTTTTCTGAATACCACTATTAATAATAAGAATAGAACAATTGCCCCGATATAAATCTTCATTTCCTTCACCCGCCAATAGCTGTTGCCTTATATTTTAATATCGGCCTATTTCCCATTCTATTAAGGCTGGAGAGTTATTTTAGCTTTTTTTGCAAAGACTTATAGTACTGGCCTTTTTCAGCGTATTCCCTGCTTATCCGTTCCATATCTTTAATATCTTCCGGTGTCAGCTCACGGATTACTTTTGCAGGCCTCCCGAATGCAAGTGTATTGGGCGGAATTTTCTTTCCCTGTGGAACAAGGCTGCCTGCACCAATAAATGCTCCCTCCCCGATTTCTGCCTGATCTAAGACAATTGAGCCCATCCCAATTAGAGCTTTCTTGCGGATAATGCAGCTATGAAGGATTACCTGATGGCCTACTGTTACTTCGTCTTCCAATATCAGCGGGTTATTTGGGCTCTGATGCAGGACGGAATTATCCTGGATATTGACCTTCCTGCCGATGATCGTTGGTGCTATATCTCCGCGTATGACGGAGTTGAACCAGACGCTGGAATCCTCCCCAATTTCAACATCGCCGGTAATGGTAGTGAAATCTGCAATAAATGCGGATTCTGCAATTTTAGGTTCTTTATCTTTAAATGGATAGATCATGTGAAAAACACTCCTGTATTTAGTTGGATTATTTTGATTTTATCATATGAGACATGATAAACGTTATTTTGGCAAAAGAGTTTTTTAAGGGGCTGATTCATGAACAATTTTTGCATCTAGGCTATAATATATTTACATAAGATCGTACGTAAAAAGGCTGGGAGGATGGACTATGTGGAAGTGGGAAACTGAGGGAGAAGCAAAGGGCGTTATAGTCATGGTGCATGGGGCAATGGAGCATCACCGCCGTTATGGCTGGCTGATTGGAATGTGGCGCTTGGCCGGTTTCCATGTCATTATGGGAGATCTTCCCGGCCAGGGGATGACTACAAGATCCAGAAGAGGCCATATTGATTCCTTTGATGAATATATCATTGAAGTTAAAGATTGGGTACAGGCTGCCTATGAATTTGAACTGCCGGTTTTTCTTTTAGGACACAGCATGGGCGGACTGATTGCCATTCGCCTGCTGCAGGAAGAAAGAATGAATCTCGCTGGAGTGATTTTGTCATCCCCATGTTTAGGTTTAGTTCAGCAGCCTTCGAAATTACTGAACTTCTTATCGCTTGGACTCAATTCAGTGATGCCCGGACTGAAAATGGATTCAGGATTGTCAGTGGACATGGCGACACGGAATCAGGATGTTCGTGATGCTGATTTAAATGATTCACTGTATGTGAAAAAAGTGTCGGTCAGATGGTACAGGGAACTTGTTTATGCCATAAAGCTTGCCTTTGAGAATCTTGATAAAATCCAGGATATGCCCCTTCTCGTAGTTCAGGGCGGCGATGATAAGATCGTGAATAAAACAACGGTCAGAGAATGGTTTAACCTTGCGCCATTCTCGGAGAAAAGGTTCAAAGAATGGCCAAAGTGCTACCACGAAGTCTTCAACGAACCTGAACGTGAAGAAGTATTTGAATATGCGAAGGATTTCGTGAACAGCCAATTAAAGGCGCTTGGTTATGTGGTTTAAGGGGTCACTGAATTGCTTTAAATATTCACCAGACCTGATCAAAAGGAGGTTTCTGCTGTCATGAGTGTCCCTTCCATGCCAATTAGTCTGATGTCACATGTCTATCGGAAGGTTCTGCCTGCTGTCCATAAGGAGCTTGCCTACTGGAAGAGCCGGGCGGAAGCAATTCCTGATCCGGAGTTAAGAAAGCAGGCTCTTGCCAGCCTTGAACATAAAGCCTTCCACTGTGAAGGCGGAGCTATTATGTCGTTAATGGCCAAGGGGAAATATGAGCAAGCGATTAAGTTTATTGTTGCTTATCAGACAATCAGTGATTATTTGGATAATCTCTGCGACCGGAGCACCTCGCTTGATCCTGGAGATTTTGCCGCACTTCATGAGTCAATGGAGGATGCCCTGAATATTGACGCAGCAGGGAAGAATTATTACCGGCTGAGAAATGAACAGGATGATGGAAACTATCTTGCAGATTTAGCAGCATCCTGCAGGGAAGTGCTATTGAGTCTTGAACAATATCCCCATATAAAGAATCATTTGCTTGAATTATGCCGTTACTATTGTGATCTGCAAATACATAAGCATGTTGCAGTCGAAGAGCGGGTTCCGCGTCTGCAAAACTGGTTCGACCAATATCGGTCTGATATTCCCGAGATGGAATGGTATGAGTTTTCGGCCTGCTCGGGATCGACACTCGGGATTTTCTGCCTTGTTTCCTACGCACTGAGAGATGATTTTCAAGCGGAGCATGCGGTAAATATAAGAAATGGATATTTTCCATACATCCAGGGCCTCCACATTCTGCTTGATTATCTGATTGATCAGGAAGAGGACAAGGCCGGGGGAGACTTGAATTTCTGCTTTTACTATGAAAGCGAAGAGCAGCTGTTTTCGAGATTGAAGCACTTTGTTGCAGAGGCAGATAGGCATACGGAAAAGCTGCCACATAAACATTTCCATAAACTGATCAATCGCGGCTTGCTTGGGGTCTATCTCTCCGATGATAAGGTAAGGAAGCAGCGGAATGTCAGGAGATTAGCCAAAAGCATAATCAGAACAGGCGGTATGGTGAGCTATTTCTTTTATGTGAATGGAAGAGCTTACCGGACAATGCAGAAGGTGATGTCTCCTGGATTTACAAAAGCCTTTGTGAAATAAGTAAAAGCCTGCATTTTTTTGCAGGCTTTATCATTACCGTTTTTCAATTGCAATGATAAACGGCGGGTTATTTTTTTGATTAATAAACTGATACTGCAGAACATGGACGAGGCTTTGATCCAGCTGTTTTACATATCGGAGCAGGTAATCGCGCTCAACAGCACCCTCTATATGGCCGTGATAAATCACCAAAAGAATAATCCCTTCAGGTGCCATCAGTTC
The DNA here is from genome assembly GCF_051964675.1 of Cytobacillus sp. SAFR-174. Taxonomy (NCBI): domain Bacteria; kingdom Bacillati; phylum Bacillota; class Bacilli; order Caryophanales; family Bacillaceae; genus Cytobacillus; species Cytobacillus sp. SAFR-174. The sequence continues at coordinate 2,116 of NZ_JBQCMZ010000031.1, read as the reverse complement.
CAATAGCTGATCGATGGCAGAAATGGTCGTCTGCGGACGTGTGACAATATCTTTATCGCCCCCGGGCAAGTAACCTAAATTAAAAATGGCTGCCGTTATTTTTCCATGGTGGACAGGCGGTACATTTTCAAGAATGAGTTCATGTCCTGTTTGGAAAAGAGTAGCCCTGTCTGACAGTTCATGATCAGCCAGGCGTGCTTTTGTATTCAGGACAGCGTCTTCCTGAATATCGAATCCGTAAACTCTGCCATTAGGTCCCACCAGATCTGCGAGAAATACGGTATCATGTCCGTTGCCCAAAGTGGCATCAATAACGATATCTCCAGGTGATACTGCTTTCTCAATCAGCTGTCTTGCATATGGTAAAATTCTTTCGAGCTTCATGACAATGCCTCCATTTGGCTTGGATTGTAAAATTTCCCTTGCCAGCTGTTTCTTCGCTTTAATTCTGCATCAATGCTATTAAGCACTTCCCACTTATTGACACTCCACATCGGCCCGATCATCAAGTCGATCGGCCCATCACCTGTGATGCGGTGTACAATCATTTCCGGTGGTAGAATTTCCAGCTGGTCGCATACTAAATTTATATACTCATCAAGAGACAGAAACTCAAGCATGCCCTTTTCAAATTGCTTCACCATCGGGGTTCCTTTTAATAAATGAAGGAGGTGGATTTTAATTCCCTGTACATCCAGCTTCGCTACTTCCCGGGCGGTTTCCATCATCATTTCGGGTGTTTCAAGCGGAAGGCCATTAATGATGTGGGAACAGATGCGGATCCCATGTTTGCGGAGCTTGTTTACTCCCTCCGCATAGCACTGATAATCATGTGCGCGGTTAATTAAAAGGGCGGTTCTTTCATGAACAGTCTGTAAGCCAAGCTCTACCCAGAGATAGGTCCGTTTATTAAGCTCTGCCAGATAGTCAACTACATCATCAGGCAGGCAGTCAGGGCGGGTCGCTATGGACAGCCCAATAACACCTTCCTGCTCAAGCACTCTCTCATACATATCACGAAGAACCTCAACAGAGGCATGTGTATTTGTAAAGGCCTGAAAATAGGCCATATATTTTCCGTCTTTCCATTTATGATGCATTTTCGTTTTAATTGCATTAAACTGTGTTTCCAAATCATCAGCGCGGTTCCCGGCAAAGTCTCCAGAACCGGCGGCGCTGCAGAACGTACATCCTCCATATGCGACCGTGCCATCACGGTTTGGGCAATCAAAGCCCCCATCAAGTGCCACTTTAAAAACCTTATGGCCAAATTCACTGCGCAAATGATAATTCCATGTATGGTACCGTTTATTATCGGATGCATATGGAAAAGGATTCACTTTATCCACAATTATCCCTCCTTAATCAAAGAGTAATTTATATGGTGAAAATCGTTATGAATGGTTTCATAAAATTAATCTTATCATGACGCAAAACCTTATAAAAGGGGAATTGGCAGGAAATAGAGTGGTAAAGATTACGGAAAAATGAACAAACTAATTCATGAAGCTTGCAAGCTTCAAGACCCATTCTTCAAGGAGGGGAACATACAATGGCAACCCGTGAATCGATGGATACACTTATTCAGCAGTGTGAGGATGCAATCCGTTTTGCGCAGGAGCAGTTTGAATCGGGAAGAACGCAGGAGCATTATAATGATTTCGAATACTCCAATGCACTTCAGTCCCTGGAAGCTGCCTATAATGATATAACCCAGATGGCCCACAGCGCCAACTCCCAGCAGAGGGAACAGCTTCACCGGATGAGGCTCCAGCTGCAGCAGCTCCAAAATCAGATGATAATTCTTCCTCATTAAGGAGTGGTTCACAGATGGTGAAAAAGCGTTCAAAACAAAACAATCCGGAACAAAAGACCCGCAATGGCGCCAATAGCCAGGATGTTGAATTTGGCCGGGATTTTGATATGGTAAAGCAGTCGAAAAAGAACTATGAGAAATCAGGCGGTCAGCCTGTTAAATCAAAATTCCATCCTGAACCGGAACAATCTTCATAAATAATTGTGGCAAGGCCCCGATCCACCTGAACTGCCCCCTGTCAAGTAGACAGTAGAAATAATAAAAATGATTTAAGCGGCTTTAGTTCTATATTCCATAGGG
>NZ_JBQCMZ010000030.1:0-46294 GCF_051964675.1 Cytobacillus sp. SAFR-174 | reverse complement strand
AAGCTTCGCTAAAAAAATAAAAGGGTTTGGTTGAAAACACTTGCCATTGATTTTACACAATAACCAGGACTTGACTCGCTCCCATGCTTTTTGTGTCTGAAGTTGCCTCTAGGTCCTGACTCTAACCCGGGCTTCCCTCCTTTTCAGTCCGAGCCGCCTCCCCCTCTTCCCAAAACCCAACCAGCTTAATTACTCATCATCCACTTCTCCGTCGCCTATTTCATCCTCTTCTTCCACATCTTCAACCTGTTCGTCTTCCTCAGGCTTTTCATCGTTTCCGCAGCCCGTTAACGTTACGAAGGATAGAGATAGAAAAAGCATCAATAAGAATTTTTTCATATAGATAACCTCCTTTCGCTTAGTTTTTCAAAAAGACAAATCATATATGTATTGTTAATAATTTACAAATATTCCTTCCCTTTGAATATTTGCAGCTGGATAGGAAAACACTTGTATAAAGCTGCACTTTACTTTTTACGCAGATAAAAGGATGTGCCAGAGATGGATTTTTTACAGAGTCAGCACTCACTTTCTGCTTTGGAGTGGGGACTCAGGGCTGTCATCGCTTATTTCTTCTTAGTCATTGTCGCCAAAGTGCTGGGGCAGCGTGCCATTTCCCAATTAAGACTCCTGGATTTAGTAATGGCTTTAGTGATTGGCAATATTATTGCCCATCCCTTATCAGATGAGGAGCTGGGACTAAAAGGTTCCATTGTTACAACCATTGTACTTGTCGTTCTTTACCTGATCAGTCTATTCAGCATCCTGAAATGGCCAGCGGTTAGAAGAATGGTAAACAGCAAGCCCATCCCCCTCGTACAGAATGGAGAAATCATCTATAAAGGCTTAAATAAAGCAAGGATTTCCATTGATGTGCTGCTGGAGGAATTACGCGAGAAAAAAGTAGAAGATGTAAAAAAGGTGGCGCTTGCTCTATGGGAAGCAAACGGAAGCATTTCCTTCTTTTTGGATCCCAAATATGAACCTATTACACCTGCTTTCCTGCAAAGAGATGCAGAACCATTCGATATGCCAAGAACGATTATTAAGGAAGGCAAAGTGGATAAAAAAGTGCTGCAAACCATACAAAAGGACGAAAGATGGCTAATCGCCCATTTAGAACGTTTCTATCAGACAGAAATTAATAATGTTTTGTTAGCTACCATGGACAGCAAAGGAGCCTTGAAGATATTTTTATATCACTAATTTGACTAAAAGGAGTGATGGCAGTGCGTTCTAAGGAGCTGACGGTCTCTGAGGTCTCGAATATGTGGTCATCTTATTTAAAAAACAGCATGGAGCTTCAGTTTTTCACCTATTTTTTTCAAACAGCAGAGGATCGCAAAGTCAGAAAGATTGTTGGAAGGCTGCTGCATCAGTCCGGGAAAAACCTAAAGCAGCTCCAGGATTTTTTTCATAAAGAGAGCATTTCCGTGCCCCTCGGTTTCACTGATGAGGATATAAATATAAATGCCGGAAAAGTATTCTCCGATCATTTCATTTTATTTTTTTGCCATGATATTACCCAGCTTTCATTGAGTACATATCCAAGCGCCCTGGGTGAAAGCACCCGTAAAGATATCCGGGATTATTTTGAGATCACACTTAAGTTCACGTTAAAGATCCAAAATGAAATTGTGGATTTGATGTTATCCAAGGACATTTACCCAAAGCCGCCCAAAATCAAGCTTGATGACCGGATCGATTTTGCCCGGAGCATAATATACCTTAATGGGTTTAGGGGTGGATCCCGTGCGCTTAATGCCCCTGAAATTGCAAATCTATCCAGATTGATTCATAGGGCCCAATTCTCGAGAAATATCTTTGCAACCTTCAGCCATATTTCTCAAAGAAACGAAATGAAAGACCATTTCAGCAAAGGAAGGGCTATGGCCGAGGACGTGCTGCGATCCCTTCAGGAAGTAATGAACAAGGAAAATATTCCGGTTTCCTCTGCCAAAGAGCTTACCCAATTTGACGTGGATATTCCTCCTTTTTCAGAGAAAATGATGCTGTTCTTTGTTAACACATGTATCGGAATCTTCTGCTTCACCATGATCAGCCAGGCCATGACCTCCAGCCTAAGATCCGATATAATCATAAAACTGCTTAGCATCAGCAAAAATATGTCCCTTTATTACGGAAAAGGCCTGATGATTGCCATAAAGCAAAAATGGCTTGAACAGCCGCCACAGGCTGCGGAGAGATAGATTTTCACCATTCCGTCACAGCTTTCTCCAACCACCCTGTCTTTTTCTCCCTTTCATTTCGATTATAAGAGATGAAAGGGCGGTGCAAAGATATGAATCTTAAATCAGGACGTGTGGACCAGTTTGAACAGTTTTCTCAGTTTAAAGATCTTCAGGAATTTAATGCCCATCTGGAAATGTGGCTTGCCATACATAAGAATGATTTTTCAAAGGGAGAACTTGTTGGGCTGAAACGGCTTGTCCGGTTTGCCGCGAAGTTACCCGGTGTTTCCAATGCCAAGATCGGGACCATTTTAAAAGCCATTCATGCTGAATACAGCGGCAATGGCATCTCCCGATCTACTTTTAAAAGAATGATTGCCAAAGCGACAGAAATCGGTATTTTTACTGTTCATGAAACAGAAAGAAAAAACGGTTCCCAGTCCAGCAACTTGTATGTTTTTAATCGTTTTCCCAAGAGTGAACCACCTAAGAAGCAAAAAATGGACCACCCTAATAAAACTATCAATCTTTCTAAAACTAATAAAAATCAAAAGATTACTAAACGTAACGAAACCGTCCTCGATCACACTTTTACAAGTGACCATGTACCACAATCATTTATCAGCACAGTAAAATACTTTTTTCCGGAAGCAAGGCAGATTGAGGAGTTTTGGAAAATGACAGCCATTGCAGCCTATAAAAATAATTGTGAGTTGAACACTATTCAAGAAACCGCCATCCTTTCCTTTAAACAGCTGATCCGAAAAATGAAAACCAGCGTCATTGCTAAGCCCGCTGCTTATTTCTACGGAATCCTGAATAAGAAATTTGAAGAAAAATACTTTGAAGAACTGCATGAAATGGGGTTTTCTGCCGAAGAAAATGACTTCTCTCTAGATTTCTTTTATAAAAATAAATGATGCCTTTGAAAATTCACCCTGTCCTTTTACCCCTCCAAAACGTATATAAAGGGTGAAAGGAGGTGTTCGAGATGGCACAAGCAATTATCACTGATTCCAAACTTCGCCTGGTTTTTGAAACAGGCCTTAACGGCCAGGGCAAGCCGGTTTACAAATCCAAAACCTTTAGCGGCGTGAAGCAATCCGCTTCAGCGGACCAGCTTTTCACAGTGGGACAGGCAATCGCTGGATTATCAAGCTACCCGCTGACTGAGCTGAACAGAAATGACAGCTTCGATATCTTAGGCTAATATCTGAGAAAAATAAACAAATCAGGAGGTGAAAAACATGGCTAAATCACTTGAGATGACATTTGAAACAGAAATGGGCAAGCAAACCAAACTATCGGTCGACAGCCCTAAGGAGCCGATTGATCCGGCAGCTGTGAAGGCAGTGATGGAACAGATCATTGCGGCCAATGCATTTGACGGCAACGGCGGTGACCTTGTTGCTGCTAAAGGCGCCAGATTAGTAGAGCGCAATGTCACAGATTATGAATTAATGTAAGGAAAAGAGGCCGGATTCTTTAGAACCCGGCCTTTTTTATCGCAGTCTAACGGGCAGTAAGACCCCCACTTCAAGACTCAGAGGAATCAAAGGAGGATAAGTGGGAGTCAAACAAACTGCCCGTAAAGGCCCGATTGGTTCAACTAACAATCAGTGGGGGATAAGGAACCCCCCCACTGATTGAAGTTTCACTTTATAGATTAATAGAAAGGAGCATGCAAGATGGAACAGATGGTCACCCTGATCAGCGAACTCGGCTTCCCGATTGTGGTCACACTTTTTCTGCTGAACCGGATCGAAGCCAAGCTGGATGTCGTTGTGTCCTCAATCCAGGGATTGCCGGATCGGCTGAGGGAATAATAGACGGGACTCCATTAGCTATGGCTTAGGAGTCCTATTTTTTTGCAACCGGAATCCAGATTTCACTGCGGAATGCCGGTGAAGCCGTATCTTTGCTTTCATTCCAGAGAATTTCCGGCCCTTCTATTTGCTGATAGGAAGAGGAAGGGAACCATTCTGAGTAAATACGTCCCCATACATTCTGAAGCGTTTCCGGAAACGGCCCCACTGCTTCAAATACTGCCCATGATGTGGCCGGAATTTCAAGAGATTCCATCCCCTCAGGGCATTCCTTTGTAGTGGCAGCTCCGATATAATGGTCAAGCTCACCCTTTTCTTCCATTCTTCCTTCAGAAAAATTGGCTGATGCACTGATCAGGCCGAATGGCTCTGTGTCAGATAAACTCTTGAGCTTCATAATCTTTTCTTCATTCAGGCTCTTCCACATGGCGGCAATCTCCGGATTCACTCCGTTAAAAATAATCGGCACCCGCTTCTTTAAGCCCACAATTCGAAACGCCTCTTTTTCCTCAATACGATAGTTCATTTCAGTTCCTCCCTTAATAGATAGATGGAAGGTCATCGGCGGATAAGCCTTAAGGGCGTGGCCATAGCTTCTTGCTTCTGATGGAGTGATGCCATGAAGCTGCTGGAACGCCCTGGTAAACGAGTCAGGCGAGCTGTACCCATATTTCATGGCTACCTCAATGACCTTAGCACTCTGGTCCTTCAGGTCAAAGGCAGCCAAGGTCAGCCGTCTTCTGCGGATGTACTCGGAAAGCGATACCCCGGCCAGAAAGGAAAACATTCGTTTAAAATGGTACTCCGAGCAATAAGAAAGTTTAGCCGCTTCTTTGAAATCAACCTCTTCCGCTAAATGCTCTTCAATATAATTCATCGCCCGATTCATATTCTGCAGCAAATCCATATTGATGACCTCCTTGTATCTAAAGAATAGCAGGAGCTGCTGGTGTGAACCCGACAATCCATGCACAGAAATGCAGGATTGCGCTACTCCTTTTTATATTTCTTTTTTAACGCATCTGACACAATTCCCCCGCCCACCATTAGTACCAGCGGACCAAAGTTCCAGAAAAATGATCCGCGAAGAGAGAGTTCCATATCTGTAAATTTATTTAGGCCTAAAATGCCAAGTTTAATGAGCAGCATAGCCAGTCCGATTAAAAATAAAATTTCAAAGAACACTTTCATTCTTGGATATGCCAATTGCCTGCTGTCCTTTATCACTTTCTCTGTCAATTCCCCGTCACTCCTTAACAATTCATCAATCGTAACCCCAAACAGATCACTCAGTTTAATAATGATTTCAATGCTGGGATAGTTCTGGCCATTTTCCCATTTAGAAACAGACTGGCGGCTCACATACAGCTTTTCAGCCAGTTCCTCCTGTGACCATCCTTTCTCTTTCCTCTCCTTCTTAAGCTTTTCGGCAAAAATCATAATCGCAATCACCTTTCTCTAAATCGATCATCTCATTATGGTAATTTTTCGGATCAAAAGTAAAGATAGGAATGGTTGCAGGAGGGCGCACGCAGGGGTTGCAGGGGCCCTCACGTGTTTTTACAGCAAAAAACCCCAGCCATAGAGACTGGGGTAAAGGGCTGTTACGCTTTCGAAAAGCTTCCCTTCATATCCGAATTATTGTTCTGTCTATTAAGGATAACACTCGTAATGATAAAGATGAGAATCAGCACCAGCTGAGGTATGAGAGATTCCCAGGTCGGATAAAAGCCCAGCCAGTTGATGATCGGCAGGCTGCTGATCTGGGTGGTTTCCAGCTTATCGGTGATCTGCAGGGCATGTATGCTTACCCCCAGGATCTTAAAGGCCAGGAAGTAAATCAGAGCCGTTGCTATCTTAAAATAAATGCCAAAAGCGATTCTTTTGCTGTAGCGGATAAATAAGAAGGCAAATAAGCTCAAAATCACAACGGCAGCGCCAATCCCTGCCAGCAGGTTTCCTGTGCTGATCGAAGGGGCCATTCCGGCATAAAAGATGATGGTCTCTGCTCCTTCTCTAAAAATGGACAGGAAGCTGACGAGAGACATGGAAATAATGCTTCCCTTTGATAAAGCAGACCCAAGCTGTTTTTCGATGTATCGGTTCCATGCTTTCATACTCGATTTCTGGTGAAGCCAGATGCCGACACCAATCATCATTACCACGGCAATAATGCCTGTTACACCTTCAATTACTTCCCGGTTCGCTCCAGCTGTGGCAGAGGAAAATACCTGGCTGATGGAAACAGCAGCCGCGATGCTCATGATGATTCCGCCTGCCGCACCAGCCCAAATCCACTTTTGCTGGTCACGGGCATTCGCTTTGTTTAAAAAGGCGATTAGCGCCGCTACAATAAGCAATGCCTCCATACCTTCGCGGAGCATGATTAAAGCTGCATCCCAGAATGTGTAATTTTGTTTTTCCTGAAGCAGTTCGATTGACTGCTTATGATCCAGGATTTTCTTTTGAATGGCATCCAGATTCGCCCCTGAGGAAGACAGTTCTCCGGCAAGAACCGGAATTTCACTTTCCAGTGTTGTATATAAGGATCCATTTCTTGTCCGCACATCGCCTTCTACAGAAGGCCAGACTGTCAGAAACTGCTCCAGGCCGGCAACCGCTTCGTCTGTTCGGCCGCTTTCAACTGCCTGTGAAACTTCTTCCAGGATACCTGCCAGCGTCTGCAGGGAATAATTGTTTTTCTCTGCTTTGACTTCTTTTCCCGATACAAACTCACTGAAAGCAGCAGATAGGGAATCACTGATGCCCTTCATTTGGGCAAAATCCTTCTCGTCCTGTGTTAAGGCGATCCGCAAAAAGCCCATTTGTGTTTCGATTTTTCCGTAATGAGGAATGCTTTGGTCACGGACAATTTTTTCCTTCCGGTTCCACATCGCTAAAAGGTTCTTATATTGATTGCTGACTTCTTCTGCATTTTCTTCCGTAATGGCTGCAGATAAATCCTCGAGAATAGGGTTAAAGGCATTTTTCACTTCTTCCCGCTGCTTCTCTTTGTCTACAGGATTTTGTTTTTTTTCAAAATCAACCAGAGCATGGGATACGTTCGACAGTGCCTGCAGCGTCTCCTCTTTCTGATGCTCATCAAGAGCACCCGTTAACTCAGAAATCGTCCGGCCGACCTTTTTTGCTTCCTTGCTGTCCGTTTTCTCCACTTGCTGCCAGGATTGATCCAGCTCTGAAGCAAGTTTCTCTGCTGATTCCCAGTCATCAGCCTTCACTTTCATAATGGCATCCCCGACTAAAATAAACAGATCGCTGTAATCCTCTTCGGCGTCAGCGAATGGCGGGAAAAACATAAATAAGCATAATACGAGTAAAACCAGTTTCTTCATTTCAGCATCTCCCTATTCAAACAGCCCGGCGCCAAGATAGCTTCCTTTTTTCACACCAGGAAAGCAAGCAAATAGCGCGCTGCCGCGATGGGTTATATATTCATTTAACTTATCCATACGTCCGAAACTATTCTGAATGTTGATGAATTGCTGCGGGTTCTTCTGGAACGAGATAAACAGCAATCCGGCATCAAAAGAGCCAGTGTCAGAGTTAATTCCATCCGAGTAGGAAAAAGAACGCCTCAGCATGCGGTCTTTCACCTGTCTTGCCAAAAACACATGCGAATTTTCAGGAACGACTGACTTTCCATTCTCTTTCCGCTCGATTTCCATTTCTGAAAACTCATCGCTCTTCCCAATAGGCGCCCCTGTGTCGCGATGCCGGCCAAAGGTCGCTTCCTGTTCGCGCAAAGCGGTCCGATCCCAGGTTTCAAGGTGCATTTGAATCCGTCTAAATGCCAAATAGGACCCTCCGGTCATCCAGCTCTTTGATTCACCCGGCTGCACCCATACGACATCATCCATCTCTTTGGGATCATCCACATTCGGGTTGCCTGTGCCGTCTTTAAAGGCAAACAGATTTCGGGGCGTCATTTTTTCTTTATCTTTCATTCCATAAGAATTAAAGCCGGTCTGTGACCATCTCATCGTCACAAGTCCCCTCGCCGCACGGATTAAATTCCGCACCGCATGGAAAGCAACCTGCGGGTCGTCGGCACATGCCTGAATGCAGATATCTCCGCCGACATACCGCGGATCGAGCTGATCCTTTGGAAAATGCGGCAAATCCTTTAGTTCCTCCGGCTTCATATGTTCCAGTCCAAGCTCCTTTTTCTCAAACAAACTCGGACCCACGCCAAAGGTTAAAGTCAAATGTGAGGCATCAAGCCCGACAGCCTCTCCTGTATCCGGAGAAGGAAGCAGCTTGTTCGCTGAATCGGGTTCAACCATCTGCCCATTCATGAGCTGTACACTATAACGGGTCCAAAGCTGGAACATTTCTTTTAGTTCAGCTTTCGATTTGGCTGTACAATTCAGGGACACAAAGTAAGCATGTTCAGGATTTTTCGTCAGGATGCCTGATTGATGCTTGCCGTAGAAATTCACTTTGTTCCTGGATTCCTGGTTACCATCCACAAACGGAGATTCCCCAAAGGCGGTTAAGATTCCAGAGAATCCTGTAGCTCCCAGAATCATCCCCGCACTTCCGATCCCGGCTGTTTTCAGCATCTCACGACGGGAAAACCCTTTTTCAAAAAGAGATTTTTCCTTTTTCGTACTCATATTGATCACTCCACAACTATGGCCATTTGACTTAAAGGTTCTCCTAAATTATCAACTGCTGCTGACAATGCCTTTGTATCTTCCTGTGTCAATTTTTCGTAGGATACATATCCGCCGTTTCCATCCTCGTACTTAGCGAGCAGCTCATCCAATACGGCAAAGTTTTCATCCAGCTGCTTTACAAGGCCGGCATCTTTTTCTGTCAGCTTCTCTTTGAAGATTTCAAAGATCTTCTCTGCGCCTTCCACGTTGGCTTTAAAATCATACAAGTCGGTATGAGAGTAAATTTCTTCTTCACCTGTTATTTTGGAAGTGGATACTTCGTTTAAAAGATCCACTGCCCCTGTAATCATTAAATCAGGAGTCACTTCTACAGTTTCCACTTTCGCCCGCAGCTCTTTTACATCCTTCAGCAGCTGATCAGCTGTCTCCTCATAGCCCTCTGTTGTGCCTTCTTCCCATAGTCCGTACTCAAGCTTATGATAGCCGGTCCATTCTTCTTCTCCCTGTCCTTCTGCCTGGATATCAGCCAGACGGGCATCAATTCGCGGATCAAGGTCGCCAAAGCTCTCGGCAATCGGCTCTGAACGCTCAAAATACATCCGTGCTGGTGCATATAGCTCCTTTGCCTTTTCCACGTCTCCGGCCTTCACTGCTTCTGTAAACCCTTCAGTAGCCTTCACGAATTCATCCAGCTGCTCTATGGCAAATTGCTTATAGGCACTAACTTCCTTTTCTGTATTGCTTGCTTCCGTACCGGCACTCGCTTCTTTTTCTGTTGTTTCATGTGAAACATCCTCACCGCAGCCAGCTAAAATGCTGCCTGACAGCATCAAGATGCCTGTTACTTTCATAAACCTGTTCATATGTAAGCCTCCAATAATATCAAACTAGTAGTCCTGTCAACAATGATAATCATTATCATCGATGTAGTCAACACAATTTCTGTCAATGTAAAATTAATCTAATGCCAGCACTGGAAGCGGTTTCCTAAATGATTTTGCAAAAAAAGAACCCCCAAACCGAATTCGGCCTGAGGGTTCCTATTTTAATCAGTTATAAGCAAGCTCCTGCTGTTTTTCCTTTTCACTGAGGCCAAGCACCTGCGCTGTGGATTCGTGAATCTCACGGAACAACTCAGGATTTTCAGATAGTGACATACCGTAGGACGGAATCATTTTCTTAATTTTAAAATGCCATTCGTCCATTTGCTCAGGGAAGCACTTCTGCAATACTTCAAGCATGACATTAACGGCTGTTGAAGCACCCGGTGAAGCACCGAGCAGGGCAGCAACCGAGCCGTCAGACGCACTGACTACTTCTGTGCCGAATTGCAGGGTTCCTTTTCCGGCAGGTGTATCCTTGATGACCTGCACACGCTGGCCGGCCACTACGACACTCCAGTCTTCGCTCTTTGCGTTTGGAATGAACTCACGCAGTTCTTCAACACGCTGTTCATGGGACAGCATAACCTGCTGAATCAGATACTTTGTCAGCGCCATTTCCTTTGCACCCGCAGCCAGCATGGTAATAACATTGTTCGGCTTAACGGACTTGATCAGGTCCATATTGGAACCTGTTTTCAGGAACTTCGGCGAAAAGCCGGCAAATGGGCCGAACAGCAGGGATTTCTTGTTGTCAATAAACCTTGTATCCAGATGCGGCACGGACATTGGAGGAGCACCCACTTTGGCTTTTCCGTACACCTTCGCATGGTGCTTCTCAACGATTTCCGGGTTGTTGCAGACAAGGAACAATCCGCTTACCGGGAATCCGCCAATATGTTTCGATTCAGGAATGCCCGTCTTCTGCAGCAAATGCAGGCTTCCGCCGCCGCCGCCGATAAAGACAAACTTTGCCTGATGGTTTTCGATTGTTCCGCTTTCCATATTCCGCACTTTTACATTCCATGATCCATCGCCGGCACGCTTCAAATCCTCAACGCTGTGCTGATAATGAACATCGACATTTTTGCTCTTTAAATGATCAAACAGCATGCGCGTTAACGCACCGAAGTTGACATCCGTTCCAGAGTCAATTTTTGTGGCTGCAATCGGCTCATCCGATATACGGCCTTCCATCATCACCGGAATCCACTCCTTCAGCTTCTCAGGATCATCGGAAAATTCCATGCCCTGAAACAGCGGATTAGCTGACAGCGCTTCCAAACGTTTTTTCAAAAACGACACATTTTTTTCCCCCTGAACAAAGCTCATATGAGGGATTGGCATAATAAAGTCCTGCGGATTGGTAATCAGGCTGTTTTCTACAAGATAAGACCAAAACTGTCTGGAAAGCTGAAACTGTTCATTTACATTAATCGCTTTAGCGATATCTATTGATCCATCGGATTTTTCAGATGTATAGTTAAGCTCGCACAATGCAGCATGTCCCGTCCCTGCATTATTCCATTCGTTAGAGCTTTCTTCTCCTGCGCTGGCGAGCTTCTCAAACACTTTGATTTCCCATTCAGGTGCTAACTCTTTCAGTAAAGATCCCAAAGTCGCGCTCATGATTCCGGCACCAATTAAGATAACGTCTGTTTTGTTCTGTACGCTGCTCATTTTAAACCCTTCCTTATCCCAGAAATTTGCCAAAAACTGCAGGCGCTTTGCTCAGGCATCACCACTAGAAAGACATCACCCAAGGACGCGCCTTTTCCGTCACACAAAATACACATTCTATTCTATTATAATGATTGATAAGGTAATATAGCTAGCATTATCTGATAATTATATACTATTTTAGACAAATTAGAAAGAGGACAGGGATTTTGAGAACCAAAACAGCAGACAAAACAGTTCCAGTATTGGAAGGTTTGTCTGCTGCTTGGTAAATTTATGCCTTTTTAAGGATCTCCTGCACTTCCTCCAGGCAGGGAAGGCCGGTCATAGCGCCTTTCCTGGTGACGGCCAGACCTCCTGACACATTTGCGAAGCGAATCATCGAGGCCATTTCGTCATGCTCATGCTCCTCCAAGGCTTTAGGTGATTCATTTATGCAATAAAGGAGTCCGGAAACGAATGCATCTCCGGCACCGGTGGTATCCACCACCTTGTATGGCAATGCAGGAATTTTCCCGATCTCATCTTTATAGCGGAAGATGCAGCCATCACCGCCCAATGTAACGATTGTCAGCTTATTTTCAGTCAGCCGGGAAATTCCTTCTTCCATATCACTGCATCCGGTTAAAAAGGTGAGCTCCTCCTCCGAAATTTTTACAATATCGGCATAGGGAAGAGCCGCCATAATTTCTGCTTTTGCCCTTTCCTCGGAATCCCACAAACCCAAGCGGAGATTTGGATCATAGGAAATAAGCATATCCATCTCCCGGGCCCTCTTCACCGCTTGAAAAGCTGCAGTTCTCGAAGGCTCATGAATCAGTGAAATCGAGCCAAAGTGAAAAATCTTGTATTCTTCAAAAATGGACCAGTCTATCTCATCTTTATTCAGGAAACGATCTGCACTTGGATTAATGTAAAAACTAAAATCCCGTTCACCAGAGGGTTCTAACGTCACAAACGTAATACCTGTCCGCGCTTCATCCGTCAGTTTCATATATTGTGTATGAACCCCGTATCCCTCCAAGGTATCCTTAAGAAAGTTCCCAAGCACATCGTTGCCGACTTTCCCAACAAAGGCGGCCTTCCCTCCAAGCCGCGAGACTCCAACCGAAACATTAGCCGGCGCCCCGCCCGGAGCCTTTTGATAGGTAGAATTATCAGGATCCAGGGGAATAAAATCTATCAGAGCTTCCCCAAAACATAGAACTCCTTTCATAGTACACCTCCTTTAAAAAAGATATTTTTCCTCAAGATTCCACATGGATGCCGAAAAGCCTGCATCCCCGCTAAAAAGGATCGTCTCATTTTCAGGATCAGGAAAATATCGTGCAGTGAACACTTCCTCTCCGCCATTTATAAAAATTTCCAGTGAAGACTGATCCATAAACACATGCAGTTTGGATAGATTTGAAATTTCGCAGATTCTTGACTCCTGCATTCCTGATTTTACATTTCTTCTTTGCAGCTGGATTTCCTTTTGACCAGGATTATAAGTAAGAGAAGCCTCATTCCGAAAATCCATTTTGAAAATTCCCTTAACATTCTTAAAGGATTCCAGCATCAGTTCGGCCGTTTTTCCACTTAATCCGTCCAGCTGCAGGTTTGCTCCATTTATCTTCACATCATGGAATTCCGTTTTATCTTTGCGGAGCTTTTTGAATTCTTCCACAGGAATCTGTATAAGCCTTCCGTTTTTCATATCAAGCACTCTTGGCATGGTCAATGCGTGGATCCAGCGGTAATGGACAGTCGGCTGGCTCGATTCGGCTTCATCTGTAATGCCCATCCATCCATAAAGAATCCGCCTGCCTGAATCGTCTTTAAACGTTTGCGGTGCATAAAAATCAAAGCCGCGGTCAAGCTCTGCAAAGGAACCATGTTTAAACTTCGCTTTTTCATAATCAAGCTTTCCGGCAAAATACCCTGATTGAAAAAGGTTATGGTATTCATACCCGCTCGGCTCTAGCCCCTGCGGTGAAACAAGTAATATCTCCTGGCCACCCAGCTCAAATAGATCCGGACATTCCCACATATAGCCGAAGTCTTCCAGACCATTCATCCATGCACCGGCAATCTTCCCTTTTTCCTCCCAATGGTATAAATCCTTCGAAGCAAATAGAACAGCAGCCCCCTTCTGATTAGGAGTCTGAGCGCCAACAATCATATAGAAGCTCCCGTCCTTTTCCCAGACTTTCGGATCCCTGAAATGAGCAGTATACCCTTTCGGCAGCTCCAGGACAGGGCCTTTTTTGGCAAAATGGATGCCATCCTCTGATATGGCAAGACATTGATAAGTCTCGCGCTTGCCATCCTCCCTCTTCACATTTCCTGTATAAAAAAGATACATCTTTCCATCATGATCAATCGCACTTCCTGAATAGCAGCCATTCCGGTCATACCACTGATCAGGAGCGAGCGCGATTGGCTCCTCCTTCCAATGGATGAGATCCCTGGATGAGTAATGTCCCCAATACTTGGCACCATGGGCAGTGTCAAACGGGTTCCATTGATAAAACACATGATAAACACCCTTGAATTGGATTAAGCCATTAGGATCATTCAGCAAGCCGACAGGCGGCATGAGATGATACTTCAACCGGTATGGATCCTGGCTAACCAAATGTCTGTTTCTTTCTGCTTCTCCGCGAGCCTTCTTGAATAAATCTATTTTAGTCATCTTAGAACATCCTTGCTGTTGAAATTTCTGTTACTGTCCCTGTTCCACTTCTTTCTTTGCCTTATCCGAATATCCAAACATCCAGGTCAGGGCAAAGGCCACTGCGATGGCAATCACATTAACTAAAATGTACTGCAGAACCTGGCCGTTTAAGTAAAGAAGTGTGCCAGGAATAACGGTAACGGCCATTCCAGTCGCTTTCAGCTGAAGCAGGGAGGCAGCGAACCCGCCGGCAGCTCCGCCAATCAATCCCATGACAAACGGCTTGCCGTAGCGCAAATTGACACCGAACAATGCCGGCTCGGTTATTCCCAAAAACGCGGATAAGGCTGATGGGAAAGCCAGGGCCTTTAATTTGGCTGATTGTGTTTTTAAAGCAACTGCTAAGGTTGCACCGCCTTGTGCTGCAACGGCACATGTAACAATTGCGTTGTACGGATTGCTTTTATATTGAGCCAATAGCTGGATCTCCAGCATGTTGAAAATATGATGAACACCGGTGATAACGATAAGCTGATTAAGACCCCCGATAAGGATGCCGCTGATTCCGAACGGCCATGAGAGCACAGTTGTGGTAACATCCAGGATGCCTTGCTCCACCATATGAAATAACGGCCCAATGACCAGAAGTGATAATCCAATCATGATCAGAAGGGTTAAGAACGGGGTAATAATTAAATCCAATGCATCCGGCACCCGTTTTCGAATGACCCTTTCCAATTTTGCCCCAATAATCCCGGCAATAAAGGCTGGAAGGACAGAAGCCTGATAGCCGACAACCGGAATAAATCCAAAAAAGTAAATCGGTTCAACATTTCCGCCTGCCACATCCCATGCATTTGGCAGGGAAGGACTCACAAGCATCAACCCTAGAATTAAACCAATGATCGGAGTCCCGCCAAACACTCTAAAAGTTGACCAGGCGACAAGAGCCGGGAGGAATATAAATGCCGTATCCGTCAGTACCTGAGTGAATAAAATGAAATTTTCCGACACATCAGATGCTGTCATGCCAAATAAAGCGAGAACTTCCTCCTGCATCACCAGTCCGCGCAATCCCATAAAGAGCCCTGTCGCCACAAGGACTGGAATGATCGGCACAAATACATCCCCGAATTTCCGGATCGCCCTTTGGAAAGCAGAACCGCTTTTAACCGCTTCTTTTTTCTGCTCCGATGCTGACATGGATTCAATGTCCAGGCCGGATACTTCTTCATAGACTTTATTAAC
Source organism: Cytobacillus sp. SAFR-174 (assembly GCF_051964675.1). Taxonomy (NCBI): domain Bacteria; kingdom Bacillati; phylum Bacillota; class Bacilli; order Caryophanales; family Bacillaceae; genus Cytobacillus; species Cytobacillus sp. SAFR-174. Next base: position 31,168 of record NZ_JBQCMZ010000030.1, on the reverse strand, counting down.
CGTTCCCGTCCCAAGAATGATCTGATATTGGCCTGAATTGAAGAAAGCGCCTTTAACCTTATTGATGCTTTCAACCTTTTCCTGATCAATTTTCTCCTTATCATTCACCATGATCCGCAGCCTGGTCGCACAGTGGGCTACTGATTGAACATTGTCCCTACCCCCGACAGCGTCAATTAATTCTTCCGCAATTTTACGATACTCCGACATTCTCTTCACCCCTATTTTTATATTTATGTGGAATCGATTCCACATCAGACAAAAAATAATGGAACGTTCCTTTGTGAAATCGATTCCATAAAAGCAAAAATAAAAGTGTAATCGATTAAACCTTCTTATGAAATCGATTACACAACCATTATATACTTTCTCTTTCTACAAGTCTATATCTAATTTTTCTGTTTATTTTCTGTTCATGCTCCCCCTTAATCTTTTGAAGGATTAATAAAGCCGCCTCCCGTCCTGCATCTTCAAACGAAAAATCGATGGTTGTTAAGGCTGGGGTGATATATTTAGAAAGCTCCGATCCGCCCATGCCTGCTATCGCAACATCACCGGGAACAGAAAATCCATTTTGCCTGAGATACTGTAAAGCACCAATCGCCAGACGGTCTGTCACAGCAAGGACTGCCTGCGGTTTATCTTCAGCAGATTCCATGATGCTCCTCATGCAATCAGACCCGGAGTCTATATCGAACATCCCTTTTTGCAGCCAGCTCGCTTCAACCGGGAGCTGATGTTCCTTCATTGCATCGAGGTATCCTTTTTTCCGGAGGTAGCCCACCGCACGGTCAGCCTCATCCACGCCTATAAAAGCAATTTTTTTATATCCCTTTTTGATTAGCAGGCAAGCCATATCCCTAGCAGCCTGATATTCATCAAATATTACACTGGTCAACTCTTCCGCATACTGCCCTACCATGATAAATGGGATTTTCAGCTGACGGATTTCCTGGATCAATTCCTGCTGCACGTTTGTAGCTGACAGAATCATGCCGTCCACATTTCTGCTTTTGAGAAGCCGTATATATTCTATCTCTTTTTCAGCATGAAGATTTGTATTAGCAAGGAGAATTTGATAGCCTTCGCCGGCCAATACGTCGTCAATCCCATTAACCAGACGGCTGGACGTTTCAGTGCTGATCTTCGGGAGAATAACACCAATGACCTTTGTTTTTTTCGTGCGGAGTGACTTGGCATGGGCACTTGGGACATAACCTGTCTCCTCGATTACGTGCAGAACCCTTTTCCTTGCGTCCTCACTCACATAACCGGAATTATTCAAAACCCTCGAAACAGTCGTCCGAGACACATTCGCCCTTTCTGCTATTTCCTTTATGGTAATCATCTAAATCCCCCCGGGCTAAAATAGTCTATTATCATTTTACACAAATGAAAGGAAAAGGAAATAGCCTGCATAAGCAAGAACGAATATTACTCCTGCCTTAGCGCTCGCCGCCGATCATGCAGAACCAGGAGAAGGATGATTCCCATTATCATACCTAATACAATACCCATCTCCGTGGTCAGCACACGGGCCAGCGGGTACTCCGGACTGGACTGAAAATCCGGGCGAATGATGGAAAAGAGGTTATAAGAAAACAGCATGCCTGACGAAATCCATGCAGCAGCCATTGGCGGCAAAAAACTCCGGGAGCCGCGGCGGGTAATCAGCACCAGGAGGCCCCATGCACCCACTAGAGCCCACCCTCCTGTACTTAGCGTCAGAAGGTGCCACCACAAATCACGGGACTCCAGCATATCCGGGTTGATGCCAAGGGTTCCGCCTGCTGCCCAAAATATCTTTATGGCACCGAGAATCATGCAGCCTGCCGCGGCGATCCTCCCCAATGTGGTCTGCAGCTGCCGAGTGTGTCCCGGCATCTCCCCGCAATCGGTCGGACCGCCAAGCGCCTCAGGCCACCGCATCATAGCATATCCTGCTAAAGCCAGAGGAAGGCATATCCCGACTCCGACGAGAGAGACCATAACGAAGATTTGCTCGTAAATCCAGAAGCCGGCGGCACCTGCCTCCTGATCCTGAGCCATGGCCGCTGGGCCAAGGACAGGTGCCAGCAGCAGCAGTGGAACTAGAAGACCGGTACCGAGCCACACGGGCAGGGCCACCATCCAGGCGGGCAGCCGTTCACCCCAAGGCCTGCAGAATGCCATTGCCAGCAGGATGCCGACCGCAGCGATAACCGCTGTAGCTGCATTAATCCCCCGCCAGCTGGCTTCTCCCATTTGCTCAGTCGGAAGAAAGAAGCCAAACGTCCAGGCGATTTTGATCATTAGATAAGGAGTCACCGCTATCGCAGCGCCATAACCACAGACTTTGCGCATTTTCATCAATCGTTCGGCTGTCTTTATTGCCATACTCTTACCCCGTCTGCCAGAATGAAAATGTTATTTATATCTGGCTTTCTTTTTAAAAGAACCATATCCAAAGTGATCCCTCCCGTTTATTCCAGTAACATTGGAATTGTATTCCTTTATTTGATCTTTATGTTTCCTGCTTCATGAAAATCGGCAAATGGTAAGAAAGCCTTGGAATAGAATTTGTAATTTTTAGGATTTATTTTAAAATAGATTTAGAGGTAAAGAAAGGAAGTGGAAAATGTTATTAAAAAGAAGATTTCCGTCAGATGAATTATGGTATATGAGATATTTGAACACCCGAATGGAGTTAACCGAAAAAGAAAAGCAGCACTGGGCCAACCTTGAAAAAGGCTATGAAGGAGAGGTGAAATTTGACCTTCTGACTGAAAAATTGACCGAAGTAAGGGTGGTGATTCATGATCTGTTACTGGAAGTGAACAACTCCTATTTTCAAATTGACACCTTGATCATTTCAGAAAGAATGATCCATCTAATAGAAATAAAAAATTTCCAGGGAGACTGGCACCTGGAATCTGACAAGCTATTTGCCGTAACTACCGGCCGGGAATATAAGAATCCTGTATACCAATTAAAAAGAAGTGCCGCCCTATTCCGCCAGCTGCTTCAAATCCTCAAGCAAACCATTCCCGTTGAAGCCTCCGTTATTTTTATCAACCCTGAATTCACCTTATACCAAGCTCCCATGGACCAGCCCATTATCCTGCCAACCCAAATAAACCGATTCCTGAAAGACTTGAATCATCCCCCGTCCAAACTAAATGAGGGTCACAGAAAACTGGCCCAGCAATTACTGTCACTCCATCAAACCAAAAATCCCTATACTATTTTGCCCGATTATCACTTTGACCAGCTGAAAAAAGGGATGTATTGCATGGATTGTCATTCTCTTCTTACTCCTGTACACAAGAATCTGGTATGCAAAAAATGCGGCGGGCATGAAAAAATAGATCAGGGTATTTTGCGGAATATAAAAGAGTTCAAGCATCTCTTTCCCGAGCGAAAGCTGACAACCCAAGGCATCCATGAATGGTGTAATGCCAATATAAACAAAAGAACTTTCTCCAGGGTATTAAAGAAAAACTTTACAGCGCGCGGCAGCACCAGTAATACCTATTATGAGTGAGTGTTGTTGATGGGAGGAGGTGACGCGGGTACGGGGTTCTTATGTCCGGTGGTGTACCCGGGTTCTGACTCTGGATCCTCGATTCTACCTTTCTGTGTCCGAAGTTGAACCAGGTTCTGACTCTGAATCCTCGATTTTACCTTTCTGTGTCCGAAGTTGGCCCAGGTTCTGACTATGGATACTCGATTCTACCTTTCTGTGTCCGAAGTTGGACCAGGTTCTGACTCTGAATCCTCAATTCTACCTTTTTGTGTCCGAAGTTGGGCCGGGTTCTGACTCTGAATCCTCGATTCTACCTTTTTGTGTCCGAAGTTGGACCAGGTTCTGACTCTGGATCCCAGATTTCTTCTTTCTGTGTCCGAAGTTAGCCTAGGTTCCGACTCTGAATCCTCAATTCTAGATTAAGCCCATATAATTGTGTAAAAAGAAAAGGAGTCAAATTAATTCCTAATGGTCACAATGGTTATCAACGACGAAAAATCATTGTGGAGGAATTAATTTTGACTCAATATCAGTTTAACCTAAATCTTGACCATTTATAAGTGACCGAAGTTGATCCAGCATCAGACTCCAATTCCCGGAAGCCTACTTCCTCTGTCCGAAGCCGATCCGTTTCGGGAATGCACCCGCCCCCAGCTCCACCACCCATAAACAAACCCATATTCAAACAATAATTCCAATCAATTTTAAATTTAAAGCGTTTGCATTTTATTTCATTTGGATTATAATACTTGTATACGAGTATACACGTATACTCAAAATGTCATTTCATAAAGGTGATGTCATGAACGATTCTGCTGAATTTCTATATCCGCAAAAATGGCTGTCTAAGGCTTCCTCTGGCGATCGTGTCGCGTATGAGCTTAGGATGCGCATTATTGCCGGTTTGATTGAAAGCGGTACCACGCTTTCTGAAAATAAATTGGCCGCTGATTTTTCTGTAAGCCGTTCACCGGTTCGTGAAGCTTTAAGGACACTGGCATCTGAAAATATCATCCGCCTGGAAAGAACGGGTGCGGTGGTTGCCGGGTTAACTGAAAAAGAAATAGAAGAAATATACGATGTCCGTCTGATGATTGAGACATTCGTGTTTGAACGTCTTATCAGCATGGACACAAATGAATTGGCGATGGAGCTCAGCAAGGTGCTGGAGATGATGAAGGTGGCTGTCAAGTACCGGGATGCGGATGAGTTTGCGTATCAGGATCTTCTGTTCCACGAAATCATCATTGGATCTATTGGCCATTCTTATATCCAGCTGATCTGGAATAATTTAAAGCCCGTGATGGAAGGCTTCATTCTTTTATCCATGCGCGTGCGCTTTAAGGAAAATTATGAAGATCTTAATCGGATTGTGAAAAATCATGAACTATATATTGATGCAATTAAAACAAAAGACAGAGACCTCATGATTCAGTCGCTGCACGAAAATTTTGATGATGTTCAAGGGAAAGTGGACGATTTATGGAGGTCACAGCAAATGCTGTCAAAAGGGGTTAAACAACAAGATGACTAGCTATATGTTAGGGATTGATATTGGAACCACCAGTACAAAAGCCGTGTTATTCAGTGAAAAAGGAGATGTGATTCAGCAGGAAAACATCGGATATCCGCTGTACACTCCTGATATCTCCACAGCAGAACAGGATCCTGATGAGATTTTCTCTGCTGTCGTTCAAGCCATAGCGAATATTACGAAAAACCATCATGATAAAAAACTGTCCTTTGTGTCCTTCAGCAGTGCGATGCACAGTGTGATCGCGATGGACGAGAATGACCTGCCGCTTACGCCGGTCATTACCTGGGCCGATAACCGCAGTGAAGCCTGGGCACGCAAAATTAAAGAAGACTGGAATGGACATGAGGTCTATAAACGGACCGGCACACCGATTCATCCTATGTCCCCATTAAGCAAGATCACCTGGCTTGTGAATGAGCGTCCGGAGATTGCCAACAGGACAAAAAGATATATCGGCATTAAAGAATATATCTTCAAAAAGCTTTTTGATGAATATGCTGTCGATTATTCACTTGCTTCCTGCATGGGCATGATGAATCTCAAGACATTGGACTGGGATGAAGAGGCATTAGCGATTGCGGGCATCAACCGCTCTCAGCTATCCAAACTCGTTCCTACGACAAAGATGTTCCAAAACTGCCATCCTATTTTAGCCAAACAAATGGGCATCGATCCAGAGACACCTTTTGTGATCGGCGCAAGTGATGGTGTGCTTTCGAACCTGGGTGTGAATGCGATCAGAAAAGGTGAGATCGCCATCACCATCGGGACAAGCGGTGCGATACGGACCATTATTGATAAACCCCAGACCGATGAAAAAGGGAGAATTTTCTGTTACGCCTTAACAGAAAATCATTGGGTGATTGGCGGACCGGTGAACAATGGAGGAATGGTCCTCCGCTGGATCCGGGATGAATTTGCCTCATCTGAAATCGAAACGGCCAAGAGATTAGGCATTGATCCGTACGAAGTATTAACAAAAATCGCCGAACGCGTCAGGCCGGGCGCTGATGGCCTGCTGTTCCATCCATACCTCGCAGGTGAACGTGCTCCTTTATGGAACCCGGACGTCCGCGGATCCTTCTTCGGATTAACGATGTCCCATAAGAAGGAGCATATGATTCGGGCAGCGCTTGAAGGCGTCATTTATAATCTGTACACCGTGTACCTGGCATTAGTGGAATGCATGGACGGTCCGGTAACCCGGATTCAGGCAACAGGAGGCTTTGCCAGATCTGAGGTTTGGCGGCAAATGATGTCCGATATTTTTGAATCGGAAGTCGTCATACCTGAAAGCTATGAAAGCTCCTGTCTCGGTGCCTGTATTTTAGGATTGTATGCCACAGGAAAAATTGACTCGTTTGATGCCGTTTCGGATATGGTGGGCGATACCTACAAGCATACACCGAAGGAAGAGGCTGCAAGAGAATACAGACAGCTGCTGCCGATCTTCATCCAATTATCCAGAGCGCTTGAGGATGAATATACTTCGATCGCCAACTATCAAAGAAGCTTAATACACCATAACTAGGGGGAAATAACAATGCCGCTGTTAATAGTAGCAATTGGAATCGTTGCCTTATTAATTCTGATAATGGGCTTAAAATTAAATACCTTTATTTCTTTAATTATCGTTTCATTTGGCGTTGCGCTGGCACTCGGAATGCCGCTCGACCAAATTGTCAAAACCATTGAAGCCGGATTAGGCGGAACACTTGGCCACCTGGCACTCATCTTCGGACTTGGCGCCATGCTGGGCAAGCTGATCGCCGACTCTGGCGGCGCCCAGCGAATTGCCATGACTCTTGTCAATAAATTCGGTGAAAAGAATATCCAATGGGCCGTAGTGGCTGCATCCTTTATTATTGGTGTTGCCTTATTCTTTGAAGTGGGACTTGTTCTATTAATTCCGATCGTATTTGCTATTTCAAGAGAATTAAAGATTTCTATTTTGTATCTTGGTATCCCGATGACAGCGGCTTTATCTGTCACACACGGATTCCTGCCGCCTCACCCGGGTCCGACTGTTATTGCCGGTGAATATGGTGCAAACATTGGTGAAGTATTGCTTTATGGTTTCATCATTGCGATTCCAACCGTTATTTTAGCTGGACCGGTCTTTACGAAAATCGCTAAAAAGCTCGTTCCGGATTCATTCACAAAAAGCGGAAACATCGCTTCTCTGGGAGAGCAGAAAACCTTTAAGCTTGAAGACACACCAGCTTTTGGAATCAGTGTATTTACGGCTTTGCTTCCTGTTATTTTAATGTCAATCGCAACGATTATTACTTTGCTTCAAAAAACAATGGGATTTGAAGATAATAGCTTACTTGCTGCCATCCGCTTTATTGGAGATGCCGGCACTTCGATGCTGATCTCCTTATTGGTTGCCATCTATACCATGGGATTGGCAAGAAAAATCCCAATCAAAAATGTGATGGATTCCTGCACAACGGCCATCAGCCATATCGGGATGATGCTTTTGATTATCGGAGGAGGCGGCGCCTTCAAACAGGTATTAATTGATGGCGGTGTCGGTGACTATGTGGCCGAGCTTTTCAAAGGGACAAGCCTGTCTCCGATTTTACTGGCATGGATTATCGCGGCTATCCTGAGGATTTCATTAGGATCTGCCACAGTGGCTGCATTAACGACAGCTGGATTAGTCATTCCCCTGCTGGGCCAAACGGATGCAAATCTTGCCTTAGTGGTGCTTGCAACAGGTGCGGGAAGCTTAATCGCTTCTCACGTCAATGATGCCGGCTTCTGGATGTTCAAGGAATACTTTGGTTTGAGCATGAAGGAAACGTTTGCAACATGGACTTTGCTTGAAACAATAATATCTGTTGCTGGATTAGGATTTATTTTATTGTTAAGCTTATTTGTATAAACACTTTATGGCAATGAAACCCTACTTTATAAGAGGGTTTCATTGCCTATTATTCTGAATGAAGGAGCAGGAACTATGAAAAATACAATTGGTGTTATTGGTCTCGGCGTAATGGGGAGCAATATCGCTTTAAATATGGCCAACAACGGCGAGAAGGTAGCTGTATATAATTACACAAGGGATTTAACCGATCAGCTTGTACAAAAGCTTGAAGGGCAAGCCATAAGCCCTTATTACGAAGTAGAGGATTTTGTCCAGTCTCTGGAAACACCGAGAAAGATCTTTTTAATGGTGACGGCTGGAAAAGCCATTGATTCTGTTATCGCAAGCTTACTTCCTTTCCTTGAAGAGGGCGACGTTATCATGGACGGGGGCAACTCCCATTTCAAAGATACGGAAAAAAGATATGATGATCTGAAAGCAAAAGGAATCGGCTATCTGGGTATCGGCATTTCAGGCGGTGAAGTGGGAGCATTAACAGGGCCTTCCATCATGCCTGGCGGTGATCAGGATGTCTATGAAAAAGCGGCTCCAATTCTTACGAAGATCGCTGCAAAGGTTGACGGGATGCCTTGCTGTGTTTACATCGGACCTAAAGGGGCAGGCCACTTTGTCAAAATGGTACATAACGGAATCGAGTATGCAGATATGCAGCTGATTGCTGAGGCCTATATATTCTTAAGAGAAAAGCTGGGATTATCTGTTGAGGAAATAGCGGATATCTTTGAAACATGGAATCAAGGCGAGCTGAAGAGCTATTTAATCGAGATCACAGCAGCTATTTTAAGGAAAAAAGATGAGCGCACAGGGCTGCCGCAAATCGATGTCATCCTTGATAAAGCCGGACAAAAGGGAACCGGAAAATGGACCAGCCTGCAGGCGATCGATAATGGGATCCCAACCTCGATCATTACAGAATCTTTATTCGCACGCTATATTTCTGCTCTAAAGGATGAGCGTGTGGCGGCAGAAACACTTTTAACAGGTCCTGAGAAGGATCAGATAATCCTTGAAAAAGACGTCTGGATTGAATACATCAGACAGGCTTTATATATGGGGAAAGTGTGTGCCTATGCACAAGGATTTACACAATATAAAATGTCATCTGAGCAAAATGACTGGAATCTGCCTTTAAAGGATATCGCTCTGATTTTCCGCGACGGCTGCATCATTCGTGCGGAATTCTTAAATGTCATCAGCGAAGCCTACCAGGAGCAGCCGAACCTGGCAAACCTCCTTGTCTCCCCTTACTTTGCAGAGAGAATCAGGGACTACCAGACAGGCTTGCGCAAAATTGTCTGCGAAGGCATTCAATCCGGCATCGCATTGCCATGCTTGAGCTCTTCTCTTTCCTATTACGACAGCTACAGGAATGGAAGATCAAATGCCAGCCTGCTGCAGGCACAGCGTGATTACTTCGGTGCCCATACGTATGAGCGGACTGATTTAGAAGGGACTTTCCATACTAATTGGAATGAATAGATAGCAAAAACGCTTGCCCCCCTATTGCGGGGACAAGCGTTTTTTTTGTTTACCTTAATCTCTTTCAAGCAGCGCAGCGCCTGCAATGCCAGGATCCGTCATTTCATATGGATCGAGGATTAAATCGAGTTCTTCTTCTGTCAGAACATCATATTTCAGGCACAGCTCCCTGATGGAACGGCCTGTTAAAATCGCTTCCCGTGCAATTCTGGATACGACTTCATAGCCAAGGTGAGGGTTGACGGCAGTAATGATGCCGACACTCTTTTCAACATAGTCCCTCATTCTTTCTTCATTGGCTTCAATTCCTTTTACACAATGCTCTGTAAACGTATTGAACGCATTGTTCATAATGCTGATCGATTGCAGAAGGTTAAAGATCAGGACTGGCTCCATGACGTTCAGTTCCAGCTGTCCCGCTTCTGAAGCAAGGGAGATCGTGTTGTCGTTCCCGATGACCTGGAAGGCAACCTGATTGATCAGTTCCGGAAGAACAGGGTTTACTTTACCAGGCATAATGGATGAGCCCGGCTGTCTTGCCGGAAGAGAAATTTCACCAAGACCCGCTCTTGGGCCAGAAGCCATCAGGCGCAGGTCATTTGCGATTTTGGACATATTGGTCATGCAGATTTTCAGTGCTCCGGAAACCTCAGTGTAAGAATCCGTATTCTGAGTGGCGTCTACAAGATGTTCTGCCCCTTTAAATGGCAGGCCGCTGATATCGGCAATATGCTTCACCACTAAGTCAATGTATTTCGGGATGGCATTCAGACCTGTTCCAACTGCCGTTGCGCCCATGTTCAGCTCATATAAGTGCTGTTTGGATTGCTGAATGCGCTTGATGTCGCGAGCAATGACGCGGCTGTAGGCTTCAAATTCCTGCCCAAGCCTGATTGGAACAGCATCCTGCAAATGGGTCCGGCCCATTTTAATCACATGGCTGAATTCCTTTGATTTTTCAAGGAAAACAGAGTGCATATTTTCCATTGTCAGGATTAATTGATCCAGCAGATTTAATACTGAGATGTGCATAGCTGTCGGGAACGCATCATTCGTCGACTGCGACATATTAACATGGGTATTAGGGCTGCAATGGGAATAATCGCCCTTTTCATGGCCCATGATTTCAATCGCGCGGTTCGCAAGGATTTCATTAATATTCATATTAATGGATGTTCCGGCACCGCCCTGGATCGGGTCCACAATCACCTGATCATGCCATAATCCTTCAATCATTTCATCGGCTGCCTGTACAATCGGGTCTCCGATGCCTGAGTAAAGGCGCTTAACTTCCATATTCGCCATGGCCGCTGCCTTTTTCACGATGGCCATTGCCTTGATTAACTCCGGATGAATCCGGTAGCCTGTAATCGGAAAGTTCTCAACCGCACGAAGCGTCTGAACGCCATAATAGGCATCAGCCGGTACTTCCTTAGAGCCTAGAAAATCTTTTTCGATTCTGTAGCTGTTCTTTGCTGCTAACATTGACTTCTTCTCCTTTATATAAACCTTTCAGATATATATAGGTTTTGTAATAGCTTATCCTTCGTATTCACTATAAGCCTGAAAGGATGAATTGGCAATGGTTATGGCACAATAAAAAAGACCTTTTTCCCGGTATGCCTGAATGCTTGGGAAGCTGGTAATTTCAGTGAATGAAACCGCTTACCTTTAAGTGGGAATTTTCATTGCTTTATATCCGGTTCAGCCGCCCGTCTCCAACCCATTTTTCAGCACATCTGCAAGCCGGTGCAGATCGTCCGGCTGCCGAATAAGGTAATGGCGTCCTTCCTTCTGCAAATAGCCTTTTTCGCAAAATTGCACAAGAACATGCAGGAGATGACGGTAGGACACTCCTAAAAAGTCACAGACGGTCACATGTTTCTCTTTATACACATCCCCATCAGCGGTTTGCAGGATGAAATCGGCCAGCCGGTTTTCAAGCGGGAAGGATAGGCTCTGGGAATACTTTTCAGCCATCTTGGTTGCTTTCACACTTAAAAACTTGGTGAGCTCGCGGAGGAAGGTGGTGTCTTCAAGCAGATTTTTGCGGCAGTGGTGCAGGGGAATCGCAAAACAGACTGTCTTTGCTGAGGCTTGGATCCCCTTTGTATAGTACACTTCATGCAAAAGCTCCATCTCCCCGATATAATCATGGGCATTGATAAAATTAATCAAAGATACCTTTCCATTTTGATACGTCACGTAAATCTTGGCTTTTCCCTCGATGACATAATACAAATAATCCGGCCTCATGCCCTCGCGTATAATCCACTCATCCCGCTTATATTCGCGAACTTCTATAAACTCCTCAATTGGAAAAGAAAATAAATGGGATATAGAGTGCTTCTCCAGGTAATGCTGTCTTTTTTTCCCTTTGTATGTTTCCATCATCCACCCCAAAATATGAGATATCTCATATTATTGTACGAAGCTTCCTGATATCATGCAAATATCGGAGGGATTTTTATGAAGACACAAAGCTGGATGAGCAGGCAGTTTTTCAGCTTTTTTATGACCTGGGGCATTTTCCTGCCTTATTGGACAGGGTGGATGATCCATATAAAAGGAATGACGGTTTCACAGGCAAGTTTGATCATGAGCTTAGGCCTGGCGGTACGGGGACTTGCCACACTTTTTGCTTTTCCCTATCTATCAGGAAAATTCAGCAGCAGAACCCTGCTGAACGGGATGTCAGCCGGTACCCTGATCGCCATTCTCTGCTATATTCCGGCCGACTCTTTTGCCAGCCTGCTGCTGGTAACGCTGCTATTGCATTTCTTTTATCCGGCACTGATGCCTGCACTGGATAGTGCTGCGGGCATTCTTGTCCAAAACAAACAATTAAAGAATTACGGAAAAAGCCGCTCCTGGGGATCGATCGGATTCGTTGTGTCCGGTATGATTCTGACCTTCTTTACAGGAGGGTTCGGAGATGAGGCCATTTTCTGGGCGTTATTACTCGGCATGCTTGTAGTCCTTTGTCTCGGCTTCATGAATACACCTGCAGTACTATCTGAAAAGCCGAAACCCGGCCAGACCAAAGGAGCCATAAGGAAATTATTCAGCATCAGACACTTCGGCCTTGTGCTCATCATTGTGATTCTGCTGCAGGCAGCGCATGCTTCCTATTACAATTATGGTTATATCTACTTACAGGAAATTCAAGCACCAAAATATTTAATCGGCGCCATTATTAATATAGGCGTGATTGCAGAAATTTTTTTCTTTTTCATTGCGGAAAGGACTTTCCGGAAGTTTTCAATCGGTTCATTACTGGCACTGGCAGCACTGGGCTCCACTGCACGCTGGGTTCTCGTATTTGCCTTCCCGCATGTCATTATGTTCAGCATTAGCCAGACATTGCATGCCTTCTCATTTGCCATGGCACATTACGCCTTCATGAAATATTTAATTAAATATGTTCCTCATGAACAGGTGCCCGTTACTCAAGGGGTCTACTCGGCACTCGCCCTCAGCTGGAGCACAGCCCTTTTCACCATTTTCGGCGGGTATCTTTATGAAATGGAACCAAGGTTTGCCTTTATCGGAATGGTAGTATGTACGATCCCCGCGGCGCTGCTTGCGTTTATTTACCGGAGATTGGAAGGGAAGAAAGAGGCGGAAACCAGACATTTGGCAGTTTAATGTCACAATAAAGTTAAAAAAGGTGATACATGTGTAGCACCTTTTTTACGTTTGCATCAAGGAGGTTTCAAATTGAAAATCAATAAAGGAATTTTATATATACTGCTCGGTGCTTCCTTTTTCGGATTTACACCGATTTTTGCAAAGTTGGGGTTTAGTTATGGCTACTCGCTGGGACAGATTACGATTGCGCAGATGGTTATTTCCTTCATTTTGCTATGGTCCTTCACATTGATAAAACGCTCCAGTTTCAAAGGGCTCCATACGAAAAACGTGCTGCAAATCATGATGACCGGCTGTTTTGTCGGCTTAACCAGTATTTTCTATTATGGCTCCATGCAGTATCTTCCTGCATCATTGGCCATCATTTTAATGTTCCAGTTTGTCTGGATCGGGATCCTTTTAGAATGGGTTTTCAGCAAAATAAAACCGGCGCCTGTCACCGTGCTTTCGATCATTTTGATATTAATCGGGGTCTTTTTCGCTTCTAACATTGTAAATGGCGACATACAGGGCCTTCCAGTTAAAGGTTTTATTTTGGGAATCCTCTCCGCGATCACTTATGCCGGTTTCATTTTCTTCAGCGGCAAGGTCGCTGTGAATGTGGATCCCTGGATAAGGAGTTCATTGATGGTGACGGGATCAGCCATCCTGGTGCTGATCCTGTTCATGCGTGATATCCCGTCTGTTCTGCCTTTGGAGGAAAATCTGCTGACGATTGCCGCCGGGGTTTCGCTATTTGGCGCAGTCCTTCCTCCGCTGTTTTTCGCGGCTGGTGCGCCTTTGGTTTCAGGTGGAATTGCCAATATACTAACCTCCATTGAATTGCCAATTGCCATCCTGTCAGCCAGCATAATCTTGTCAGAAACGGTAACCCCGATGCAGTGGCTGGGCACGGCGATTATACTGGCTGCCATTGCTTTTAATGAACTGGGGACAGGCCTTTTCCGGCGTCGAAACGAAAGTGCCTGAGGATCAGACACCTGTCAGTTTTGATTGAACGGACTCCGGCAGCAGCTGAAAAAACAGCCCTTGATACTTAAGATCAAGCAGGCCGGCAATCAAAAGAATTAGGATTAAGAAAACTGCAATCCATCTGCTATTCTTTTTTAGCAATGGGTTCACCTCCATGAATAAGAGCTCCCTCAGCAGGAGCTCTTTTGATTAATACGCCAGTTTATATACGATTTCCCCATCAATCACCCTGCCATCGGCTTTAAAGCCGAGTTTTTCATATAGCCCCTTCGCGAGATGGTTCTCAGGCTCAAAACTCAAATAAATCACCTTATGCTCCTGATTCAGCTTAATCCGCTCAATCAGCTTTTCCATGGCTGCTTTCCCATACCCTTTTGACTGATGCTTCTCATCAACCATCAGGCGGTAAATCCAATATTCCTTATCGTCATCATCCATGCAGTACATCGTAAAACCCACTAACACATCATCATGATAAATCGCTAAGCACTCACACTCCGGAAACGCCTTAGCCTGCGCAAGCGAAAACACATTCGGCGCCACAAATGCCTTCTGTTCTTCCGCTACACGCAAATCAATGACATCAAAAAAATTGTGGCGGTCTATCTCTCTAAAATCAATCATATTAGCCCCCTTCTCTTTGGAAAGGCAGCTCCCCGGCCTTTTTCCAGGAACATGCCTGCCATTTCACTATCGAGGTCAAATTCGCTAATTCATCAGGGAAATCCTCTTATTGAATATATTAAATATATGAAGGCCAGAAAAAGAATCTCATAGGGCTATACCTTTTGACATTCTTCTCCTGTTAGACCTTTGTCAGTTTTGAAATTGGTCCAAAACGGCAAAGAAATCACGAATGAATTGATAGAATATTTTCTCCGTGGGCAGCAGCTGGCGTTCACTTGGAATAATGATTCCTACCGCACGGGTAATCTGTGGCATGACAGGCAGCCTTACTGTGGAACGCGGCAGGCTGTCCACCAATGTAGATTCCGGAATAAGCGTCAGCCCCAGACCTGCTGAGACCAAACCTTTAATCGTATCAATATCATCCCCTTCAAATGACACTTTAGGCTGAAAGCCATGCTGACTGCAAGCATCATCGAATAATTCTCGCAAGACATAACCCTTAGGAAACAAGATAAAGGATTCATCTTTCAGGTGGTTTAGATTCAATAAAGATTTGTCTGCTAAAGGGTGGGCAGCAGGAACCAGAGCGACCATTTTCTCGGTGAATAAAATATCCCCTTTAACCTTTTTCTCTTTCTTAGGGAGAGGGCCAATCAATGCCATATCGATTTCCCCTTCCGCCACTCCGCTGATTAAATCATGATAAGCACTCTGTTTGAGCTCAAACTTCACATGAGGATAGCGCCCGCGGAAAGCAGATATGATGGAAGGCAGCGTATAAAGTGCCAGACTGCTTGGGAAGCCGAAACGTATTCTGCCATGCTCCGGATCCAGATACTCTTTGACTTGCCGTTTGGCATTATCGATTACCTTTATGGCTTCTTCCATCTGTTCTAAAAATAGTTTGCCGATCGGCGTCAATTTCACATTCCTTCCTTCACGGATAAACAAACTAACCCCCAGCTCTGATTCAAGGTTGAAAATCTGTCTGCTCACAGCAGATTGTGCCACATGTAAAGCTAAAGCCGCATCGGTTACATGTTCTCTTTTCGCCACTTCAATAAAGTATTTAATCTGCCTTAATTCCATGTGATTTTTTCCCTCCCTTCTGCCAATCATCTAATTTCGGCATCAATATTATCTAATTTTCATATTGTTTAGATTGATTTACAACTATAAAATGAGAGAATCATACAATTTTTGAATAGTTGGAAATTTATTGAAGTATTTAATTTTGACTTAAGGGAGGTCCATTGGCAGCATGACTGCACTAACAGAAATTAATGAGAAGCGAATACAGGCGGAGGATTATGTTCAGGCGGTATTCGAAACAGTTAAAAAGCGCAATCCTAATGAAAGTGAATTTCATCAGGTCGTTAAAGAAGTGTTTGATTCACTCGTTCCAGTATTTGAGAAAAACCCCGTATACATGGAGCAAAGTATTCTTGAAAGAATAGCGGAACCTGAAAGAGTGATCACCTTTAGAGTCCCCTGGGTGGATGATCAGGGAAAAGTACAGGTGAATCGCGGCTTCCGGGTACAATTCAATAGCGCAATCGGTCCCTACAAGGGCGGCTTGCGATTCCATCCTTCTGTAAATGCCAGCATCATCAAATTTCTGGGCTTTGAACAAATTTTCAAAAATGCCCTTACAGGTCTGCCGATCGGAGGAGGAAAAGGCGGAGCTGATTTTGATCCTAAGGGGAAATCTGTTGGGGAGATAATGAGATTCACCCAAAGCTTCATGCTGGAACTAAGCAGGCATATCGGGCCGGATTTAGACGTTCCTGCCGGAGATATCGGAGTCGGCGCCAGGGAAATAGGCTATCTGTTTGGACAATATAAGAGAATCCGTGGAGGCTATGAAGCTGGAGTCCTGACAGGGAAAGGTATCGGGTATGGCGGAAGCTTAACCCGCACTGAAGCGACAGGTTACGGTACGGTTTACTTTGTACAGGAAATGCTGAAGGAAATAGGGCTTTCCTTTAAAGGAAGCACTGTCGTTGTCTCCGGTTCAGGAAATGTCTCTACTTATGCGATTGAAAAAGCGGCACAGTTAGGCGCGAAGGTTGTGGCCTGCAGCGATTCTGACGGCTATATTTATGATCCAAACGGCATCAGCCTTGATACAGTAAAAAGGCTGAAGGAAGTTGAGAGAGAAAGGATCCGGGAATATGTGAAGGAACATCCTCATGCCCAATACTTTGAGGGATGCTCCGGCATCTGGTCCATCCCCTGTGATATCGCTTTGCCATGTGCGACACAAAATGAAATCGATGAGGCCGCAGCAGAAATCCTTGTTGCCAATGGAGTTAGAGCCATTGGTGAAGGAGCAAATATGCCATGCACTTCAGGGGCCATCCATGAGTTTCTGAGAAACAGCGTTCTCTTTGGGCCTGCAAAAGCAGCCAATGCAGGCGGTGTTGCCGTTTCTGCATTAGAAATGGCCCAAAACAGCTCAAGAATATCCTGGACATTTGAAGAAGTGGATGAAAAACTGCAGCAAATTATGACGAATATATACCGGAGCACCGTCAAAGCTGCCGAGGATTATGGCTATCCAGGCAATCTGGTGGCAGGCGCTAATATCGCAGGATTTATAAAAGTAGCCGATGCCATGATCGCACAAGGAGTAATATAACCATGAAAAAGGGTGATGCTATTAAGAAAGCATCATCCTTTTCTATTTAGATACACAGTTATCTTCTTATGGACTGAACAATCTTAATCTATCCTGCAGGCCTTCTAAAACTTCTTCAGGCATTTCCCTGACATGGATATCCTCACCCAGGAAAAGCAGCCAATTGATTATTTCGGTCAGCTCTTCCGAATTATTTACATTGATAAAAGTCTTTAGAATGGCTGTGGTCTGGTAAGGATTTGTATAGGCAATGGAAGCCTTAATCGGATGGTATTTTTTGAACTGGGCAATCGCCTGCGGACCGAGTTCTAAGACAAGATTGATAGCCTCGTCCTTCATGCTTAGTTTTTCTAAAATATTTTTCCTGCTTACTCTTTTTTTCACAGGATACTCTTCAACATCGATTAGATTATCCACGGGGAAAATTTGTATCTTTTCTTCTTTTAAGTCAAAGGCTTCCACCTTCCAAATGTTTTTTTCACGATAAAGGTGCAAAAGATAAATGGGATAAGACCTGATTTCCTTCTCTTCTATTACGGTAATCACTAAATAGCGATCCAAAATAAGAGATTCAATGAGTTTTTCCAGCATCGGATGGGGGAGGTCTGATAGATCAAGCAAATCGGGATTATTAGGGTTGGTACCTTCAAACAGCAGGATTTGATTTAAAAGAACCAGGTCTTCCTGCTGGGCTTCCGATATCAGGCCGAGCAGTTTTTCAGCTAAAGACTGACGGCTCTTTAAATAGGGAAGCTGCAGATTTCTTGTAGCCATAAAGGCAATAAACAGAGCTTTGATCTCATTATCGGTAAAGCGGACAGTGGGCAGGACGGAATTATTCATGACAAAATAACCGCCATCCCTTCCGACCTCAGCGACAAGCGGCATCCCCATGGCTTCTATTTCACGAATATCCCGAATCGCTGTTGAACGGGAAATGTTAAATTCCCGCATGATTTCAGAGATAGTAAAGTGTGCACGGTTGTTGATATACCGCATCATCACATTGATCCGTTCCACTTTTTTCATTGCTGCCTCCCTAAACAGTATCATTTTTTGACATGTTTTAACGTTATTATAAACTTATCAAATGGGCAAATCATTTGAAATAATTAAAAAAGGCTGGTTTTGAAAATGGCGAATTATACTCTGGAAGAAAAAGAAAGCTTTACTGTTTTAGGCATTGGAACTGAATTGAAGAGCAATTACACAGATTATGCAGGCATAAATAAGGAGAAAGCTGACTTTTGGCAGGCAGTCAAACAGGATGGAAGGCTGGACAAATTAAAGGCCGTATCCACAAATGAATACATTTTTGTCGTAAACGAAGCCGTAAATAACAAGATGATGCATTATGCAGGCGTCATGACAGAGGCATCTCTTCCGGAAGCAACCAGATTGATTCAGTTTCCTGAGGGAGAATACCTCGTTGTGAAAGGGGAAGCCGGGACATCTGAGGAATTGAGCAATATGCTTACGGGGATTGCCTTTGGTCAAGCATTGCCGGAAGCAACGGATTACGCCTATGTCGGCGGGCCCAATGCCTCTGTTGAAATGGGGCAGCGAAACGGAATGGTATTCGGTGAGATGTGGATTCCTGTTGTAAAGAAATAGGGGATATAACAAAAGGGGCCTGACCCTCGGCACTTGCAGTTTAGCTGGGGTCAGGCGCCTGTATTTAAATGGCTGGAAAACGTATCAAGACGGTTGTTCCGTGCCCTAAAGCAGTCTTGAAATGAATGGTCCCTTTATATTTTTCCACTATCGCAAAGCAAATCATCATACCCAGTCCGGTGCCTTTGCTTTTCAGCGAATAAAAAGGCGTTCCGAGTGAGGCAACTTCTGATTCGGTCATCCCTCTGCCTTGATCGGTAACCTTTATGGCAACAAAGTCTTTTTCCCTTGCAGCCGTGATCTGAACGATATCCCCAAGCTCCGATGCCTCAATCGCATTTTTAATAATATTGATCAGCAATTGTTTAAACTCCAGGCGGTTCACGGCGATATGACAATCATCCGGAACATTTACTTCAATCCGGTTATCATGCAGCAGCCCATACGAATACAGTAGATCCGCCACACTCTGCAGAACAGCCTTGACCTCCACTGTTTCAGATGCAATCTCTTTTTCTGGTTTCGCAACAGACAGAAATTGAGAAATCACCTGCTCAGCTGTATTTAATTCATCAACCATCAGCGAAATCTGTCCCTTTCGACTGGAAGAAAAGGAAGTATCCTGTTCAAATAACTGCAGAAAACCCTTCACAACGGTCAGAGGATTCCTGACTTCATGTGCAACCGCAGCTGCCAGCTGGCCCGTTACCTTCAAGCGCCCCGACTGCTGAATTTGTTCATAATAGAGCTGCTGTTTTTTCATCCGCCCATTCGTTAAGAAAAAAATAAAAAAAACAACAACCTGGCTTGCAAAAAAGTTAATTACATTCCCTATTAAATCCTGCTGTATATAGGCATATTGAAGTCCGTGGTCCACAGCCGCAATATAGCCAAACAAAAGCACCGATCCAATACAATTGAGAACCAGCGAAAAATAAAAAATCCTGGAATCAAAAAACAAGATTGAAAGGGCAGGAATCAAACACAGAAAAATAAAGTTCGACCAGGTCTCGGGATATAAAAAGAACAGCGTATAAAAGTAAACAGACGAAACAATCGTGATTATCACTCTATGTACAAACGTATCAACCCTTGGATACAGCAGCAGACATGCCGACAGAATGAGGACCAGCACCAGATTCAGCATATAGCCAGCCCCGAAGTCACCCATCCGCGGATTACCCGCCACAAGCCCCATGATCATAATGGCGATCATAATAAACGCCACAATATGATAGATTTTCTTATTGGTTTTATTATTAAACTCCTTCATACATGCCCCTTTGGTTATCTATATCGTACCTATTAAAATATACCATGGTTTGGGCTGTGATGGGAAAATGGGATTATTTTGTATTCCATTAAACATAAGGGTGAAACCGCAGCAAGAATCTAAGCATTTGCCGCGGTCAGGCAGTGCATTTAGTGATTTTTTGGAGGGCAGATCCAATTCTACAGATGTAACTATGTTAATATTCTGTATATAATTACCTTATATCAGGATTTGAGAAGCGATTTTCAATGCTTACTTTGCAAATCCGCAGGTATGATGAAAGAAAAAACATAAGGGGCATGAACATGAAAAAGTACGAACGATTCTTAGAAGGCGACAAGGTGTACCTTAGACCTTACCACCCTGAAGATTTGGACTTCTTCTATAATGGGCTGTACATTTTTGATACGAGGACGCTCACCGGGCTGAAAAAGGTTTATTCGAAAGAGTTCATGGGGGAGTATTTTGCCAAAATCAGCAGTGATGACAGCAGAATTTTCCTTGTTATAGCTGACAAAGAAAATGATGAGCTGATAGGGGATGTGGAGATAAACGATATCGACTGGATGAACCGCTCAGCCAATATCCGCATCCAGATTTCAAATGGGAATTACCTTTCAAAAGGCTTTGGAACAGAAGCTATGAAGCTGCTGCTGGATTATGGTTTCGGTGTCTACAATCTTCACCGCTTCGATCTTGAAGTGTATTCCTATAATCTGCGCGCCATTAAGGCATACGAAAAGCTGGGCTTTAAGCAGGAAGGAATAAAGCGGAAAAACCACTATTATCACCATGAATTTCATGACACCATCATGATGGGGCTGCTGAAAGAAGAATTCCAGCCTTTAATGCACTGAAAACTAAATAAAGGGACCTGCCCCCTCCACTTTAAAGCAGTAATGCAGTTGGGGTTAGGCACTTGGATTTAAATTTAGCTAAAACAATCGTTCTCGAATTAATAATGAGGTGATAGTTCCATGGAACAATATTTATATAAATTAAGATTAAAAGCACATTTCTTAAAAAGGGAAAGTTGGACGCAAACGGAAGAAGAGATTATCAGCCGCCACTTCTTAAAACTCAAAGAAAATACTGAAGAGGGAAAAGTAATATTGGCAGGACGAACACTGAATGACGATGATACCGGATTTGGAATTGTTATCTTTGAAGCTGAAAATGAAACGAGTGCCGAACAATTCATGAAAGATGATCCTGCAATTTCAGAGGGTATGATGGAAGGGGAATTATTCCCTTATCGGGTAGCATTGATGCGGGAAGGAAAGTCGAGGTAAAAGGTCTCCGGACGATCGAATAGCTACACAATAATGGAAGGATGAATATTGAGCTGGAAAAATGTTAAAGTAACCGGGATTAATTCTATCGAAAAGTTAGTCAGTGAATTTGAGGTTTCTGCTTTTAGTTTGCTGGGTGATGTGTTTGAGGAAGGTGAAGTAATACCTTATGCCGGATTTAAAGTAAGAATCTATGAAACTCAAGACGACCAAAATGGATATCTAAGTTATATGAACTTAAAAATAAAGGACACAGTTGGAGTATATGAAGGGGCCATTGGATATGGCAAGAACGAACAAGCCGCACTTGAATCCATTCTTAACAATTTTATAACCAAAATTGAGGAATCTAAGCTGAAAAAAACGCTCCCATCACTCAAGACGATTTTTCTTTAGCAGATTATGATGAATTTTAATAAACAGCCAAAAGGTGCCTGACCCCGGCACTTTAAAGCGTAATGGCAGTTGGGGACAGGCACACATGTTTTTCGATCTCTTCTTTTATTTGTAATCATTTCTGGGACCTGCATCCATTACAACCTCTACCATATTGGCAGGCCCCATTCTGAGTTTAGGTCTATACTCAGAATCCGGTGAACTGTACAGCTCCAATGGACTTATGATTACTCCATCTGGCGTATTATGGAGGATTCCGGGCACACAGGTATAAATGCGGTCATCATTGTTGGCATTTTTAGCTGAGATCGTAACGGAGGTGCCGCTATGATTATCAATACTCATGGACACTTTGTATCTGTAGAAAGAACCCGTTCCATTAGACTGGGCAGAGTAAACGACAGGCACGACTGCCAGGATATCATTATTCAGTCTCAATTTAATTACTTCTGTCTTCGTTGAACTGTAATCTCTTCTGACATCCCCCATATGTTCAACTGCTCCGTTTGCATAACTTCTAAGTGGCGGTGTGCCGCTTGCACCAAACATGGCGACATCGATTTGCCTGCCATCCTTTGTATAAACCAGAGCATAGATATCATAATCCGTTCCTGTTTTCCATGATACCGTTGCCGTAATCTGTGGTGTTTTTTCAATGATCACCGGCTTTTGACCTTTGTCGAGACTGATTATGCCCTTCACCTTTTCAAGGGTGATCGTGTTTTGAAATTGTTTGCTTTCGGCAGCAGCAGGAAGAGGCTGAACGGTCTTAGTTTCAGCAGGCATATTTTCCTCAGTGGAATCCACTTCTACACCGTAATTTTTACATAACCCTTCAAGCCCGGATTCAAATCCGCGCCAGATTGATTTTGCCTTTATCTGTCCATTCCTTACATATAATTCTAAAACCACAATCCCATTTTCCTTTGTAAAACTCGATGGCGTTAATTCGATAGTGGTATGCCCCGTACATATCTCGGCTTTTAAATTCTTTACATTCGAGAACCCCATGTGATTATCCTCTGTCAGAGTAATCGCTATTTTATGAATGCCTGCAGGAACTTTACTCATATCAAATTGAATAGTATGTACTTTCCTGGTCCCTTTAGTTTCAGCCGGCAATAGGGCTGCTGCACCGGAAGGGCTCTTTGGCTGATTATAAAAAATAATCCCGCTGTCCCCTTGTACCTTATCTGAATCTGTTAAAAGGAAAGCAGTTAAGGAAATATCGATCAAATGAGACATATCGTAGCTAACGGTCACATAACCTTTTGGGGAACTTAATACTGTATTTCCCCCCATTTGCAGCATTGAATTCAATTCAACCACTCCTGTTTCTCTATTTGATTCTTTATATTAAAATGATAATCTCACTGTAAATTATA
Source organism: Cytobacillus sp. SAFR-174 (assembly GCF_051964675.1). Classification (NCBI taxonomy): domain Bacteria; kingdom Bacillati; phylum Bacillota; class Bacilli; order Caryophanales; family Bacillaceae; genus Cytobacillus; species Cytobacillus sp. SAFR-174. Next base: position 7,900 of record NZ_JBQCMZ010000030.1, on the reverse strand, counting down.
CCATTTTATTGAAACCATATAGATGAAAACTACTGCAAATTAAAAAGCAGCCACAATACAGCAGCTGCTTCAAAAAGGGGGCCAGGCACCTGTGCCCCTGCGTTTCCTTCTATAGCTTCGGATACACGACAGTCCCATCTTCTTCAATGATTGGCATGGCTCCCCACTTCCCCAATTCATGTGGGATGATCTTCGGATTTCCCTTAGCATCAGGAATGAGATGGCACACATCCCATCCATTTGCCTTCAGCCAGTTGCTGATGAGAAGGCGGTGGCATCTTGCCGGATGATATTCCGAACACATATAGACGAGCGTCGTTTCTGCGGCCTGTTCCTTGAGCTGCTCCAAAGCAGACTGAAAATCATCTGTCAGTGTATAATCCGCATAGTTGTGAAACGAACGGTTATTCCACCCTTCGTTCAATTGCTCCCCTACCTGGCCAGACATTCTCCTTCTTCCGCCAAGACCGGGAAAATGGCGATAATGTATCCCCGCTTCTTTCAGCCACTGGATCATGTTTTCTTTTTTAAAGTGTGAATTCCTGCGGCTTGCAGGAAATGCCCGGACATCTGCCACAAAACTAACTTCAGCTGCTCCCAGCAGCTTTAAAAACTGTTCGATCGAATGGTTATAATGTCCAATCGTATAGACTTTCAAGATTATCTTCCCCTTAAAACAAAGACTCTGTTGCTCAGGTTGCTGTATCCTTTACGCTGATTGCAAAGGGCATGCTGCTTCAGCCATATTTCTTCTGATGCTCTTTTTTTCGCTTAAGATAATCCGGATCCTCCCGCGCGAGCTTCCATTTTTCCATAAAGATGGAAGCCGATTCTGCCTTCTCCGGATCATTCTGCCTTTCGTTTACCTTGCCATTCTCATCATATTTCTTCCCGCCTTTGTAATTCGTATACCTGCGGGCTCTTGTATATCCCATCTGCAGAAATTTCCTCGCCATGTCCATCCCGACAAAATCTTCTTTCTCCTTATAATCAAGAAACATCTGATAAATTTTATCGGATGACTCCTCAGCGATTACCGGAGTCTTAAATCGCCAATGCTTCAGGATTTCACTCTTATAAGGCTCCACCAGCAGCACACCCTGTTCTCCCCTGCCAACCCTATACAGTTCAGGATTCTTGCGAAAATCTATTGTGTCAAAATCCAAATCGTAATCGAAAGCCATATCTGCCACCCTTTTTATATTGGGTTTACCCTTGGCAGGCTTTTTGTATGCAGAGTAGGGTTATTTAGTGCTTTCAGGAAGCAATGGGGTGGTACTGGTGTTCATTGTACACATAAAAACGGGCTTTTTTAACGAAAAGTTTTATTGACAATTCAGCTATTTAGTCATACTATATACTAGTAATAAGTAACACAGAATACCGGTAAAATGGAGATGAAGAATTTGGAAAACATCACAGAAATGCTGAAAGGGGTGCTTGAGGGTTGTGTGCTTGAGATCATCAGCCGCGGAGAAACTTATGGCTATGAAATCACGCAACAGCTGCGGGAACTTGGCTTCACTGATGTGGTTGAAGGGACTGTTTATACAATTACCATGCGACTTGAGAAAAACAATCTGGTGAACATCGAGAAAAAGCCATCCACTATGGGACCTCCGAGAAAATTTTACACACTTAACGCAGCAGGTCAAGAGCATCTTGAAATTTTTTGGAAAAAATGGGATTTCGTCTCGGGCAAAATTGACGAACTCAAAACGAAAATAAAATAAAAAAGGAGAAGTAATATGATGAGTATTTTTGAAAAAATCTTTGGCGATTTTAGCGAAAAGAAAGCATGGCGTGAAATGGAAAACCGTGCAAAATCCTTACCTGAAGACTACTGGAAAGCCTACAAAGCAATGCAAAAATATCTCTGGAACACTGGCGGCGTGATGGATTGGCAAGAAACAAAATTCGTCTTTAATCACATCATCGACCTTCTTGAAGAGGCCGCAGCCGATGGCAAGCGCGTTAAAGAAGTTACTGGCAATGATGTAGCAGCCTTCTGTGATGATCTTGCCATTGATGCAAAATCATGGGTTGATAAGCAACGGCAAAAACTCAACGATACGATTAAATAATAGAACTTTACTTTAGTATCTTAAAGGAGACTGCAATGAACTTTTTAGAAAAAATAACCGGCAGCGATATGACGAAAGCAATGAAAGATTTTGAAGCGCGGGCAAAAGTCTTGCCAGCTGAATATCAAAGTTCCTGGCAAGAAATTAAAAGTAATCTCTGGGTTCATGGAGATATCACCGGTCGTAGTCTGATGCCCATCCTTGACAGTACTCTTGAACTGCTTGAAGTTACATCAGCAGACGGCCAGAGCATCGAAGAAGTACTAGGAGATGATATCAGCGGCTTCTGTGCAGCGCTTGTTGGTGGCGAGGGAGCAAAATCTTATCGAGATAAATGGCGTGACCAACTCAACAAGAACGTCGCAAGAAAATTAGGAGGACTAAAATGAGCATCAAAAAAATCATTGAAGGCAAAAAAGAATGGAGAGCCCATGTTTCACGTGTCAAAGCGCTTCCACAAGATTACCAAATTGTTTATAAAGAGATCCAAAAATATCTCTTCAAAGTCGGTCCTGTTGAGCTAAACAACGGTATCGGACTGCTTTCTGACATTCTCAGCTTCTTTGAAGAAGGGGCAGCAGCTGGGAAAGGTGTGCTTGAAGTCACAGGAACTGACGTTGCTGCTTTCTGTGATGCACTTATTGATGATTCAAAAACTTATGCTGATCTCTATCAAGAATCGATCAATCAAAAAGTCGATAAGGCTATGAAAAAATAGAAGGAATTTAATAAACATGTTATCTCGTTCCTTCTTCCATTAAATAGATACGAATAAATTGAGTTGTTCGAATCCGGTGCGGTAGAAGACAGACAACTCCTGGACATCCCAGGTTCGACTTGACGTCCTTTGCCAGCGTACTAGTGGCAAACGCTAATAACTTTATCGACAAGTATTGTGAAGATTTGAATGAGATCTATTTTAAAAAAAGTAACTTTAATAAATAGTCGGACTGAATAGCTGGTTACAAATGTGGTGCCACCTTCACTATTCAGTTATGTTTTTATCCCAGTAGTAAGTAATACAGATTATCAGTGATACTAAGTAGATGGTATTTTAGGCAATCAAGCTCCCATCATTTTTATAAGGAGGAAAAAAGTATGAGTAATGCAGCGATTTCTGTAAAAGGGCTGAAAAAATCCTTTAAAGACAAGGAAGTCTTAAAGGGGGTGGATTTTGAAGTGTGGCGTGGCGAAATTTTCGCATTGCTGGGCTCAAATGGAGCAGGCAAGACAACGACGGTCAACATCCTCTCGACGCTGATGAGGCCCGATAGCGGCGAAGCAGCTATTTGCGGCTTTGACTCCCGGCATCAACCGGATCATGTTCGCCAGAGCATCAGCCTGACAGGACAATTCTCAAGCTTAGACGGCATGCTGACAGGAAGAGAAAATCTGATGATGATCGCCAAGCTTCGCGGAGTTTCCAATCCCGCTCAAGTCGCCGACAATCTGCTTGCAAAATTCAGCCTTACCGATGCGGCCAACCGACGGGCGGACCAATATTCCGGCGGGATGAAGCGCCGGATTGACATTGCCATGAGCCTGATCGGGACGCCAGCCGTTATTTTTCTTGATGAACCGACGACAGGACTTGACCCCGAAGCGCGTATTGAAGTCTGGAATACCATAAAGGAACTTGCTGGCAGCGGCACGACCATCCTGCTGACGACCCAGTACCTGGAGGAAGCCGAGCAACTGGCGGACCGTATCGCCATCCTGCATGGCGGAAAAATCATTACGACCGGTACCCTTTCCGAACTTAAAGAGATGTTCCCGCCAGCGAAAGTGGAGTATATCGAGAAGCAGCCGACATTGGAGGAAATTTTCCTCGCAATCATCGGCAAAAAGGAGGAAATGTAAATGAAAAGCAAGACAGGGGTATTACTGGGGCGTTTAATGCGCAATATTATGCGCAGTCCGGATACAATGATTACGGTGGCGATTACGCCGATTATGATGATGCTGCTGTTTGTTTATGTATTTGGAGGCTCCATAGAAACAGGCACTGACAACTACGTCAATTATTTATTGCCGGGAATTTTACTGATGGCTATTGCATCCGGCGTCGCTTACACTTCATTGCGGCTGTTTAACGATGTAAAGAACGGGCTGATGGCTCGTTTCATTACCATGCCTATCAAGCGCTCATCGGTATTGTGGGCTCACGTGTTGACTTCGCTTGTTTCCAATGCGCTTACTGTCGTGGTGGTTATCCTTGTTGCCCTCTTGATGGGCTTCCGTTCCAATGCTGATATCCTTGATTGGCTTGCCGTAGCCGGGATACTCGGGCTGTTTACGCTGGCACTGACGTGGATTGCGGTCATTCCTGGATTGACAGCAAAATCTATGGAAGGGGCGACTGCCTACTCGTACCCGCTGATTTTCCTGCCGTTTATCAGTTCGGCCTTTGTCCCTACCGATACCATGCCCAAAATTGTTCGTGCGTTTGCTGAGAACCAGCCCGTGACTTCAATCGTGAATGCAATTCGTACCCTCTTGTATGAAGGGTCTGTTGGCAATGATATCTGGATCGCGCTTTCCTGGTGCATCGGCATCATGGTCATCGGTTACTTCTTCGCCACTAAAGCATTTAAACGCCAATTAGGGTAAGTACACAATTATCTATGATTAAGTAAAGGTTATTCGCTATGGAGCTACACACAAAATAGACCTTGAATGGCAGATAGCCATACAAGGTCTGTTGATATTGATCTCTAGATAAAATTATTTTTGTTCCTTATACGCTAAGGCAATCTCCACTACTTCCTCTGGAGAAAAGTCCTCATCATTCCAAAAAATTAAGTCACTAAAAAATAGTGCCTGACCCCAGGCACTTTAAAGCGGTATTCTAGTTGGGGTCAGGCACCGGTTGTACTCTATAACTTTAGAGGGTGCTGTTATTTATTTGCGTATAATTTCGTCAACTTAATGGCAGTAATGCTAAGCCCAGGTATAAAGTATTCTCATTACAATTTAGTCTTTTAGTAAATCTTCATCTAAAAATAATTCGATATCATCTAAATTTACATTTTGCTCTCGGTGATGAGGGGTAAATTTTAATATGAATTCTTCAAAAGAATTTGCTATGAGATAAACATATTCTTTTCCATCTTTAGAAACTTCTCCTTCATGATACCAATAGTAAATTTTACCTCTATATCGACCATTTATTCCTATACATAATAAATCTCCCCCATCTGCATCTGCAATAGGCATCAATTCTTTCCCTAAAACATCTTTGTAGGTTTTAATAACCGATTCAATATTATAGTTATCATCTGTAATACCATAAAAACCACCAATGGAATCAAAACCATCCTTGTGAGTGACGGGCGTAATTTCAATTGGCTTATACATTATATTATCTTTTATAAAACTTCCTCCATATTCAAGTAAAAACTCTTTATAATCTGATGGTAAATCTACACCATACAAATTTTCAATCATATGAATAGATTTATAGGCATCTTTCTTTTGGGAAACTGCTATTTCTGTGTCTATTATTTTAGTTAGTGCGCTCTTTAATTTTTGATTCATTTTTATTATCCTCCTCTTAAATCAGACGCTGAACCAATATGAGGTATATTTCCATGCAAATCTGTTGGGATTAATTCAATTTCAGTAGTACTTTTATGATGAGGGGTTAATCCTTTTTCTTTTAACCAAACCTTTGCCTGATTCATTGATTTATATCCTTTCAATTGCATAATTTTTTCATAAACCAAATTAAAGTCATTTTTTGACCCATCTAACATACCTTCTTTAAATTTTATGGATCCTTTACTCCATGGCGTGAAATTAGGTCTACCATCAAGGAATTCTACACCCTCACCATTAGTTACCTTATTAACTTCTGGCTTATCTGAATACCATGTTCCATTTCCAGGTTCTCCTACCCATTTTCCATTTGTTCTAGGCACCCTTGTTTTGGGCTTACCTAAACCCTTAACTCCAAATGCTTTCTCCGTTAACATCTTGATCTTCGTCAACGGATCATATAGAACATTATAAGGCACCGGCCCCTGAGCAAGTCCACCTCCTGCCAGAGCAGGTGTCTGAACTGGCGTATAAATCGACTTCTTCCCTTTACCAGCCTGGCGAACCGTCTTGGCAATGGTTCCAGCTTTCCCAATCCCCTTATCCCCCAGAATGCCAATTCCAAGGGAAGTCAGGCCATAGGTAAAGAAGGCTGTCCGGCTCTTGGCGTCTCCATTTACGACATCCCGCTCCCAGGCGCAGGTGACAGCGGACCATATATATTTCGGCATATCCACAGCCCGGCGCACTTTTCCTATGGGGTCATTTACTATGCCCAAATAAAATTCCTGGTGCTTCCTTTGGTTTTCGAGCAGCTGGTCACGGTTAAACAGCAATTCACTGCCCAAAAACAGTGGACTGAACGGCCCCATGATGGTTCTGCCCAGCTCGTACGTCGACTTCAGTCCATCCCATGTATCCCCTACGGCTTTGGATGCCCCTTCAATAGCTCCTTCAGCTATATCCTGAAAAATACTTTGCCCGCCTTCTGGATTGGGATTCGATATTTCCTCCTGGATATCCTTCCAGGCAAGAGTTTTTGGCTGATATTGAGCCAGAGATAAGCTGCCGCTTTGGAACATGCCCGCGATTTTTAAGATGTATTGGTTCATGTGGGATAGATCTTGCAGGAGAGGATCCAGTGCAGCCGTTTCCCGATGGTCGAAGTCCTCCAGTTTCTCAGCGGTTTCGCGGCTTGAGTCCTCGGCGGTCTTTGTTGCCTGGATAAAGCGGCCATCCTCCAGCCGCGGAAGCGCAACAATATCGCTAACGGACTTCATGATCCCATTCGCTTCCTCTGTCAGCTCAGCAGTGACCTGAAGAGTGTTTTTCAGTCCTTGTTTGAGTTCATGCTCCAGGAATTCCTGGTGGATAAAGCCTGATGGAGAGGGTTCAAGAGCTTTCAATGAACCTATAAAACTTTTTAAATAGGATTGATACTCGTCAATCCAGGATTCAAGGAATTGCAAGTAAAAAAAGTGCCTGACCCCCTACACTCTAGCGTTAGTCGGGGGCAGGCACCTGTGTTTTTATAATACAGATCTTTAAATACAATTAATTTAAATTAAACTACTTGAGGCTGAGGTTATAATCATATTTCTTTTAATACTTCATCTACAGAATTGCCAAAGATGTTTGGATCTTCCTTTTTTATATCATTCAATAAGTTTATTATTGTTTCTTTTGTCTTGATATCTACTTTAGATAGTGTTTCTCCGTATAAACTTCTTACTTGGTCATTATTTAGAATTCTGTAATGTAAAATTTCCATCCATTCTCTTGCTCTATCAATAACACTTGGGACTGCTTTTGCTATAAAGTATAAACCTTCTTCAATATTTTCTTTATATAGATGTTCTATCCCATGCACTAAGCCAAACATTATTTCATATTGTTCAGTATCATCGTCAAATCCCATACATAAGTCGGTAATTACTGACGTATCTCCTAAGCCAATTAGATTGCTTAGCGCTCCTTCAAAATTAGATATTTCTTTTTGAGATTGAAGAAATCTATTTGTGTAAATCTTTGTTAATTCCAATTTTATGTCCATACATTCCACCCACTCACTTATTGAATAGCTCAGGATATAAATCCCTATTCTTTCTAATAGTATGTAGAAGTATTTCAGGTGTATATACACCATCCTTCATGTACCCCGGCTTAACTGAAATCAAATTAAATAACCATACCTACTTATGACGGTTCATCCAATTTCATTGGTTAAATATATGAATATACTTAAAATTCTATTTATTATGTATAATATTACCATAGAG
>NZ_JBQCMZ010000029.1:0-49322 GCF_051964675.1 Cytobacillus sp. SAFR-174 | reverse complement strand
TTAGACATAATAAATACTCCCCCATAAGCAGCCAGATTTTTATTTTTTAATCTGTCTACCTAAAGGGGAGCATATCAACCGAGGATCGGGGCTTTACTTTTTAAACGAAAAAAAAGAAGTATTCTGTCTATTAAAATCGATTGAAAACCTATTGCAAGGACAGGAAAAACCGACTAAAATTATTTTGGATTTCGAAATAGTGTCCGGGAGTTAATGTACCGGCTAAACATAAAAAATACCGAAAAAGGGGCGTTATCTTATGCCGCGGACCTTGTGGCTTTTAATTATTGGGATGGCAGTGAATGTAACCGGATCTTCTTTTTTGTGGCCTCTTAACACAATCTACATCCATGACTACTTAGGGAAATCCTTATCGGTAGCCGGCCTGGTTCTGATGGTGAACGCAGCAGCCAGTGTCGCAGGAAATTTAATAGGGGGAAGTCTATATGATAAAATAGGCGGCTATCGTTCGATTCTTCTTGGAATTGTCATCACGGTAATGGCACTCCTCGGTTTGACATTTTGGCATGGCTGGCCTGCATATGTGGTTTTCCTCACCTTTGTCGGATTCGGATCCGGGATTGTTTTTCCTTCGATGTTTGCGATGGCAGGATCAGTCTGGAAAGAAGGAGGACGCAAAGCTTTCAATGCCATCTATGTAGCCCAGAATGCCGGTGTGGCCATTGGCGCTGCTCTTGGAGGTCTCGTGGCGTCTTACTCTTTTCAGTTAATATTTCTCGCCAATACTGTCATGTATATCGTTTTTTTACTGATTGCGGTTTTTGGATACAGGGGAATAAACACGGTTTCGGGTCAGCAGACCTCCATCCTTCAGGAAAATGGCATGGTTAAAAATCATACCAAGCTTTATGCGCTGCTCATATTATGCGCGGGCTATTTATTGTGCTGGGTGGGATATGTACAATGGCAATCGACTATTGCCGCCTATACACAGGAGCTGAACATTTCTTTAAAGCAATACAGTTTGCTGTGGACTATTAATGGAGCCCTGATTGTCTTGGGGCAGCCGGTAATCAGTGCAATGGTAAAATGGTTTAAAACATTAAAGATTCAGATGGTCGCGGGAATGGTAATATTTATTGGCTCGTTTGCTGCTGCTGCGATCGCAGAGCAGTTCTCCGCATTTGTCACTAGCATGGTTATACTGACAGTAGGCGAAATGCTGATATGGCCAGCTGTTCCGACCATTGCCAACCAGCTTGCTCCTAAAGGGAGAGAAGGGTTTTACCAGGGAATCGTAAACAGCACAGCTACAGGCGGAAGGATGATCGGCCCTTTACTGGGGGGAATTCTGGTTGATCTTTATGGAATCTCCATGCTGTTTGCTGTATTAATGGTTCTTTTTGTTTTTGCCATTCTGACGACTCTTGTATATGACAGGAAATTAAAGGAGTCTAAAGAATTGGCGCATGCTTCATAACAATAAGCGAAAGAATGAAACCTGCAGTTTTGAGCTGCAGGTTTTATAGTTTCAAGTAATTAATTTAACCTGCGCCTTCAAGAGAGTTCTCTTTTTGGTTAGCGCAAAATACAACCTCATTGAAGAAGCTTTTCAGAATCAGCCATCTCGCCGGATAAGAATGGATAAAGTCTTCAAGGACCTCTTCAGAATAAAGAAGCAGGATATCCAGCTCTGCTTTCTTTTTCTTCAAATCATACAATAGGGCATGTGGAATGGTGTAGTAGTCGTTCAGCTGCCATTGATTTAGCTTCACTGAATAAATATTATGGTTCTCAATATAGGATTCCAATGCCTGTTTTTGCAGCTGAATACATTCTTCTTTGGACTTGTTTAAGTACTGCCAATGAGGATTGATCATATATATGCCTTTCAGCTGAAACACCTCCCATGTCTTTCGCGGATTACTAATGGTATGGACAGTAAAAGCAAATGGAATACCTATTGAAATGAATCTGTTGTCAGAAAAATATGATAAAATAGTGTTTACTATATTAGAATGTTCAAAATGAGGGGATCAAAAATGAAAAGCGCATTATTTGATTTGCCTGTTCAAATGGTTGAAACCATTGTAGAAAACGCCTTTGGATGGCTTGTCGTTGTAAATAAAGAAGGAACGATCATTTACATCAATAAAAATTATTGCGATTTCCTTGAGGTGGAGAGGGAACAGGTTCTGGGGAAGCATGTATCGGGGGTTATTGAAAATTCACGAATGCATATAGTGGCAGAATCAGGAAAGGAAGAAATTGCGGACCTGCAATTTATAAGAGGCAACTATATGATAGCAAACCGCATTCCCATTTTTTCTGATGGCGAGGTAATTGGCGCATTCGGGACGGTTTTCTTTAGGGATACAAAGGAATGGATGCAGATGAACAGCCATGTAAAGAGCATGCTCACAAAAATCCAGAGCTATATTCAGGGAATTGATCCAAGTGTAAAATACAGCCTCGATGATATATTAGGAAGCTCAAGCCAGATTCACAGCCTGAAAGAAAAGGTGAAAATGGTGGCAGCCAGTGACATTTCCGTTTTAATCCGCGGGGAAAGCGGGACCGGCAAAGAACTGTTTGCCCACAGCATTCATCAGCTAAGCAACAGAAGCCATCAGCCATTTGTAAAAATTAACTGCGGGGCCATTCCTGAACATCTGCTGGAGTCTGAACTGTTTGGCTATGAAGAGGGAGCTTTTACAGGGGCGAAAAAGGGCGGCAAAAAAGGAAAATTTCAGCTAGCAGATGGAGGAACCTTGTTTTTAGATGAAATCGGGGATATGCCGCTTAATATGCAGGTGAAGCTATTGCGTGCCCTTCAGGAAGGCGAGATCGAAAGTGTTGGATCGACTGCTCCGGTTAAAGTGGATGTCCGGATTATTGCTGCAACTAACAGACCGCTCGAAAAAATGATGGAGGAAAAGCGTTTTAGGGAGGATCTATTTTATCGGATTAATGTAGTGCCGTTCATGGTTCCTTCTTTGCGCGACAGGATGGAGGACTTACCGCTTCTAATTGACAGCTTTATCAAGAAAATAACGAAAAAATCGGGAAAGCGAATAAGTGCAATTGAAGAGGAAGTCATAGAAAAGTTCCATCAATACAGCTGGCCCGGAAACATCAGGGAGCTTGAAAATGTAATAGAAGCATCTATTCACCTGACAAGCAATGAAACTATCACGACAGAATCATTGCCGGATTATATGAAAGAAACTGCTGTATATCCGGTTGGAAAAAAGAATCTGAAGGATATTCTTGAGGAAACAGAGAAGCGGATTCTGTCACAAAGCTTGAGCAAATATAATAATGACCGAATAGCAGCAGCAAACGCTCTTGGCATCAGTAAATCGTCCATGTACGAAAAGTTAAAGAAATATGGAATTGTATAGGTGTAAAAAGTCCAGAAATCCGGAATGCATTCCAAAATTCTGGACTTTTTTGACTCTAGGAATCATTAATGCTGATAGCCCTCTGTTAGACGGAATTATCTGAAAACTATTCTATTAAATTGGAGGACTTGCTCCCTGCCCGTTCCAGATTTCCGGAAAAATAATTCATTAAATGTTCACCATTCCCTTCACCCAGGAAGTATTTTATGTTGGCACACTTCTTGCATTAATTTTCAGAAGAAGTTATTTTTCTATTTTTGAAAACGCTTGCAAGAGGAGGGGTGACAAGTTTATTTTCTTATATTTAAAACAAAGGGGGAAATGAAATGCTAAGTATGATTGGGTTAATAGGCGGGCTTGCACTGCTGATATACCTGACGATGCGGGGAATGAACCTGCTGGTGGTCGGTCCATTATCTGCGCTGTTTGTAGCTCTTTTTAGCGGTATGCCTTTATTTCCGCAGCTGGCAGGTGAAGGAGAGGCTAACTTGGTCGGGAACTATATGTCCGGCTTTTCGGGATTTGTCACATCATGGTATCTGATGTTCCTATTGGGTGCTATTTTTGGAAAGGTAATGGAGGATAGCGGTGCAGCTGACAGTGTATCCAAAATGGTCGTGGATAAGCTTGGAATGAAATATGCCGTTCTTGCCATAGTCGCTTCCTGTGCCATTTTAACTTATGGCGGAGTCAGTTTATTCGTTGTCGCCTTCTCTGTGTATCCGATGGCGTTGAGTTTATTTAAGCAGGCAAATCTGCCGAGAAGATTTATCCCTGCAGCACTGGCTTTTGGATCTGTAACATTTACGATGACTTCTGCAGGTTCACCTGAAATTCAAAACTGGATTCCGATTGAATTTCTTGGAACGACTCCATATGCGGGCTGGGAAGTCAGCTTAATTGTGGCTGTGTTCATGATGATCTTCGGCTACTGGTGGCTGAAGCGAATGATTACCAAGGCTGTAAACAAAGGAGAAACGTTTGAATCTCGCAAGCAGGATCCTGTAACAGAAAATAAGGATTTACCGCATCCAATTATGGGTGTTGTACCATTGGCTGTCGTTTTAATTATTTCCTTCGTTTTTCATGATTCACTTGCACAATCTGCACTTATTCTTGCCTTGCTGGGTGGAGTCATTGCCACATATCTATTGAACCGAAAGTATTTCACTAATTTCTGGAATGCTGTGTCTGATGGAACATTAGGTGCATTGATTGCTATAGGTAATACGGCTGCTGTCGTTGGGTTTGGCGGCGTAGCAAAAGCAGTGCCGGCATTTGCCACAGCGGTTGATTGGATGACGAGCATTCCTGGCAGTCCGCTGATAGGCGGTGCCATAGCTGTAAGTGTGATCGCAGGGATGACTGGGTCAGCTTCAGGCGGCCAGGCAATCGCCCTGCCAATTCTGGCCCCGCATTATATGGACATGGGCGTTAATGCAGAAGCCCTGCACAGAACGGTTGCCATTTCTTCCGGAGCCCTGGACTCGTTGCCGCATAATGGCTATGTTGTTACCACAGTACGTGCAATCTGCGGTGAAACCCACCAGGCAGCATATGGAGCAGTAGCTGCTGTTACGGTAATTGTCCCGCTTATCGGAGTTGCGATTGCTATTATCCTGTTCTCACTTGGGTTGGGAATCTAATTTCAGCAGGGGCTCTTAAAATTGAGCCCCGGTTTTGTTTTTGAAAGGAGCTTATTCATGGTACAAAATAAAGTCGTTTTTATCACTGGTGCAGCGCAGGGAATTGGATATGAGATTGGTAAGAGATTTGCTGAACATGGCGCGAGAATTGTTCTGACAGATATTCAGGAGGATGCCGTGAAAAAGGCTGCAGAAAACCTGCAGAATGAAGGTTTTGAAGCGCTTGGGCTAAAATGTGATGTGACATCAGAGTCTGATATACAGGCGGCCATCAATGAAACTATCAGCCGATTCGGTGCTTTGGATGTACTGATCAATAATGCAGGGCTGCAGCATGTTTCCTTTATTGAAGATTTTCCCACTGAGAAGTTTGAATTTATGATCAAAGTAATGCTGACTGCTCCATTCGTGGCTATAAAGCATGCGATGCCAATCATGAAAAAACAAAAGTCAGGCCGGATACTGAACATGGCTTCCATTAACGGGCTTGTGGGGTTTGCTGGCAAGGCAGCATATAACAGTGCCAAGCATGGCGTCATCGGCCTTACAAAAGTAGCGGCACTGGAGGCTGCTGAACACGGAATTACGGTTAATGCCATCTGTCCGGGCTATGTAGACACACCACTCGTAAGAAATCAGCTGAATGACCTAGCTAAAACAAGAAATGTACCCATCGAAAAAGCACTGGAGGAAGTCATTTATCCATTAGTCCCGCAAAAAAGGCTGCTGACGGTGGAAGAGATAGCAGATTATGCGATTTTTTTGGCCGGTGATGCAGCTAAAGGAATTACGGGCCAGGCGGCAGTTATTGATGGAGGCTATACAGTTCAATAAAGGCATGCGCATAGCAATTTTTAGAGAGGGCAGAGAATGGCCCTCTTTTTCTCATGTCCAGTAATGCGAATAAAACCTTTGAAACTATGGGTATATTGTTGATACTGAAATGATGGCAGATAATTGGTGGAGATATTGTGTATTTATTATTGGTTGTACTTGTTTATGTTTTTTTTGCCTGGAAATTTGTTGATTGGAAAAGATGGAAAGAATACTATCCAACTGTCCAATTTTATATCATTGCTAACTTTCTATATAATTTTTTATTTTATAATCATACCCTATGGGCCTATAGAGCAGTTACGCTGGATTGGCTGAATCACACGTTTATTGAAATCACCTTCACTTTGTTGATTATTCCAGTCGTCGTCATGATTTACCTTCGCTATTTTCCGGAAAAAAATCTAAAGAAAAAGATTTTTTATATTGGCGTGTGGATCGTTTATTTCTCAGTGCTGGAGTATTTGTTTTCTAAAAAGGGATTGTTTGTTTATGATAATGGGTGGAATTTCTGGTGGTCTGTGCTGTTTAATCTCATCATGTTCATCATGCTGCGAATGCATTATAAAAAGCCGGGAATCGCTATGGCAGTTTCGCTGCCCATCATTGCGATTCTATTATGGTTCTTTCATCCGCATCTGATTGATTTGAAATAATGAATTGAATGGCTTCGTAAACTTTTGCCCTAAAGAAAGTGAAACATGGTGCACAATTTTAAAAGCCTTGCATATTCTAAGTATTAAATTCCTGTCAGGATAAGCCTACTTGCATCCTGGCGGGAAATTTATTACAATAGTCATATTCTTATACTAAAATGCTTAGATAAGGAGCAGTAGTGGTGCAGCGCCCGTTTTAAGAGAGTTGACGGCAGGTGCAAGTCAGCCGGGCACATCATGAACTCGCCTTTGAGCAGCAAGTGTGAAATACCAGTAATGCTTGCCGTTTTCCGCGTTAAGGATGAATGAAGCGAGTGACATGTTCACTAATGTGGGTGGTACCGCGGGAGATTTATACATAATCCTCTCGTCCCTTTTTTGGGATGAGGGGTTTTTTATTTTTTTTAGGCTGTCTCATAAGACATGTTTCTTACAGACTAAGTTTAACTTTCTGAATTGCTTTCCACTGCGGAAAGCAAGTGTCCGCAGCGGAAATCAAGTGTCCGCAGCGGAAATCAACGGGCATTATTCATAAGCTAAACAACGGTTTAGAAGGAGAGAGCCTGATTTTACTTTCATTAATAGGAGGAAACAAAAATGAGTTTCAATCATCAGCAGATTGAAAAAAAGTGGCAAGGCCACTGGGAAGAAAATAAAACATTCAAAACAACTGAAGATAAAGGCAAGCGCAAGTTTTATGCGCTTGATATGTTCCCATATCCTTCAGGCGCTGGTCTTCACGTTGGCCATCCGGAAGGATATACGGCAACAGATATCCTTTCCCGCATGAAGCGCATGCAGGGCTATAATGTCCTTCATCCGATGGGCTGGGATGCATTTGGCTTGCCTGCAGAGCAATATGCACTTGATACAGGGAATGACCCGGCAGAATTCACAGAACAGAATATCAACACCTTCCGCCGCCAGATTAAGGCGTTAGGCTTCTCCTATGACTGGGATCGTGAAGTAAACACAACAGACCCTGAATACTATAAATGGACTCAATGGATCTTCTTAAAGCTTTATGAAAAAGGGCTTGCTTATATCGATGAAGTAGCTGTTAACTGGTGTCCTGCACTTGGAACAGTACTTGCAAATGAAGAGGTTATCGACGGAAAAAGCGAGCGCGGAGGCCATCCTGTAGAACGCCGCCCAATGAGACAGTGGATGCTGAAAATTACGGCTTATGCGGATCGCCTGCTTGAAGATCTTGATCTATTGGATTGGCCAGAGAGCCTGAAAGATATGCAGCGCAACTGGATCGGACGCTCTGAAGGAGCAGAAGTGACATTCAATATTGAAGGTCATGATGGCACATTCACTGTTTTCACAACACGTCCTGACACATTATATGGTGCAACATATGCAGTACTTGCTCCAGAGCACGCGCTTGTTGATAAGATCACAACTGAGGGCCAGCAAGAAGCAGTTCAGGCTTACATTGACAAAGTAAAGAGCAAGAGCGATCTTGAGCGGACAGATCTTGCTAAAGAAAAAACGGGTGTCTTCACTGGTGCGTATGCGATTAATCCGACCAACGGCGAAAAAATGCCGATCTGGATTGCAGATTATGTTTTAGTCAGCTATGGAACGGGTGCCATCATGGCGGTTCCGGCACATGACGAGCGCGACTATGAGTTCGCCAAGCAATTTGATTTGCCTATTAAAGAAGTCGTTGCTGGCGGAGATGTTGATAAAGAAGCATACACTGGCGATGGCGAGCATGTAAACTCAGGTTTCCTTGATGGATTAAACAAAGAGGACGCTATTGAGAAAATGATTGCCTGGCTTGAAGAAAAAGGTATTGGCACTAAGAAGGTTACTTACCGTCTTCGTGACTGGTTATTCAGCCGCCAGCGCTATTGGGGCGAGCCGATTCCAGTCATCCACTGGGAAGATGGCACAATGACTGCCGTGCCGGAAGATCAGCTTCCATTAGTGCTTCCAAAAACAACGGAGATCAAACCATCCGGCACTGGTGAGTCACCATTGGCCAATATCGATGATTGGGTTAATGTAGTGGATCCGGAAACTGGCAAAAAAGGCCGCAGGGAAACCAACACAATGCCGCAATGGGCAGGCAGCTGCTGGTACTACCTTCGCTATATTGATCCAAAAAATAGTGAAGCTCTTGCAGATCCCGAGAAATTAAAAGAATGGCTTCCGGTTGATATATATATTGGAGGAGCTGAACATGCGGTTCTTCACCTTCTATATGCCCGCTTCTGGCACAAGGTCCTTTACGATGTGGGAGTTGTCCATACGAAGGAACCGTTCCAAAAGCTATTTAACCAGGGTATGATTCTTGGGGAAAACAATGAGAAAATGAGTAAATCAAAAGGCAATGTCGTTAATCCGGATGAAATCGTAGAGAGCCATGGTGCAGATACTCTTCGCCTGTACGAAATGTTCATGGGGCCGCTTGAAGCTTCCATCGCCTGGTCTACAAATGGATTGGATGGCTCTAGAAGATTCCTTGACCGCATCTGGCGTTTGTTTGTGGAAGAGACTGGTGAATTAAGCCCGGGAATTCAGGACATTGATGAAGGCAGCAGTCTTGAAAAGGTTTACCACCAAACGGTGAAAAAAGTAACTGAGGACTACGAAGGACTTCGTTTTAACACAGCTATTTCTCAAATGATGGTATTCATCAACGAAGCTTATAAAGCAGATGTGCTTCCAAAAACTTTTGCAGAAGGTTTTGTTAAAATGCTTTCACCAATCGCTCCTCATATTTCAGAAGAGCTTTGGTCAAAATTCGGCCATGATGAGTCCATTGCTTATGAAGCCTGGCCGGCATTTGATGAAGCCAAAATGGTGGATGACGAGGTCGAAATCGTTATTCAAATCAACGGCAAAGTAAAAGCGAAACTAATGGTACCGGCCGATGCTAAAAAAGACCTGTTGGAGCAAATCGCAATGGGTGATGAAAAAGTAAAAGAGCAAATTGACGGAAAAACTGTCCGTAAAGTTATTGCAGTACCGGGCAAGCTTGTAAACATCGTTGCAAATTAAGTTATATGAGATGAAACCACCTCTAGTTGATCAGGGGTGGTTTTTTTGTATTTGTGTTAAAGAAACTTCTCATTTTTTTTTTTTGTGCCATATAGGGTATTATAGGAGTGGCAGCATTAGCAGATGCAAAGTGCTATTTAAAAAGATTTCCGGAAAGGGTGTTAGAATTGGATCGTATTGAAGAGATTACCACAGATGAATTGCAAAAAAAGCTGGAGGCTGGAGAGAAGCCCGAGCTTGTAGATGTTAGGGAAGATGAAGAGGTGGCATCCGGAATGATTCCTGGAGCCAGACATATCCGCATGGGCACGATTCCTGAGAATCTTGATAAATTTGATAAAGACACTGAGTACATCATTATCTGCCGCTCTGGCGGCCGCAGCGGAAATGTTTGTCATTACTTGCAGGAACAAGGATATAAGGTTCGCAATATGGCTGGCGGCATGCTGGACTGGCAGGGGAAAACAGAATAAATTACAAACGGGGCCAATTAGGCTTCGTTTTTTTTTGGAATGTTATTTTAAAAATTCCGAAAATTGTCCAAGCTAGTAAAAAATACTGGGAGGAAAGAACTCTATGATTAAGGTAAAGTTATTCGATCATGAGCATGAAAAAGACCTGGAAAAGGATATGAATCATTTTCTGGAGAAAATTGAGGAGAAAAAACTTCTGGATATCAAATATAATGTGGCCGCAGTGCATGAGGATGAAGACGAACAGATTTATTGTTTTACTGCCATGGTTATATATAGAGCCTAATGTATTCTAATGCATCAGGCTCTATTTTTATTACACGGTATGTGCAGATACAGCTGCGTTTAATCCGGCTAACCGGCCTGTTACAAGTGCCGAAGTGATATTGTAACCGCCTGTGTAGCCATGGATATCCAAAATTTCTCCGCAGAAGAAAAGACCTTCCATCATTTTTGAAGCCATTGTCTGCGGTTCGATTTCTTTGACGGAAACACCTCCGCCGGTCACAAAGGCTTTATCGAGAGGCAAAGTGCCGTTTACTTTAAACTGAAAAGATTTGCAGCCCTTAACAAAGCTTCTGATTTTTTCATTGGAAATAACAGCCCCTTGCGCAGATGGATCAATTCCGTTCTGCTCAAGAAGAAACAAAAGATACCTTTCCGGAAGAAGCCCTTTTAATAGGTTTTTAATGATTTTTTTCGGTTCTTCTTTAATCTTTTTGGACACTTCCTGAAAAAGAGGTTCTTCCTTTGTATCCGGGAGTGCATCCAGGTTCATGGTTACTTCTTTCAAATTCCACTTCTTCATCGCTTTCACCGCATACTGGCTGCAGCGCAAGACCGCCGGGCCGCTAATGCCGAAATGGGTGAAAATCATATCCATCCGATGCGTTATGAGCGCTTTTCCTTTAGGGTTTAGAACACTAAGTGCCACGCTTCGGAGCGACAATCCCTGCAGCGCTTTTTCTTTAATAAAGCTCTCTGAAGATGTCAGCGGGACCTCAGTTGGAAAAAGCTCTGTAATTGTATGGCCTGCTTTTTCCGCCCATGCATAGCCGTCTCCGGTTGAGCCGGTGTGAGGGACTGATTTTCCTCCGACGGCTATCACAACAGAGTCTGCTTCATAAACATCGCCTGTTTTTAATTCTACCGATTTCACCCTGCCATTTTCATAGTGAACATCCTGGATCGGGCTGTCTGTTTTGATATCGACCTTCAGTTCCCTCAGCCTTAAAATTAAGGCATCAACAACCGATTGCGCTTTGTCGGTAACGGGAAACATCCGCCCGTGATCTTCCTCTTTCAGCTCAATTCCCAAATTCTCAAAGAAGCGGATAATATCTTCATTGCTGAAGATGGAAAATGCACTGTACAAAAATCTCCCATTGCCGGGAATATGCTTAATGATTTCATCTACTGGGAGCCTGTTTGTGACATTGCACCGGCCTCCGCCGGAAATGGCAAGCTTCCTGCCAAGCTTGTTTCCTTTGTCAATGAGAAGGACCTTTGCCTTCTTTTCCGCAGCACCGATTGCTGCCATCAATCCCGAAGGACCTCCGCCTATCACTATTACATCATATTTCATGGTTTCACCAACTTATCTAAATTCGCTAAGTAAACAATAGATTCATTATAAATCAAATATCCTATTTCTAAAAATAATCCTTCATTATACGGTATTGCAAGTGGAATTTCCCCGGCAAGAAGAGTACACTACAAATAGTGTGTCTAAAAAGATAGAAAAATGACGAACGCAGCTCGGCATTCATATACAGTTCTAGATTACTGCGCAGCTTTTTTAAGGAAGGGATTATATGTCATCTAAGCTTTTAAAGGGAACCTTCATCCTTACGCTTGGCACCATTATTTCGAAGGTTCTTGGTTTGTTTTATGTTATTCCTTTTTATCAAATAGTCGGTAAGGAAGGGACAGCCCTTTATTCCTTTTCGTATACACCTTATACAATCTTTATTAGTATCGCAACTGCAGGGGTTCCGCTGGCAGTTTCAAAGTTTATCTCTAAATATAATGCAATAGAGGAGTATGCTGTCGGCAGAAAGCTGTTCAAGTCAGGTTTGGTGATCATGACGGCAAGCGGAGTCATCTCCTTCCTGCTCCTGTTCTTCCTTGCTCCAACGGTTGCCGAAATGACCCTGGCAGGGGAAGATGTGGAGGTAAGTGTTGAAGATGTAACAACCGTTATCAGAGCAGTATCATTTGCCTTGATTATTATTCCCTTCATGAGTCTGATAAGAGGATTTTTCCAGGGGCACCAGTCCATGGGGCCTACTGCGGTTTCACAGGTGGTGGAGCAGATTGTCCGCATCCTGTTTGTGCTTGCGGGTGCATATGTCGTTTTAAATGTTATGGAAGGCTCTATCACTACGGCAATCAGTGTCGCAACTTTTGCTGCCTTTATAGGAGGACTCGGTAGCCTCGGGGTGTTATTCTGGTATTGGTATAAGCGCAAGCCGCATTTGGATAAAATGCTTGAAGAAGATAAAGGAACAGTGGACATCTCTCTCAAGGGAATATATAAAGAAATCATTCTTTATGCTGCACCTTTTGTGTTTGTGGGTCTTGCAAATCCGCTCTTTCAATTCATCGATCAGATTACATTTAAAAGGGCGATGGACGCTATTGGCGAAGCAGGCAATGCTGTAGCAGCCTTTTCTGTTCTGAACTTTGAGACCCATAAGCTGGTCATCATTCCTGTCTCACTTGCCACAGCCTTCTCGCTGACACTTGTGCCGAGTGTGACGAAAGCATTCATGGAAGAAGACCGGGCTGACTTAAACCGCCAGCTGAACCAGACGTTCCAGGTGCTATTATTTCTGACTCTTCCTGCCGTGGCAGGATTGTCCCTGCTCGCAGAGCCCATTTTTACTCTATTCTATGAGCATAAAGATTTGGGTACTGAAGTGTTAAGAACTTACGCACTGGTAGCGATTCTCTTTGCTTATTTTTCGGTAACAGCAGCCATTCTGCAGGGAATCAATGAACAGCGTTTCACCATTTTGGGTTTGCTGACAGGCCTGCTTGTAAAGCTGTCATTGAATATTCCGCTCATAAAAATGTTCGAAACACAGGGAGCCGTATTTGCAACTGCACTTGGCTATATTGCGGCGATCTTAATTAACCTGTATGTAATAAAAACATATGCAAAATATCCATTCAAGCTTGTCTTAAGACGAGGTACGCTGATTGTATTATTTACTGCATGCATGTACATTGCTGCAGGCTTGGTTTATCAAATTACCACCAGCTTCTTATCGCCTGCATCCAGTGTCGGGGCTGTCATTATTGTCATCATCTGCGCAGCAGCAGGAGCCGGAGTCTATTTCTACCTAAGCTTCAGAACAAAACTAATCTATCTCCTGTTCGGATCAAGGGTTGATAGAATGCTGAAGAAATTAAGACTGAAAGCATAAAAAATAAAAGGTCTCCATGATGGGGGCCTTTTTAAAGAGGAAGTTTGTAAAAGCTTTCGCTCATTCAGAAATATTTCAGAGGAGGGTCATTATGAGAATAGACAAAATGCTCGCCAATCTCGGCTACGGCAGCCGCAAGGATGTTAAAAAGCTATTAAAGGATGGAGCAGTAACCGTTAATGATGAGAAAGTAAAGGATCCAAAACACCATGTAGATCCTGAACAGGATGCCGTTGTCATCAACGGCGAAAAAGTTGAATACAAGGAATTCATTTATTTAATGATGAACAAACCGCCTGGCGTCATTTCCGCAACAGAGGACTCACAATCTGAGACCGTGGTGGACCTGCTCGAAATGGAAGATCTTGTGTTTTCTCCTTTTCCGGTAGGGCGTCTCGATAAGGATACAGAAGGGCTTTTGCTGCTTACGAATGATGGCCAGCTGTCCCATCGCCTGCTTTCACCCAAAAAACATGTCCCCAAAACCTATTTTGCAGTCATAGACAGTGAAGTTACAGCAGAGGATATAGCCGCATTTCAAAAAGGGGTTATATTGGATGATGGCTATGAAACTAAGCCTGGGACATTAAAAATTCTTAAGTCCGGCATCACCTCTGATATAGAATTAACAATAACAGAAGGCAAGTTCCATCAAGTGAAAAGGATGTTCGAAGCTGTGGGAAAAAGAGTCATTTACTTAAAGAGACTTTCCATGGGCCCGCTCGAGCTGGATGAGACATTGGAATTGGGAGAATATCGGGAATTGACGGAAGAAGAGCTTGATAAGCTGATGAATTATGAAGTGGGATAAGACAGAAAAATCGCCCTGAGAGCAGGGCGATTTTTTATTTATTATGCTGGTTTTGCTTTGAGTATTAAGATGACATCTTTACTTTCTTTTGAGTAATAGTCCATTTGCCTCTGCTCGGACTCTTAACCAAGTCATTGTAGGCGAGGACATTTAAATCTCTTTGAATGGTGCGAGGAGTGATGCCAAATTCCTCTACAAGCTCCTGAGTTGTTACAGTTCCGCGCTTACTTATAAACATGTAGACGGATTTTACACGGTTTAACATCCGGTTAGTTGAAGGTTTCAAAAAACCACTCCCTATCCTTTTTTCAAACCCCATGGCAATTTTCTGCAACCGACAGCTACATTGAAGGTTAACCTTCAATCGTATGTAGTTTTCTTTTCCCCAGACAACCCCTTTATACTCTTGTTTTTAGTCAAGATGTCATACCTCTGACTATATTGTAACGTTATTATCTGATTATTTCTACTTCAAGGTTAAAATTTTACAAAATATTTATAATGGTGCTTCTTTTTTTAGTCTTTGCGTTCCCCCTTTTTTTAATGTATGTTTAATTCCCTAAATTACTGCGATTAAACTTCGATGCGAAAAGCATTATTTACTATACCTTATGGCAGAAGGGGTTTGTAATATGACAGAAAATTCTAAAATATGTTCTGGATTTCCCTATATCCTAAAATATGTTTTTTGATTATAATCAATTGGTATATTTATAAGTAAGATTGAAAGGAAGAAAAGTTATGGAAGCTCACACTCTGAGAGATCGCCTGGTATACCCGAAGGAAAGTATTTATTTTGCATTTGTTGCCTTATTTAGTATTGTGTCTTATATTTTTCTCGCATTTTCTATTATTGGGATTGTTATTATTTTAACTTTGATCCTTGTATCTCTCTTGTTCCATGGGATTATGATGGGCGGCATCAGAAGAAACGGGGTAAGAATAAGTGAGAAACAGTTTCCGGAGATTTTTGAAAAAGCAGTAATGACTGCGAAGGAAATGGGTCTGCAGGATCTGCCGGATATTTACGTAATTGAGTCTGAAGGGGTTCTAAATGCCTTTGCCACCAGATTTTTCAGAAGAAATATGGTTGTCTTATATTCTGGTATTTTTGAGCTGGTTGAGCGGGGAGCTGAAAAGGAAGTGCTGTTCGTCCTGGCCCATGAGTTCGCTCATTTAAAAAGAAAACATGTTATCATAAGTCTCCTGCTCCTTCCTGCTATGTGGGTTCCATTCCTGGGGAATGCGTACCTGAGAGCTTGCGAGTATACATGTGATCGTTATGCTGCCTTTTATATAAAATCCTTTGAAGCATCAAGGGATGCTTTAACCATGCTTGCCATTGGAAAAGACCTTTATCCTAAGGTCAATAAACAGGCATATATGGAGCAGCTTCAAACAGAAACCGGATTTTTTGTCTGGCTGAATGAAAAACTATCCACGCATCCGCACTTGCCAAAAAGAATATATGCCCTATCAAAATTTTTTGCCAATGAATCTACAATTGAATTAAAAGAACCGAAGGGCAGAGTTTGGATTGGTGCAGCAGTGTCAGTCCTGTCTTTGACGATTTTATCCGCAGGACTCTGGTTTGGTTTTAAAACACTTGAAAAAATGGATTTATGGACTGAAACGGTTATGGGTATTGAAGGTGCCACCGCACTAATGAACGCAGCGAGCGAAAATGATACTGACATGGTTCACACATTATTGACTGATGGTGCGGATATTGAGGAAACAGATGCAGACGGCACTACTGCTTTACATTGGGCTGTTTCTTATGGCCAGTATGACAGCGCTGCTCTTCTGCTTGAAAGTGGGGCTAACCCTAATGTAATCGATAACTATCAAACCTCTCCTTTAATGAGTGCAGTGTTTAATGATGATATTGAAATGGCTGCGCTGCTTCTGGAGTATGGCGCTGATCCCTCTGTGAAAGATGCCGAGGGCTATACAGCCTATGATTACGCAAAGGACTTTGAAAATATAGAATTAATGGAAATCCTCCAGCCATAAAAAAAACTGCCTCTTTGAAGGGGCAGTTTTTTTTATGGCTTAAAAATATTAAATTAGTGCAAACTTTTTCCAGTGATATTCGTATGTATAGTCAGGAGGAGAGAAAATGAATCTATTAAACGTGGAAATTGCATCTGCAGGCTATGAAAATGAAAAACCGATCATACATAATATTCGATTTGATTTGCAGGAAGGGGAATTAATCGGCCTTATAGGGCCAAACGGCGCTGGAAAAAGCACAACGATAAAAACGATTCTGGGATTGATGGAGCATAAAAAGGGAGCAGTGGAATTTAAGCAGGGAGTGAAATATTCCTATATCCCGGAACGGCCTATTTTTTATGATGAGCTGACACTGTGGGAACACCTGGATTTTACAGCGGCAGTGGAAGGATTGCCGGAATTCCATTATAAGAAGAAAGCAGAGGAGCTCTTAAAAGAGTATAATCTGTCTGAACATGCTCACAAGTTTCCCGGGACTTATTCAAAAGGAATGCAGCAAAAGGCTATGCTGATACTTGCGATGATTGCCGATCCGGATGTCTATATCATTGATGAACCGTTTATTGGGCTGGATCCTAATGCAATGAAACTGTTTCTGGAATCAATTGATCGGGAAAGGCAAAGAGGCGCAGGCATTCTCATGTCCACGCATGTTCTGGATACGGCAGAGAAAGTATGCAGCCGCTTCTTAATTGTGCATGAGGGGCAGTTGAAGGCTTCAGGCACATTAACTGATATCAGGCGGCAATGCGGTCTTCCCGCTGGGTCACTTTATGAATGTTTTCATCAGATCGCAGAGGGGAACCGCAATGAAAAATAATTCTCTCTTTCTCAGAAGGCTAATAGACAGCTGGAGTTATCAGTTTGGTATTTTCCGTTCCATTGCAGATTGGACCATTATGGTCTATCTCATTGTTCCGGGAACTGTCATCTTTGGAATGATCTATCGCTCCTGGTGGCTGGAAACTCCGGAATGGATTGCTGGCCTGCCATTGTTTCTCCTGTTCTTTCTGTTCTATATTTTTTCATGGATGGGAAATTTCCGTCCATTTGTATTAGAGGCAGATAAGGTATTTCTGGTGAAAAATAAGACCCTCTTTATGGGAATGAGAACATGGGGATTTGTTTACTCATTATTTTTTCAAGCAATGGGTACAGCAGCGATGATTGCTGTTTTTCTTCCCTTTTTAAAGAATAGATATCTTTTGGAATGGAACCAAATTGCTGTCTTCCTGCTCTTTTTCATCTCACTGAAATGGTCTATTATGATAGTTTCTTATTTTTTGAAAAGGATTGAAGGGAAATTAAAAAGATATGTGATTACCTTTTTGCTGTTTGTACTCTTAAGCTGGTTCAGCCAGCTTGTATATTCACTCTGGTCTATCGGTGCAGAATTTCCGGTTATAATTGCATCAGCAGTGCTGCTTTCCGGTGCATTAATAACAGCTTCCCAGATGCTGAAAAAAATCTCGTCCTTAGAATTTGAGGTTATGCTTGAACAAGAAGAAAAAACAAAGTATATAAAATGGATTTTTATGATGGCTCCTGATCTGGAAAAGCCCGTTGTTTCAATGCGGACAAAACCGCTATTATTCAGAAACTCCAGACGGATCTTTAATAAGAGAACACCCATAACGGGACTGGCGGAATTATTTTTAAAGATTTTTATTCGAAACCCCTCGTATATTTTCGGTTATTTTCAAATCATTTCCGTGAGCGCTGCCGGCATTCTTCTTATACCGCCTCTATGGATAAAAGTGATTGTATCAGGTGTCTTTCTTTTCCTGATGTATTCTTGGCTCTCCCTTACTTGGGATAAAGCGATTATGTCTCATCCCTTTACTAAAAAATACAGTGAAAAGGATTTTTACTTTACTTCGAGAAATAGAACCGTCTTAGCCCTTTTCCTCCTCGCCATTTTACTGTTAGGGCTGTTTTTAAGCGCCTCAACGCTCGTCTTGGCAAGGTTCAGCTTTCCTGATGCATAATAAATGTATGTTTCATTAAACTATCCCATGAGCAAAAGGCGGACAAAATGGGTTATAATGGGGAAATCATAAATGTTCAAGTTAAGGAGGCAACTGTATGAACGTATTAGATTGGCAAAAAGAGGTTAATAAGAGAAAAGATGAATTAATAAAGGATACTCAAAACCTTTTAAGAATCAGAAGTCTGCTGGACGAAGAGAATGCAACAGATGATGCTCCCCTTGGTGAAGGTGTAAAAGAAGCGCTTGATTTCATGCTTGCACTTGGTGAAAAGGATGGATTCACTGCAAAAAACGTCGGCAGTCTGGCTGGTCATCTGGAATTCGGCGAAGGCGAAGAAATTGTTGGAGTACTTTGTCACGTTGACGTGGTTCCAGAAGGGGATGGATGGACAAGCGACCCGTTTGGTGCAGAGATTCGCGATGGAAAAATCTTTGCCAGAGGGGCGATTGACGACAAAGGCCCAACGATGGCTGCTTATTATGCCATGAAAATTGTGAAGGAATTAGAGCTGCCTTTAAGCAAACGGGTCCGAATGATTATCGGAACAGATGAAGAAAGCGACTGGCGCTGTGTGGAGCATTATTTCAAACACGAAGAAATGCCTTCCATTGGATTTGCTCCGGATGCAGATTTCCCAATTATTTATGCTGAAAAAGGCATCTCTGATTTTGATCTTGTCCAAATTGGATACACCGAAGAAGCAGACAGAGAAGTATTGGCAGAGGTTGTCTATTTCCAGGCAGGAAGAAGATATAACATGGTTCCTGATTTTGCAAAAGCCAGTCTTGTGGTTCACCTTGAACATACTGAAGTGGTGCAAAGGTATATTAATTTCCTGAAAAAGACAGAGCTTGAAGGCAAGTATTACATAGATAATGGCGAGCTGATCCTCGAACTCCAGGGAGTCTCAGCACATGGGATGGAGCCTGATAATGGGAAAAATGCCGGTATACTGATGGCATCATTCCTGGCTTCTCTTCAGCTGGATGAGAAGGCATGTCAATATTTTCAGTTTGTTTCACAATACTTATGTGATGATTCCAGAGGAAGAAAGCTTGGCATTGCATGCACGGATGATATTACAGGCGACTTAACCATCAATGTAGGCAAACTTTCATATACGAAGGAAAATGGCGGCCGTTTAGGATTTAATGTACGCTATCCCGTTACAAATGATATGGGAGAAACGAAAAACAAGCTTGAGTCTCTAATCGAAAACGAACATTTCAGATTGGAGAATTTCTCAGATGCCAAGCCTCATCATGTGGAAGAAGATGATGTTTTGATTCAAACACTGAAGAAAGTATACGAACAGCAGACTGGCGAAAAGGCAGAGCTTTTATCCATTGGCGGGGGGACATATGCACGCTCATTGAAATCAGGAGTTGCATTTGGCCCGCTCTTCCCAGGCAGGGAAGATGTCGCACATCAAAAAGATGAATATATGTTTATTGAGGATTTGTTAAAGGCTGCAGCCATTTATGCACAGGCGATTTATGAACTTGCGAAATAACTTTGAAACCTGATATGATGGCTGAAAGATTTTACATACAGCAGACAGATAGACATACAAATCATATACAGGGAGTGTCGGGAAATGGAATATGTCATTTTGAATGGTGATTTGATCGAACGTTCAAAAGCGAAAGTCGATATTGAGGATCGCGGCTATCAATTTGGTGATGGCGTCTATGAAGTAATCCGCGTCTATAACGGGAAAATGTTTACAGCAGATGAGCATCTTGAAAGGCTTCTTGAAAGCGGCAAGAAAATAGAGCTGAACATTCCTTATTCCAAGGATCAGCTTAAACAGATGCTTATAGAGATGATTGAGAGAAATAATCTTGAACTGGGTATTGTTTATATGCAATTTTCCAGGGGGACTTCTCCTAGAAACCATGCATATCCTGGTGCAGATGTTGCACCGGTGCTTACCGCCTATACACGTGAAACCACAAGGCCGGTTGAATCAATGAGAAATGGCGTTAAAGCTATTCTGATTGAAGACATCCGCTGGCTGCGATGTGATATAAAGAGCCTGAATTTGCTGGGCAACATCATGGCGAAGCAAAAAGCAGCCCAATCAGGCAGCTTTGAAGCCATTCAGCATCGCGGAGATACGGTGACTGAGGGAAGTTCTTCCAATATAGCCATTGTAAAGGATGGAACACTTTATACACACCCTGCAACAAATTTGATCTTAAATGGCATTACCCGCCGCAAGATCAATGAGATCTGCAGGGAAACTGGAATAGCACTTAAAGAATCAGCTTTTACTAAGGAAGATTTACTGGCCGCAGATGAAGTCTTTATGTCCAGCACATCAGCCGAAGTTACTCCGATTATCGAGATTGAAGGAAAGCTGATTGGAAATGGAAGTCCAGGACCAATCACAAATAAATTACAGAACCTTTTTGAAGAGTCAATTGAAAAACAGTGCGGCAGCTTGACGGTTAAAATTAGATAATACTTAAACGAAAGACCCCAGGAATTTTTCTGGGGTCTTTTACCTTAGCTTATTCAAACTGAAACAGATCGCTTGAAAGATATCTTTCTCCAGTATCGCAGACAATGAATACGACAACATCGTCCGGCTTTAGCCTTTTTGCAACCTGGATGGCGGCATAGCAGGCAGCTCCTGAGGATGGACCGACTAATATCCCTTCTTCTCTTGCCATTCTGCGTGTGGTATCATATGCTTCTTCATCTTTGATTTGATGGATTTCATCATAAACATCGGTATTGAGAATTTCCGGAACAAATCCGGGACTTGTGCCGACAAGCTTGTGCCTGCCAGGCTTTCCGCCTGATAGGACGGGCGAGCCTTTTGGCTCCACTACATGCACTTCCAACCCCGTATAATGCTCTTTCAGAACTTCACCTGTGCCGGTAATCGTCCCGCCCGTACCTGCCGTGGCAACGAAGGCAGACAGTGGTTTGCCGATTTCCTTCATAGCCTCAATAATTTCGATGGCAGTTGAATGGCGGTGTGCATCAGGGTTAGCGCTATTTTCAAATTGCATCGGCACAAAGCTGTTTGGAATCTCCTCAGCCAGTTCATTTGCTTTATTAATAGCACCGGGCATTTTGTCATCTCCAGGAGTCAGGACAACTTCTGCTCCATATGCTTTCAAAAGGTTGATGCGCTCTGCCGTCATAGTATCAGGCATAACCAGGATGGCTTTATAGCCGCGTGCAGCTGCATTCATTGCCAGCCCGATGCCGGTGTTCCCGCTTGTTGGTTCAATAATGGTTGAACCAGGTTTTAATTTGCCTGCTTTCTCCGCTTCGATAATCATATTATATGCCGCGCGGTCTTTTACACTGCGGCTTGGATTGTAGAATTCAAGCTTTGCATAAATGCTTGCGCCATTTTCAGGTGCCAGCTTATTTAATTTCACAAGTGGAGTATCTCCAATTAAGTCCGCAAGATTGTTGACAACTTTCATCTGACTCTCCCTTTCAAAAATGACTTTATTTAATAACAAGGAAGTTTACTATATAGAATTATTATCTTTGTTATTTTATCGCAGTCTAACGGTCAGTAAGACCCCCACTCAAGACTCAGAGGAATCAAAGGAGGTAAGTGAGGGTCAAACTGACCGTAAAGGCCGAAAAGAAGAACAAAGACTAAGAACGCCACGTCCTGTGGCAACGTCTTTGTGACCCACTTCCTGTGGGCCTCAACTAACAATCAGTGGGGATAAAGAACCCCCCGCTGATTGAAGTTTCACTTTATGTCCATTTGTTTAATTTCACCCTGATAAAGGAAATCTATACCTATCCGTTATATCCATCATACTAAAACAGACTATTCCAATCAAATCAAAAGGAATTGGAAGGAAGACAAAAATAAGAGGATAAACAGAAAGTATCTGCCAATTTCAACAGATGTTTGTTAAAATAAGTGGAAATATGGAGGAATATCAAATGTCCAAACAAATGAATGCTCATTTTTTCTTTGCGGTGAAATTGCCGGTTGAAACAAAGAAAAAATTGAAGGAATATATGGAATGTGCAAGTCTCAAACTGCCTTTTAGCCGCTGGGTCCATCATGAAGATTATCATATTACTTTAGCATTCCTTGGATCGGCCCCCGAAGAAAAACTGCAGAAAGCATCCAGTCTTATCGCTGATTCCATCAAAAACGAAAAGAGTTTTCCGCTGTACATATGCAAACTTGGCGTATTCGGAAAACAAGACGCGCCAAGAATTTTCTGGTGTGGAACACAGCAGGACAAACATCTTCAAGACTTAAGATTGAAAGTATATTCAGCCTGTCAGGAAGCGGGATTTGAGCTGGAGACAAGGCCGTTTAAGCCTCATATCACCATGGCAAGAAAATGGGCCGGCACTGGTCCATTTCAGCAAAGTCTGCTCGATGTTAACAGTCCTTTTAAAGACGGGCATCTGGAGTTTGAGGCTTCAGAAGTTGTTCTATATCAAACTCATCTGGATAAATCGCCGAAATATGAAAGCATTGCCATCTTTCCGCTTTTGGCGGAATAAAATAATTACATACTTAAAAAGTAAATGATAGATAGAAAGTTATTTACGAAAGCAGGGCTAGGAGAATGGGACAGTTAATTAAATTGCAGGATTATGTATCACGTTACCAGCAGGACATTTTTGTTTATCCCTCCCGTTTTGTCAGGCTGAAAAAACAGCAGTGGGATAAATGGCATAAAGCGTGGGAATCAAATGAATCCTTTACCCCTCAATCCGCGCAGCATGATACTGCGGGCACAGCGGACTGGTCCGGTGAAGAAAAAGAGCCGCTGATTGAAAAACTAAAGGGGTTATTAAAACGGAGCAGGAATGAAGAATTTGAGGAATATGATGCTGCCGGAAATGAAGTGAAAAAGGAGGAAGACGTGCTCGAATTTGAAGCCTCCTTTGCTGTACGTCCAGAAACAATTGAGAATCTAAAACACCAGTTTCTGGAC
The DNA here is from genome assembly GCF_051964675.1 of Cytobacillus sp. SAFR-174. NCBI lineage: Bacteria > Bacillati > Bacillota > Bacilli > Caryophanales > Bacillaceae > Cytobacillus > Cytobacillus sp. SAFR-174. The sequence goes on along the minus strand of NZ_JBQCMZ010000029.1, from coordinate 26,135 downwards.
CAGCTTTACCGGTTCCAGATGAAATGGGCAACCTCTACACTAACGGAGAAATCATTTCCCGAGAAGCACTACTATTATGATGAAAAGCTAAAGTACTTTCTGCAGAGATATCCGGATACGTATCTTGTCATGTATAATCCGATCTTTTTATTGAAAAGGGCTCCGGTTGAAACAGAAATTATTGTCATAGGGCCGACAGAGGTATGGTGCATCAGCTTTTTGGAGCAGGAAGATTCAGCGGTATTCACAGGTTCAAAGGATAGATTCTGGATAAAAAAGGGGAAAGGGGAAGAAAAAAAAGTCCTGAATCCACTGCTTGCATTAAATAGAACAGAAAAAATTATCCAAAAAATATTTGAAATTCATTCTATTGAATTGCCGGTTAAAAAAGCTGTTCTTACGCGAAATGGCTATATTGATTATCCTGCAGCACCGATAGATGTGCAGCTGGTCGAGAAAAGGAACTATGATCAATGGTTTCAGGCAATGAGAAGTCAGCGTTCTCCCCTCAAGCATGCTCAATTAAAAGGAGCACAGGCACTGCTTCAATATTGCCAGACTGCATCAGTCAAAAGGCTGGAGTGGGAGAATCGGAATGAATCCTGAAACGTTCCACGGGGATAAACCACTTATGTTCATTATTAATCCGCAGGCGAAAAATGGTTATTGCCTGAAAGTCTGGGGAAAAGTTGAGCAGATGCTGAAAAAGGCAAATATCTCTTACTATGCAGTCAGGACAGAATACTGCGGCCATGCAAGGGAATTGGCAAAGATTTATATAGAACAGGCAGGCGGACAAAGATTGTATCTTGTTGCTGTGGGCGGAGACGGAACGGTTCATGAAGTGATGAATGGCGCGGCGGGTCATCATAATGTAACTGTCGGTTTTATTCCAGGAGGGTCCGGGAACGACTTCTCGCGGGGCTTTGATATCCCTAAAGACCCGGAGGAATCTTTAACCGCAATACTTAAGGGAATCAGCCATCCTGTGAAGGCCGATATCGGAATGATTAGACACACTGATGGGAAAACAACATATTTTATTAATAATATGGGTGCAGGATTTGATGCACTGATTTCCCGGAAAGTAAACAGTTCAAAGTTGAAGGGTATCTTGAATCAGCTTTCTCTGGGCCAATTTGTATACGCTCTCTTTCTTATAAAAGAGCTGTTTTTCTATAAATGCTCTGATCTTGAAATCATCATTGACGGAAAAAAACATCAAATAAGGTCAGCATGGTTTATCACTATTTCCAATCAGCCATTCTACGGAGGCGGTATGAAGATTTCTCCGGATGCAAACCCTTTTGATGGAATTCTAAATGTTACGGTAGTCCACAATATATCCAAGATTAAACTTTTGTTTGTATTTGCCTCTGTCTTCAAAGGGAGACATATAGGATTTAAAGAAGTCGCAATTCTGCAGGGCAAAAATATCAGCATTCGTTCATCACACCCCATCCCTGCCCACGCAGATGGCGAGGTTATGGACAGCACACCGATTTCAGCAACTGTTTGCCCGGAATTCATTTCAATAATTAAAGGATATGTTAAAGAAGGGTGATGATTTTTAGGAGAGAGCTGCTCTTAAATTACCGTCCTACTAAGCAAAGGAGCTGAGTTCGGAATGATAACGATTGAACGGACTTTTAATGCATACCTGGATGAAATGCACATCATTACGATTCTACTTCCTTTCAGCTATCATCAGGGACGTTCTTCCGGTTTCTCTCTCCTTTCAGACGTGGAGGAAGAGTTTCCTGTAGACATATTGCAAAGCAGCCCGATTGAGGACGCTGTTAAATATACATGCAAAATAGACCATGATGTGGAATTCGGGAAACAATACTGGATAATGGATGAGTATGGCGGAAAAACAGACCTGCAAATCGGAGCGGTCATTCGAACAAGTGATTTTGATGAGAAGTTCTATTATGACGGACCACTGGGTATATCGTACAGCAAAGAAAAGACATGCTTCAGGCTCTGGGCTCCGACAGCCGCAATGGTAAAGCTGAAGCTAAAAGAAGCATTGGAGGGGGAAGAGGAGCTTTTTCCGATGACAAGAGGCGAGAAGGGAGTCTGGAGCTGTGAAGTAACCGGCGACCTGGATCGTTTTCTTTATTCTTTCCTGGTATGCATTAACCTGGAGTGGAAAGAAGCTGTAGATCCATATGCTGTGTCCTCGGCTATGAATGGTGAATATGGTGCTGTCGTCAATCTGGAAAGTACAAAAATAAAGAAGCCGGAGCTTCCACCGCTCCATCAGCCGACAGATGCTATTATATATGAAACACATATCAGGGATTTTACCATTCATCCAGGGAGCGGGGCACAACAGAAAGGCCTATATCTGGGAGCAGGCGAGACAAACACTGTTGGCAGTGACGGGGAGCCGACATGCCTGTCATATGTCAAACAGCTCGGTGTAACTCACATTGAATTTCTGCCTGTCCATGACTTTGAAGGTGTAAATGAAGAAAGTCCAAAAGAAGAATACAACTGGGGGTATAATCCCCTCCATTTTAATGTCCCGGAAGGAAGCTATTCTTCCAATCCCCTGGATCCCTATTCACGGATTAGAGAGTTGAAAGCTTTGATTCAGGCTGTTCATTCCCAGGGGCTTAGAGTCATAATGGACGTAGTCTACAACCATGTATATATTCGTGAGCATTCTTCTTTTGAAAAAATCGTACCGGGCTATTTCTTCCGCCATGATCAATATGGAATGCCTTCAAATGGCACCGGAGTTGGAAATGACTTTGCTTCTGAGCGCCTGATGGCCAGGAAATTCATTGCTGATTCTGTATCATACTGGATGAAGGAATATCAAATTGATGGTTTCAGGTTTGATTTGATGGGTATCCTCGATATCGAAACGATGAATGAGGTTCACAGAATTTCGGAATCAATTGACCCTGCTGCCATTATCATTGGAGAAGGATGGGATTTGAATACCCCTATACCGGAAGACCGGAAAGCAAGCATCCGCAATCAGGAAAAGCTGCCGGGAATCGGCCAATTCAATGACTGGTTCAGAGATTCCGTCAAAGGCAGCACCTTTAATTTATATGATAAAGGATATGCGTTAGGGAATGACCATTACTATGATGCGGCGAAGCAGGTATTGGCCGGAAGCATTGGCCTTGAAAAAAAGGAGAAAGGCATCTTCCTTTCCCCGTCGCAATCAGTAAATTATGTGGAATCCCATGATAATCACACTCTATGGGATAAAATCCTGGTTTGTTCTGAAAATGCGGATTCGATTACACAGCAAAAAAAGCACCGTTTGGCAACCGTAATGGTACTCCTGTCACAGGGAATTCCATTTCTGCATAGCGGGCAGGAATTTTATCGGACCAAAGGCGGGAATGGAAACAGCTACCGAGCTCCAGACTCCATCAATCAACTGGACTGGGAGAGAAAATCACGTTATTTTAATAATGTTGAATATATTAAAGGGATGATCAGCATTAGAAGGTCAATTCCTCTTTTCAGGCTTGCCGATGCCGGATTAATCCGGAATTCCATGCAGTTCATGGATATTAAAAAACCGCTAATTGGTTATGTCTTAACCAGCTCTGATCAAAATGCCGGGTGCAGCCATGCAGCAGTTATTATCAATCCTACAGCGACGGAAGAAGAAATCCTGCTTCCTGATGGGGATTGGGACCTTATTGCTGATGAACATACCGCCGGTAATTCCACCATACGCAAGATAAGCACCAGATTGACAATTCCGCCATTAAGTTCATATGTACTGGTTTGCAGAAAATAGTAACAGGCTGCTGCTTTTTTCTGCAAACATTACCCTTAATTAGAAAATACTGATATAACGACCGGAAAAAACATCATTTTTCCTGATGATATTCCGTAAACCTAAATAGTTGCACTTGACGAAAAAAGCCAGTAAGAATAAAATTTATAAAGATGGCTATTGTGAGGAACTTACATCAATAGCTCTTTTTTTATTTTTAAGTTCCCGTTACATGGCTGGTTTTATATTTGCTTATTACTTTTGTGCATTATTGGTGCTTTACTTAATTAACCTGATAAACAGCTATATTTTGCGAAAATGCATTATAGTCGAATAGAACATAACATTACTAAGCAACGGCCCTTTTATCGGCCATGGCAAAATAAGTCTTGATGCAAAAAACAGGGCTTATTTTTCAACTCAAGCTATTTAACAACCAATGGCTTACTAAATTGCAGGTGAACAATTTTGGAACATTTATTTGGACATGACTGGGAGATTGTTCCCGCCGGAGGGGCGACAGGGGAAGCTTTTTATGCAAAGAATGATGAGCAGAGGCTTTTTCTTAAAAGAAACTCTTCTCCTTTCCTGGCGGTTCTATCTGCGGAAGGAATCGTCCCGAAACTTATCTGGACAAAAAGAATGGAAAATGGGGACGTTATAACTGCCCAGCAATGGCTTAATGGACGGGAGCTGAAAGCTTCTGACATGAACCGGGAAAGCGTGGCAAAGCTTTTGAGGAAGATTCACTCTTCAAAGCCGCTGCTTGGTATGCTGACAAGAATGGGGAAGTCTCCGCTGCAGCCTGAAACTCTTCTGCATTTGATAGAGGAAGAGCTGGACTTTGATCTGAAGGAGCAGGATGCTGTTATTCAGTCAGTCGATTTCCTGAAAAAAGAAGTCTCGCATATCCGCTGTGAAGAAAATACGGTGTGCCACTGCGATGTGAATCATAACAACTGGCTGCTTGCGGAAAACAACCAGCTGTACTTGATTGATTGGGATGGAGCCATGATAGCAGATCCCGCCATCGACCTGGGCATGCTGCTATATTGGTACATTCCTAAAGAAGAATGGCCGAATTGGCTTGAGCGGTATGGCATTCAATTGACAGATGATTTGCTGCTCCGGATGAAATGGTATGTGATTGCACAGACTTTGACATCTATCCAATGGCATAAAAATAAATTCCGATTCCAGGAAATGGACAAGTGGCTTTCTTACCTGGATGAGCTTCTTTGAGATTTACGAAAATTGATCAATATCCTGTACCCATTGTGATAAATCATTCTGATGGGATTCAATGTGGGTATCCAATTGGGAAGAATTGATTCCATGCTGACTGTATTCATAAATTTCTTCTAATACTGTTTTTACGTTTTGTTTAATGTTTCCGTTGATCATTAATGATTTAACCAGGCGTTCCAATTGTTCACATTCTGAAATAGAGCCACAGCAATCTGTCTGATGATTGCTTAAAATATCTTTTAATAAATTTAATTGATCCTGGTGTCCAAGCGGCATGAAAAACACCCTTTCTTTTGAATCTGAAAATAAAAGCAAAAGGAATTCACTTTTAGGTTGTGGATTCCTTTTTTATTTATTCATGGGCGGAATGTAATTTAAGTGTATAAATGTCATCTGGTTAAACTACAAACAAGGGATGAACCTATTTAGCAAAAATAAAGTTGCATCACCGGGATGGGCATGATATTGTTTGAACGATATTAATTTTTAGGAGTGTCAATATGCGACAGCGAAATAAACCTTGGGCGAAGGATAAATTAGCCGAATATACTCAATACGTAATTTCAGAACCTGAAAAATATAAAGGAAAATGGAATGAAGCTTTCGATAAAAATCAGCCCCTTCATATAGAAATTGGGACAGGCAAAGGCCGCTTCGTAACTGGTATGGCAAAAGCAAACCCGGATATCAACTATATTGGAATCGAGCTGGCTGAAAGCGTGATTGTCACCGCTCTGGATCGTATCATCGAGGAGGAGCTTCCAAATGTAAAGCTTTTGAATGTGAATGCCAATGATTTGCGGAATTACTTTGAAAAAGGCGAAGTCAATCGTGTCTACCTCAATTTTTCAGATCCATGGCCGAAGAAGCGTCATGCAAAACGCAGGCTGACTTATAGAAGCTTCCTGGAAATTTATGAAGATATCCTTGTGGATAAAGGAGAAATCCACTTTAAGACTGATAACCAGGGATTGTTTGAATCTTCTCTTATGAGCTTTTCCGATTACGGCATGCTGCTGACGTTTGTCAGCCTCGACCTTCACAACAGTGATTATGAAGGAAACATCATGACCGAATATGAAGAAAAGTTTTCCTCAAGGGGAAGCCGTATATTCCGGTGTGAAGTGCAATACAGATAATCTAGTCTATCCATATGGATAGACTTTTTTACTGCGCATAAATAGTTTAAATATTTCTAAAAGTAAGCGCTTAAATGTTATGATGAGGTAAGGAAAAAAGCGAGCGCTTGCTCAGAAAGAATAAATGGAGGAGATAATAATGGAAACATTGAAGTTAAAGAACATAAAGATGTCCTGGCTTCGCGGCGGTGTCACATATCTTGACGGCGGAGCCATGTTTGGTGTAGTTCCGAAGCCTTTGTGGTCAAAAAGATATCCATGCAATGAAAGAAATCAGATCGAGCTGAGAACAGATCCCATTCTTATTCAATTTGACGGCAAGAATATTCTAGTCGAAACAGGTCTGGGAAACGGGAAACTGGATGAAAAACAGAAGAGGAATTTCGGAGCGCTTGAAGAGTCGTTTGTTGAACAGGATTTAGCCAAGCACGGTTTGTCCCTCGGGGATATCGATTATATCCTTATGACGCATCTTCATTTTGATCATGCCTGCGGACTGACAAAACCGGAAGAAGGAAAATTCTCGTCTGTATTTCCGAATGCCAGAATCATCGCATCACGGGTGGAATGGGAGGAAATGAGAAATCCTAATATTCGTTCAAGAAATACATATTGGAAGGAAAACTGGGAGTCCATTCAGGATCAGGTGGAAGTTTTTGAAGAGGAGTGGACACTCGGCCCAATTAAAATGGTGCATACAGGCGGCCATAGTGACGGACATTCCATCCTGGTTATAGAAGATGAAGACGATATCGTCATTCATATGGCTGATATCATGCCAACACATGCCCATGCAAATGTTTTATGGGTCCTCGCTTATGATGACTACCCGATGGATTCCATCAGCGCCAAGGAAAAATGGATGGAATACGGCATGAAAAAAAACGCCTGGTTCACTTTTTACCATGATGCTTTTTACAGGGCAGTCAAGTGGGGTGAAGCAGGAAATATTGCTGAAAAAGTGGAAAAGCAAAAAAGCTAAAAAATCCCCATCCGGGGATTTTTTAATACAGCTCTGCTGCTGGCGATTAATGCAGCGGGAAGACGTCCAAAATGGCTCCAGTCTCCGCATCGGCAATGAACTCATACTGCTCGGCTTCCTCACCGGAAAATCTTGAAATGCCGCCCTTATAAACCTGATATTTCAAATGTCCCTTTTCATAAGGTTCAGCTTTCATTTGAATCCATGATCCGCTTATCGGACCTTCCTGTTTAAATGCATCCTTTGCATTAGCTAAAGCTTTTTCCGGGGAAACGGAAGTTTTCTGCGAAAGCAATTCCCTTGCTGCGTATCCGCTTGCCAAACCAACACCTACACCTAACATAAAAGATTTCCAATTCATAATTGCACCTCCCCAGGCTGATGATATAAGCAGTTCATTATTAAAATTTTCTGTTTTCCAAATCTATCTTACCAAAAATAGGCTGGAACTAAAATAAATATTGCATTTCGTCAGTCGAAATTTCCTGTCTGAAATGGTGGAAAGACGTATGAAAGTTCTGTAAAATAAAATTATACATATCTGCATAGACAATCTATTGATTGAAAAAGGAGAAGAATATATGAACGAAAATACTTTGCAGCTTTTTAAAACATTGACAGAGTTGCCGGGAGCACCTGGAAACGAGCATTTAGTCCGGAAATTCATGCGCGAACAAATCAGCCAATATACAGATGAAGTTGTTCAGGATAAGCTGGGAGGCATCTTCGGAGTTAAAAGAGGGGATGAAGGCGGTCCGACTGTAATGGTAGCAGGACATATGGATGAAGTGGGATTCATGGTCACCAGCATTACAGATAATGGCATGATCCGTTTTCAGACACTTGGAGGCTGGTGGAGCCAGGTTTTACTGGCACAAAGAGTACAAATTATTACAGATCATGGACCTGTGACAGGAGTTATCGGTTCCATTCCTCCGCATCTTTTAGACGAAGCAAAGCGCACAAAGCCGATGGAAATAAAGAATATGCTGATTGACATTGGGGCGGATGACCGTGAAGATGCTAAAAGAATAGGCATTAAGCCAGGGCAGCAAATTCTGCCGATTTGTCCATTCACACCAATGGCAAATGAAAAGAAAATTTTGGCGAAAGCATGGGATAACCGTTATGGATGCGGCTTGGCGGTGGAGCTTTTAGAGGAAGTCCAGAATGAAGCTCTTCCTAATATCCTTTATTCAGGAGCAACAGTTCAGGAAGAAGTTGGCTTAAGAGGTGCACAGACTGCAGCGAATATGATCAATCCTGATATTTTCTTTGCGCTGGATGCAAGCCCTGCCAACGATATGACAGGGGATAAAAATGAGTTCGGGCACTTAGGCAAGGGAGCTCTGCTGCGGATACTTGACCGTTCAATGGTAACGCACCGGGGCATGAGGGAATTTGTACTGGATACAGCCGAAACGAATAACATCCCATATCAGTATTTCGTCTCACAGGGCGGAACAGACGCTGGAAAAGTTCATGTATCCAACGAAGGTGTTCCCAGTGCAGTAATCGGCATCTGCTCCCGCTATATTCACACACATGCATCCATCGTGCATGTCGACGATTATGCAGCGGCAAAAGAATTGCTTATTAAACTTGTAAAGTCTTGTGACCGTTCAACAGTAGATACGATCCGCCAGAACAGTTAACCGGATGAGACAGCATGTGCTGTCTCTTTTTCCTGTCAAAAGAAAGGAGCTCTTATGAAAATCATCATTGGGTCAAAAAATCCTGCAAAGATTTCGGCAGTACAAGCTGCCTTTAGTGATTATGAAGCTGACATCATGTCCGAAGATGTGCCCTCAGGTGTGAACGATCAGCCATTTTCGGATGAAGAAACTATAAAAGGGGCCATCAACAGAGCTTATGGAGCACTCGAAATATCCGGAGGTCAAATCGGCATTGGGTTAGAGGGCGGTGTGCAAAAAACAGAATATGGGTTTTTTCTCTGTAACTGGGGGGCACTGGCGGAAAAAGGGCAGCCTCCGATTATTGCAGGCGGAGCCAGGATTCCTCTTCCTGATGCTGTTGCAGAAAGGCTATCAGCCGGCGAAGAACTGGGCCCTGTCATGGATGATTACGCCAAAAAAGAAAACATCCGTAAAAATGAAGGGGCAGTTGGCATTTTTACAAATGGACAGATCGACCGTTCTGCCATGTTCTCGCATGTCATGAAGCTTCTTATCGGGCAATATGAATATAGAAAAAGGGGATAGCATAGCGCTACCCCCTTTTTTTATTCGGTTTCAAAGATGTACGACAAAACTTTCAATGCCTGGCTGACAGTTTCAACAGTAACATTTGCTTTGCTTGAAAGCTCTTTTAGAGGATGGTGAAGTTCCTTTGGACGGATAAGGATCAGCGGCTTTCCAAGTGCGGCAGCTGCGCTTGCATCCATGGCGGTGTTCCATTGCTTGTACTTCTCACCAAATAATGCAATCACCAGATCTGATTTTTGCATTAGAAGATGTGTTCTTAAGTTATTAATGCCTGAAGCAGCTTCATCCCGAAGTATTGCATCCGGCTGCGTCCCGAGAATTTCCTCACCAATCATGTCAGAACGGTCATGATTTTCCATGGGACCTGTAAAATGTACAGGCAGCTGTAATAATTTCGCTTTTTCCTTTATTTCATTCCGCCAATTGGAATGTATTTCGCCTGCTAAATAGACGGTTATTTCCATTCTTTTTCCTCCCTTATGCAATATTCTTATATTTTAACATTTCTTCTAGGAAGTAACGCAGTGAAAAGGCTGCCAATCCTGATATGCAGGGTTGTCAGACTATTGAGAAGAAATGTATGATAGGGAAGGATATGAGAATCCATGCAAGGAGGGGACAATAGAATGAGTAAAAGATTCACCGCAGCCTTGCTCTTATTTATTTCATTTATACTGCTCAGTGCCTGTTCAGCATCGTTGGAAGAAGAGCAAACCGCCGCAAAGAATGCTGCAGAGGAAGCATTTAACCAATCACCTGAAAAGACAAATCATAAGTTTGAAGATATAAAATATTATTTGCCTTTCGGCTATGAGGTAGAAGAGGAAAGCCCAAATAACATCATCCTAAAAAATGGCTCGAAACGCTATATCCTTTTTTACAACCAGCATGAAGGTCCGGACAGCAAGATTGTTTATGATGCTACCTTAAAGCAGAAAGATGAATTTGAAGTTAAAGAGACATTTACAAAAGAGGGACATAATGGCTTCCTATTAATCAACAGCGGAAAAAAAGACGAACATGAATTGGTCGTCGGGATTGGCGGCGTAAAATTATCAACGCAGGCTAAAACCAGAAACTTATCCTCTGACGCCGCTGCGATGATGGAAATAGCCAATTCTGTTCAAATGAATAACTAAAGCGAGGGGCGCTGCCCTTCGTTTTTTTTTGTCTTAATAAGCAGCTGAACCTTTAATTGATATAATAGAAAGCCCCTGATAGAAGAACAATAAAAATACAGAAGATTTTATATTACAAGTGTCTTTACATATGTTATCTTATAAATGCAGAACTTTTACATAGGGGGAAAATTATGAGAGCTTTCCTGAATCAAAAAGGGGTTACCCTTTCAGCTAAAGTTTATTTTATAGATGCCCTGAGCAGCATGGCGCTGGGCTTGTTTGCTTCGCTGATCATCGGGCTGATTATTAAGACAATTGGCGAACAGACTGATATCAAATATTTGCAGGATATGGGCATTCTGGCTATGGGGCTGATGGGCCCTGCTATTGGAGTGGCAGTTGCATACGGACTGAATGCTCCGCCGCTGGTTGTTTTTTCAGCCATCGCAAGCGGGGCTGCCGGGGCGGCTCTTGGGGGTCCGGCAGGGAGCTTCGCTGCAGCCCTTATTTCCACGGAACTTGGTAAATTGGTCAGTAAGGAAACAAAAGTGGATATCATTGCAACACCGCTTGTAACCATTGCATCGGGTTATGTCGTATCTACACTTATTGGACCCGGAATTGACTTTGGGATGAAAAGCTTTGGCAGCCTGATCATGTGGGGAACCGAACAAAGGCCGATCCTCATGGGCATCATCGTCGCGGTATTAATGGGACTTGCCTTGACCGCTCCCATCTCTTCAGCTGCCATTGCGCTTATGCTTGATTTGCACGGAGTTGCAGCAGGAGCTGCCACAATTGGCTGTGCAGCACAAATGGTCGGCTTCGCTGTGAGCAGCTACAGGGAAAATAAAATGGGCGGTTTAATTGCGATAGGAATTGGAACATCCATGCTGCAGGTTCCTAATATTATTAGGAACCCGCGCATCCTTATTCCACCTACAATCGCAGGAGCGATCCTCGCACCGTTTGGCACGACCATCTGGCTAATGGAAAACAATGCTGCAGGGGCAGGGATGGGTACAAGCGGGCTTGTTGGCCAGATTATGACTTTTACCACGATGGGCTTTGGCCCGGACGTTTGGATGAAGGTCATCGTCTTGCATATTATTGGACCCGCTCTCATCAGCCTGATATTATCTGAATATATGAGGAAGAAGGGCTGGATCCAATTTGGAGACATGCATATCAGCACAGGGGGCGTAAGAAAATGAAAAAATTGGAATCAATGGAGCAATTTAACGAGATGCGCAGCAGCGGGAAACACATTTTCATGTTTTCAGCAGACTGGTGTCCTGATTGCCGGGTGATTGAACCGGTATTGCCTGAAGTAGAAGCAAAATATAGTGACTATAATTTCGTTTATGTAGACCGCGATCAATTCATTGATCTTTGCATTGAGCTTGATGTCTTTGGCATTCCGAGCTTCATTGGATACAGGGATGGCCAGGAGCTCGGCCGCTTTGTCAGCAAAGACCGCAAAACACAGGAAGAAATCGAGAACTTTATTCAAACTCTGGAAAACTAGGCATGGCACTGATTTAATAAATGTCAGCTTCAGCGCCTGCCCCCTCGATTTGCAGTGGGGGCAAGGTGCTTCTGCTTTTAAGCCCTCCTGCATCTTTTTTGAGCAGGAGGGTTTATTAGTGTAAAATGATAGTCGGAAATCAATCCCCAAAGGAGGGGCTTATATATGAAAATGGATAGCAGAAAAATGAAAAATGAATTAGAGCAGCGCTTAGCAAAAGAGAACCGAACTTTCTCTTTTGACAGGGAGAAAGACCAGCTTAGAATAGAAAATAAGGACACTGGAAAAGGAATTACCATCTCTCTGCCTGGCATTATAGCTAAATGGCAGGAGCAAAAGGAAAAAGCGATTGACGAAGTCGTTTATTATGTGGAGGAAGGCCTGGAAGCAATGGTGGAGGATGCTCATTTATCCGGCCATGAAAAAAATATTTTTCCGGTCATTCGATCAACTTCTTTTCCGGGTGAATCACAGGAAGGCATTCCTTTTCTGACAGATGAACATACTGCTGAAACCCGGATCTACTATGCCCTTGACCTCGGTAAAACGTATCGGCTTATTGATGCACAGCTAATGGGAAAAGAGGGATGGGATCCGGAAAGAATTAAAGAAACGGCTCTCTTTAATGTAAGATCTCTCTCGACCGATATGAAATCGGATACTGTAGCAGGCAATACTTTCTATTTCTTAAATAAGAATGATGGATATGATGCAAGCAGGATACTGAATGATTCATTCATTAAAGAAATGAGCAGAAAAGCAGAAGGAACCATGGCAGTGGCAGTCCCGCATCAGGATGTATTAATCATTGCTGATATTAAAAATGAAACAGGCTATGACGTTCTCGCCCAGATGACAATGAGTTTCTTTGCGAGCGGCAGAGTGCCCATCACTTCCCTATCATTTCTATACGAGAATGGAGAGTTTGAACCAATATTTATTTTGGGTAAGAATAAAAAGAAATAGCTTTTAAAGGCCACATCAATGTGGTCTTTTTTATTGGCTGTTTTCGCAAGGTTTGTTGCTAATTGTATATTATTTACTGAGTTGATTGGAGCGGAAGGTGCGAGATCCTCTAAAATGCCTTCGCATTTTCTTCGTGCGGTGTTTACTCAAGGAAGCTTTTTCAAAGTCCTGCGGGAGTAGCGGGACAGGTGAGACCCCGCAGACGTGCAGCGTCGAGGATGCTCACCGCCCGCCCCGCGGTTCGCTGAGCATCCTGGAGCGGAAATCAACGGACAACATTACAGGTGATAATAAAACGATTTATACGAAAAAACTTTTTTATTAAAACTTGCCGACCCATCCTGAAAAAAGGTATTAAACCCCCAGGAGAGGTAAACTATTTTCGAAATATATAACAATCAATTATTTCTATTAGTATTGCGAAAAAAGTCAGCTGTCTGTACAAATGAATTATTAACCTTTCCTGAGTCGAAAGTATGTCTGCAGCTCTTCGTTTGTTTGTAAATTTACCCATTCTGTCTTTAAAAGGACTCATTCTCGGATTTCTTATTCAAAATCTGTGAATAACTGCTAAAATAATAGAGATAGTCTAACAAAGTTTTTGATAGAAAGAGTTGATATAAATGAGCTGGATTAAGAAACTGTTCCATATGTTTAAAGATAATGATGAAGAATATGAAGAATTTGAAGATCATGCGGATGAGCGAAACCAAGAGAAACAGCCTGCTTCTCAAAGTACAAAAGAAAGTTCAAGAGATGTAGATGCGAAAGTAGTTTATCAATATCCTAAAGGTCAATTCCGTTTTCCGGTCATACCTGACCATGAAGCAGCACGGGAAAATAAGAGGCAGCAAAAGCAGGAGCATACACGCGGGCAGACGGTTAAGGAAACACCTGAAAAACGGCAGCCAAGGGTAAGGGAAACGGAGCGGCAGAGAAAACCAAAACCAGCAGATTCTCCATTTCATGAAAAAAGGGTGCCCCGTTCTGCAGAAAGGGAGCGGCAAAAAAAGACTGTGCCATCACCTGCAAGTGAAGAAAAAATCCTGACCCGCAACGAAAGAGAGGCTGCCAATAAGAAAAGGCCTTTCCAGCCAACAGAAATTCCATCCCCGATATATGGGTTTAAGAGACCGGGTTCAAACACTCCTAAGGATCAATCAGGGAACGGGGAACAGGAAAATAACCGCAGGGAAATTACATACGATGAGGTTATGCGCAAAATTCAGCAGAAGCCTCAAAATGGGCCGAAGATGACTGCTGATGATTCGCCAAAAGAAAGAAAAACCGTCATTACTGATAAGCTGGAAGCTTTCCAGGGACAGGCTGCTGCATTGGAAAAAGAGGAACCGGCAGCAAAAAAATATAAAATAGGTGAAGCATCTGAATTAATGTTTGAAGTTCCGGAGGAAAACCAGGAAAAAGAACCCTGTGAAGTGGAAACACATGCAGCATGGGACGATGAGCTGGAACCTGTCATTCATCCTGGTTCTTCCAAATCAGCCGGCAATAAGTTTTCAAACCATGAAGAGTGCATTGATCATGAGAAAAAATCTGAAGTCAGCAGATCGCTCGCAAATATGATTGAAGAGGCTCTTCATGAAGAAGAAACAGAAGAAGAAACAGAAGAATACACAGAAGACACAGCAGAACTTTCCGGACAGGATGATTTGAATTCTAATGCGATCCCAGAACCAGAGGCTGAAGAGGTCCCAGACGAAAGTCAATTAATCCAGGATATAAACATAGAATCAGAGAATGAAGAGATGTCAAATCCAGTGCAGGAAAGGAATGTTCAAGAAGAAAAGCCTTCTTCCAGAGGGTCAATCCCATTCAACGTCATTATGCTGAACAATGACAGAAAAAAATTGAACCAGCAGGGGAAAGTATCAAATCCGGCTGATGAAAAAAAAAATAATATCGCGATGTTTCCATCTGAAAGCATCCAGCAGTCTGCTGCTTCAGCAGAAAGAATTGAGGATTACTCGACTTCACCGGAATCGGACAGGATGAAGGAACAGCAGATATATCAGACGGAAGATGACATTTCGTATTATCAATTCCCTTCGCGGACATTACTGACACCGCCGGTAATCATGGATGAAGAATCTGATTGGCTTTACGAACAGGAACAGATGCTAAACTCCACCCTGCAGAATTTCAATGTCAGGGCCAGGGTTGTCAATGTTACGCAGGGACCTTCTGTCACAAGATTTGAAGTGCAGCCTGAACCGGGGGTCAAGGTGAATAAAATCACGAACCTCTCGGATGATATCAAGCTTAGTCTGGCTGCAAGGGATATTAGGATTGAAGCACCAATTCCAGGAAAGCATACAATCGGCATTGAGGTTCCAAATCAGAGCAGCCGCCCGGTATTTATCAGTGAGATCATAAACACCCCGGAGTTCCAGAATGGAAGCTCCCCATTGACGGCTGTGCTTGGACTTGATATCTCAGGAAAGCCGATTGTGACGGATTTAAGGAAAATGCCCCACGGTTTAATTGCCGGTGCAACGGGATCAGGAAAGAGCGTCTGTATCAACACGATCCTGGTAAGCCTTTTGTATAAGGCGAGTCCGGATGAATTAAAGCTTCTCCTGATTGACCCGAAAATGGTTGAACTTGCACCATATAATCGAATCCCTCATTTAGTCAGCCCGGTTATTACCGATGTAAAAGCAGCAACAGCTGCCCTGAAGTGGGCTGTAGAGGAAATGGAACGGAGATATGAATTATTTGCCCATGCCGGTGTGCGGGATATAAACCGTTTTAATGAGCTGGCTGAAGAGCATCAGCAATACTCAGATAAGCTTCCATTTATGGTCATTGTGATTGATGAGCTGGCAGATCTGATGATGATGGCGCCGGCCGATGTGGAAGAAGCCATTTGCCGGATAGCACAGAAAGCCCGGGCATGCGGAATGCATCTGATTATCGCAACCCAGCGGCCATCCGTAGATGTTATTACCGGCTTAATAAAAGCAAATGTGCCAACAAGGATTGCATTCTCTGTGTCATCCCAAATTGATTCAAGAACAATCATCGATATAAGCGGAGCGGAAAAGCTCCTGGGCCGGGGAGATATGCTTTTCCTTGAAAATGGATCCTCAAAGCCGGTCAGACTCCAGGGGACATTTGTTTCAGACAAAGAAATTGATGATGTCGTAGCCCATGTACGCAGGGAACAAGAACCTGATTACTTATTTGAGCAGGAAGAGCTTTTGAAAAAAGCCCAAGCCATTGAAGAAGAGGATGAACTGTTTTTTGAAGCATGCGAGTTTGTTGTTGATCAGGGCTCAGCTTCCACTTCAAGTCTGCAAAGAAGATTTAAAATAGGCTATAATAGGGCAGCCAGGCTGATTGATATGATGGAAAAGCAAGGGTTCATTTCAGAAAATAGAGGCAGCAAACCGAGGGATGTCCTTATTACTGCGGCTGATCTTGAATCCATACAAGACACTAGTACATTAAATTAATCCATGGTATTCTTTACTTGCATGTTTAAAATAATATGAATAACTACTACGATAACGAAGAAAGCATTCATAAGCCGGCGTCCTGCCGGCTTAGGGGCCTGCTCCTTGCAACGCCAAGTCTGCAGGCAAGCCTGCTTTCTTTCATGTTTGTAAGGAGCTTGGGATGAAAGAGATTGAAATGAAGGTTAAGGGAGAAATAAAGCGTCTGACAAACCAGACTTTTAAATTTGATGAACGTGTAAGAGATGGCTGGTTTTCAGCGGTTTACTTCCTAAAGACCAGAGAAATTGTTAAGAAATATCACGTTGATAAAATTGTAACTATGCAGTTTTTTCAAAAGAGTCATGCCGTTCTATGCGGTACGGATGAAGTCATTGCGCTGTTAAAAACATTTGCGGACCGTCCGGATGATCTGGAGATCCATTCATTAAAAGATGGTGACAAGATTT
Organism: Cytobacillus sp. SAFR-174; assembly: GCF_051964675.1. Lineage (NCBI taxonomy): Bacteria > Bacillati > Bacillota > Bacilli > Caryophanales > Bacillaceae > Cytobacillus > Cytobacillus sp. SAFR-174. The sequence continues at coordinate 9,244 of NZ_JBQCMZ010000029.1, read as the reverse complement.
CACCCTTTGAAACAGTAATGACCATAACAGGAAGATATCAGGATTTCGGCTATCTCGAAGGAATCATTGACGGCATATTGGCCAGAAGAACTTCGGTTGCCACAAATGTCTATAATGTGGTAAAAGCAGCAGGAGTTTCCGGTGTTCAAAAACAGGTCATCTTCATGGGGGACCGGGATGATCACTATACCACCCAGGCAGGTGATGGATATGCAGCCTATATTGGGGGAGCAACAGCCCAGGCTACTCATGCGATGAACGAATGGTGGGGCAAAAAGGGCATGGGGACGATGCCGCATGCGCTGATTCAGATGTTTGAGGGAGATATCGTCGCGGCTGCTGAAGCTTATCAGGATACATTTCCTGAAGACGATTTAGTTGCTCTGGTAGATTATAACAATGATGCAATAATTGATTCCCTGAAAGTCGCAAGGGCTTTTGGCGATGAGCTTAAAGGTGTCCGGGTTGACACATCCAGAACGATGATTGATCAATATTTCTTAAGAAATCAGCATATCCTGGGAACATTTGACCCGCGTGGAGTCAATGCTGAACTGATTTTTGCTCTAAGAAAAGCGCTTGATGACGAAGGCTTCGGCCATGTGAAGATTGTGGTGAGCGGAGGCTTCACCGAATCCCGAATCCGTGATTTTGAAGAAAAGGGTGTTCCAGTTGATACTTATGGTGTGGGAAGCAGCCTTCTTAAGATCACCATTGGGTTCACGGGAGATAATGTGATGATAGACGGAAAGCACGCAGCCAAGGCAGGCCGCCGTTACCGCCCCAACCCCCGCCTTGAAAAAGTTGAATAACAGAGCAATACTTTTAAATGGATATGGAGGGCTCACTTCCGGTTTTGCATCCTTCTCGTAAAGCTGAACAGCTCCAGGGCGGGAATAGAGAGCCTTCCTGATATCCAATGGTTTATATGTAATGTTTAGGGAATAAATAGCTGGCAATACGTTACATAGTTTTTAAAATCGATTAATGATATAATGTTTCAATACATTAAAGTGTAAGTTTATCGCAGTCTAACGGGCAGTAAGACCCCCACTTCAAGACTCAGAGGAATCAAAGGAGGATAAGTGGGGATCAAACTGCCCGTAAAGGCCCGATTGGTGAGATACAGTGAAACTTGCCGATGCGCAGGCAGAGGCTTAGTTGAACCAATCGGGTTCGTAGTGTCGATTGATCGAAGCGCTAGCGGAGATCTTAGCGACACTAGAACGCGACTAACAATCAGTGGGGGATAAGGAAAACCCCCACTGATTGAAGTTTCACTTTATATAAATAATAGCGAAACAGCATAGCAGCACAGTCACGGAAGCATGTCTTCTCAGGGGATATGCGCAAAACTAGATATATGTCATATACTGTTTTACAGATATACGATGGTTGGAGGTTCTTTATATGACTATTTACCATTTCGTAGGTATTAAGGGGTCCGGAATGAGTGCATTGGCACAAGTTCTGCATGATATGAACTATCAGGTTCAAGGCTCCGATTTTGAGAAACACTTTTTTACACAGGTGGCACTTGAAAATTCCGGAATAAAGATCCTTCCCTTTCAAAAGGAAAATATACAGCCGGGCATGACGGTAATCGCCGGGAATGCATATCCGGACACGCATGAAGAGATTGAGGAAGCAATGAAGCTTGGCTTGCCTGTTGTGCGCTATCACCGCTTTTTAGGTGATTTTATGAAGAATTTCACAAGCATTGCAGTGACAGGAGCACATGGAAAAACATCCACTACAGGCTTGCTTGCACATGTTATGAGAGGTGCAAAACCAACTTCATTCCTTATTGGAGACGGTACGGGCAAAGGGGACGAAGAAGCTGAGTATTTTGTTTTTGAAGCTTGCGAATACAGAAGACACTTCCTTTCTTACTACCCGGATTATGCGATAATGACGAACATCGATTTCGACCACCCTGACTACTTTGCCAATGTTGAAGATGTTTTCTCTGCTTTTCAGGAGATGTCTTGGCAAGTGAATAAGGGCATTTTTGCATGCGGTGATGACGAACAGCTGCAAAAAATACAGGCTAAAGTGCCTGTCGTATTTTACGGTTTCGGAGAAGAAAATGATTTCCAGGCACGCAATGTAGTAAAGACGACTGAAGGGACAACATTTGACGTTTTTGTCCGCAATACCTTCTATGAGACGTTTTCAATTGCCGCCTATGGAGATCATAACGTCCTGAACTCTTTAGCTGTCATCGCTTTATGTCATTATGAAGAGATTGATGCGAAAATTGTTCAGGAACAGCTTCTTTCCTTTGAAGGGGTAAAAAGAAGATTTTCCGAGAAGAAAGTGGGCTCTCAAGTAATTATTGATGATTATGCCCACCATCCGACAGAAATTAAGGCAACTGTAGAAGCTGCCAGACAAAAGTATCCTGAAAAGGAAGTTGTCGCGGTTTTCCAGCCTCATACCTTTACGAGGACTCAGGCATTTCTTGAGGATTTTGCATCAAGCCTCAATTTGGCTGACAAGGTTTATCTATGTGAAATCTTTGGCTCTGCCCGGGAAAACCATGGAAAACTCACGATCAATGATCTAAAGGATAAAATTCCTAATGCACAAATTTTAAATGAGGAAGAAACAGCTATCCTAAGAAATCATGAAGAAAGTGTAATTATGTTTATGGGTGCCGGAGATATCCAAAAGTTCCAGCAGGCATACGAAAACCAAATATAATTTATAAAAAAGGATGCTCCGCTCAGGAAGCATCCTTTTTTACATAGACTTGTAACTCCTATTTTAAGTTCTCTGGATTTAATGCTTCCAGTTCAGCAATGACGAATCGCCCGTCTTTACGGATTAATACATTATCAAAATAGATTTCACCGCCGCCATAGTCAGGGCGCTGGATGTTGACCATATCCCAGTGGATATTGGATTTATTGCCATTATACGCTTCGTCATAGCATTGTCCCGGTGTGAAGTGGAAGCTTCCATCAATCTTCTCATCGAACAGAATATCCTGCATCGGATGGAGAATGTACGGGTTAACCCCAATGGCGAATTCACCTATATAGCGCGCACCTTCATCCGTATCAAAGATTTTATTGATGCGTTCACTGTCATTGGCTTCCGCTTCAACAATTTTACCGTCTTTAAATGTCAGCTTGACATTTTCGAATGTAAAACCATGGTATGGAGATGGTGTGTTATAAGTGATAACGCCGTTCACAGACTCACGTACAGGGGCAGTATAAACCTCTCCATCAGGAATATTCATCTGGCCGGAGCACTTGATTGCCGGAATATCCTTAATCGAGAAGGACAGATCTGTGCCAGGGCCGGTGATCCGGACTTTATCGGTTTTATTCATTAATTCGACAAGGCTGTCCATCGCTTTATCCATCTTGCCGTAATCCAAGTTGCATACATCAAAGTAGAAATCTTCAAATGCCTCTGTGCTCATTTTAGCAAGCTGAGCCATGGAGGAATTTGGATAGCGCAGGACTACCCACTTCGTTTTTGGCACGCGAATTTCTCTATGTACTTTTTGTCCTATTGTTGAACCATGGATTTTCATTTTATCATCCGGCACATCAGCCTGCTCGTTGATGTTATCTCCGGAGCGAAGTCCTATGTATGCATCCATTTTGCTCATAACATTTGCTTCAAATTCAGCCATCATATTGAATTGCTCTTCTTGTGCTCCTAAAAGCAGGGAACGATCCACCTGATGATCTTTTAAGGAGACAAAAGGGTATCCTCCAGCAGCGTATGCCTCCTTAACCAGTGCCGTCACTAATTCCTTCTGCAGTCCAAAATTTTCAATAAGGATCTTCTCGCCTTTCTGGAGACGGACTGAATAGTTGATCAAATTTTTGGCGAGTTTTTCAATACGGGGATTTTTCATGGATATATACCTCCATTAAATTTATTTTTCCGACAACTCTTATTGTAACCGAAATGAATGGTTTTGTTTAACCTTTTCCAATTATGCTAATATTTACTTTAACAGATGAAAATACCCGAATGAGAAGGAATTTGCACTTTACAAGTGGAATCTATTAATGTACTCCTGGTTTAGAGGCAGTGCATCTGGGTAAAAAGTTAGTATACAGACAACCGGAGGTGTAGGAATTGGAAATAATTTTATACTTAAGTGTAGCAGTCATTGCTATTGCATTCCTTGTTTTGGTCATTTATTTGGCAAAAACATTAAAATCCTTGCAAGGTACATTAGATAACGTTTCACACACATTAGCAGGCCTTGAAAGGCAATTAGACGGTGTTACGAAGGAAACTACAGTCCTTCTCCACAAAACAAATTCACTGGCAACAGATATTCAGCAGAAGTCTGAGAATCTGAACAGTGTCGTAACTGCGGTAAAAGAAGTTGGTGACTCTGTCCGCAAATTTAATGGATCCATTCAGAAAATCACATCTTCTGTTAACACTCAGCTTGAACAGAATAAAGATAAAATCTCACAGGTGGTTCAGTGGAGCAATGTTCTCCTTGAAATCAAGGATAAGTGGAAAATGAGAAAAGAAGACCCTTATCAGTACAATGTCGGCGAGAAACAAATGCTTCCGCCCGAACGCCAGAGAGAAAGAGCACGATACTAGAATTAAAGGAGGAAAAAGGAGAATGAATAGCCAAGACCGTACTCAATTTGATTCAAACCAGGTAAAAACTGAGGAAAATATCAATACGAAGGATTTTGTGATTGGTGCTCTTATAGGAGGAATGGTTGGCGCAGCTACAGCTTTGTTCCTGGCTCCAAAATCAGGAAAAGAGCTTCAAAGTGATTTAAGCGAAAAAGCGGCCATCCTGAAAGAAAAATCAGGTCAGTACCGAGAAACAGCTATGACAAAAGGAACTGAACTGGCAAATGCTGCAAAAGAGAAAACAAATGTGTTAACTCAAACAGTGACCAAGCAATCCAATGAGCTTGTAAATAAAGTGAAAAACTTAAAAGACTATCAAAATGGACAAGCTCCTGCAAACGGCACAGCTGAAGAAGAGGGAGCAGCTATCAATGATGAAACATTCCAAGTTGAAGGAAACGCTCCAGTCAATGATGCGGAAATACAAATGAAACTGGAAGAAACGAAAAAGGCTTTTGACGAAACCGAGCAAAAGTATAACTAAACTATTTGTTTAAACAACGGTGAAGTGGTACGATAACTTCACCGTTGTTTAATTTTAGGAGGAGAGAAGAATGAAAAAATTTGATAGTCATGAAGCATTCAATCAAGCGGTAGAGTCAGGAGAGCAGCTGCTGCTTTTAAAACACAGCTCCACATGCCCGGTGAGCGGTGCAGCATATGAAGAATATGAAAGCTTTGTGAAAGAGAATAAAGATGTTAATGCTTATTATTTAGTTGTTCAGGAGGACCGCCCTTTGTCCAATCACATTGCAGAAGCTTTTCATATTAAACATGAGTCGCCTCAGGCAATTCTGTTTAATAATGGAGATGTTGTATGGCATGCATCACATTGGAAGATTACATATGACTCCCTTTTGAATGCAGTGAAGGAAAACAGCTAAAACCCATCCAATCGGATGGGTTTTTAATTTTTAGCTCTGTTTAATAGTTGAATGCTTATTATTTATGGCAGGCCACACAATTTTAAGGTGATCACCAGGCTCTACTGATTCATGAAAAGATGTTTGTTCCCCATTTTTCAAAAGGATGAAGCCGCCGGAAGAGGAAGCAGGCATATCGACATTAACATGACTGAATATATCCTGAAAAATAAAGGGGGATCTTGGTTTTTTCAGGATTGTTATCGCATCTCCAGCAGAAATCACGTCATCTTCGGTGAGTACAGCGCCTTCTCTCTGAAATTCGAGTATTCCCCTGGACAGCTCTATTTTCTTGCTGTTAAAAATGACAGGGATGCTCTCCTGAAGTTTCAGCTGCTTAATATCTGCTAATTCCTTTACGGTCAGAGTATTTCCTTTTTCAATGCGAAGATTGTCACCATCATCTACGATGCTGTGGCAATTAACCTCAAGGCCGTTTTTATAAAGCTTTCCGGAATGGCGCGGCAGAAAAGTCTCTTTTTCGTTAATGCTGATTCGAAAAGGCTTCAGCTCGTTTAATAAATTATTTAGATTTAAAATTGTTAAGATTTCTTCAACAGTTTCCGGTACTGTGCACACCACTTTATCCCGATCAGCAAGAGTCTGCTCGAGCGGGGCAACTTTTTCATTACAGGTAATGGCAGGGTGAATTGTATACTGTTTTCCGTTAATAGTGATAGTCTTTTCCGGGACTTCATCTATTAAATCCTTAATGCAAACTTCAGCAGGCAATCCGTCATGCCCTTTTGAAACGGTTATGCTATCCCCTGATTTGATTTCTTCATCTAAAGCACTTGGGATGTTGTTGCGAGTGATGACTGGAGCTTCTCCATGGCTTCCCGGAATCGTAATGCTTTGCCCGTTTAAATTGATAATCATGGCAAGGCCGGGCTTCCCGTAAAGCTTATTCATTTTAATGCCTGCTGCCAGCATACAATCCCCGACTGTCAGGTTTTTTACCTCAAATAGCCGGACAGGCTGATCGTTGACGTAAACAGTACAATATTGAACCGGCGCTTTTTTAGCGGCAATCGCAATTCCTATTGGGGTGACTAATTCAGGGCCCTGGTCTGTATAATCCGGTAAATGCAGCCCGCTGATAGCATCAATCCCTCTAATTGCAACTCTATTTGCCGGAAGGCCCAATCTGTTCGCTATCCTTTCAGGCAATCCGGGTGTTAAGCTCCCGCCGCCTGCCAGCATGACGGCTTTTGGCGGCCTGTTATTCAGCCGCACTATTTCTTCGCAGATGGAATTTGTCAAACGTTCCAGTGCTGGAGATATTTTTTCAATTGTCTCTTCTCTGCTGATTTCTGATTGGAAGCCGAGAATATCGGTGACAGTAATCGTATCGGATACGTGCAAGTCTCTTTTTGCCTTTTCTGCTAGAGGGAAGTCCAGCAGAAGCTGGTCACTAATGGCTTCGGTGATCTCATCACCTGCTACAGGGACCATTCCAAATGCAGTAACTGTCCCCAAATCTGTTATGGCAATATCGGATGTTCCGGCACCGATATCAACAAGTGCCACATTCAGCCTTCTCATTGAAGGCGGGATCAGGACATTAATAGCCGCGATTGGCTCCAGTGTTAAGGCTTCCATTTCCAGGCCAGCCCTTTGAAGAGCTGAGATGAGTGACTCCACTACAACCTTTGGCAGAAAGGTAGCAATGATTTCTACAGATGCTTCATCCCCCTGCTGATCAATCAGACTGCCGATTTCCTCTCCATCAAGGTGGTAGTATAAAACCGAATATCCAACACAATAGTAATAATAGCTTTTTTCAGCTGCCTGCTTTTCTGCTGCGATTGCCTGTGCCTGCTGAACCGCACTTAATTCAAGGTGAATTATATCCTGTTTTTGCATCATCGGTTTGCCTTTAATGGTGATCGATGTTTTAGATCTTTCTGTTTTTAAAGCCCTGCCAGCTGCTGCTACACAAACTTTATTTAATGGGCCGTGTTTCACTTCAAGTTCATCTCTTATTTCTGCTATAATTTTCGAAACAGCCGGAACATCATGGATCTGGCCATCGAGCATGGCCCTTTCTGCATGCTCCTTAATCACGATGTCTTTCACATGGTATTTGCCGCCGTCTTCCTCAAGAATAATTCCGACCACCGTGCGAGTGCCGATATCCAGTGCAAAAAGCTTTTTTTGTTCGTCCAAAGCAATACACCTTCTTTTGAATTGTCATAGAATGCTTAATTATGCCTTTATATTGCTTTATTACTTAAAAGCGTTTAATTAATAAAGAAATTTTTCGTGACATGTCTGAATAATTCATATATAATAACCCTAATTATAAAAAATGTATCATATATCGAGGGGCCGTAAAAGAGGAAGATGGAAATACTTAACTCGTGCTTAGGGTGCGGGCTTTGTGTATACATCCTGAAAATTCAAAACGGCTTAAATTGAGATTCGAAAGGAAGGGACAGGAAATGAGCAATAATGAACTGGATAAACTTCGTGATCGAGTGGATGAGCTGAATCTTCAGCTTTTATCTTTGATCAATGAAAGAGCTGAACTTGTTCAAGAAATTGGAAGAGTAAAGGAAACACAAGGGGTTTATCGTTATGATCCTGTCCGGGAACGCAAAATGCTGGACTTAATAAAAGAGCATAATGACGGTCCTTTTGAAAATTCAACAATTGAGCATATGTTCAAGGAAATATTTAAAGCAGGTCTTGAACTTCAAAAAGATGATCATAGAAAAGCGCTTCTTGTTTCACGCAAAAAGAAGCCTGAAAACACAATTGTGGACTTGAAAGGTGAAAAAGTAGGAGATGGCAATCCTCATCTTGTTTTTGGTCCATGTGCAGTTGAATCATATGAGCAGGTAGCAACTGTTGCTGAAGCTGTAAAAGCGAAAGGGCTTAAACTTCTTCGCGGAGGAGCATATAAACCAAGAACTTCTCCATATGATTTTCAGGGTCTTGGCCTTGAAGGCCTGAAGATTTTAAAAAGAGTGGCAGATGAATACGATCTGGCAGTTATTTCTGAAATTGTAAGCCCTAATGATATTGAAACAGCTGTAAATTATATTGATGTCATTCAAATCGGTGCAAGAAACATGCAAAACTTCGAGCTATTAAAAGCAGCGGGTGCTGTAAATAAGCCAGTTCTTTTAAAGCGCGGGATTGCAGCTACAATTGAAGAATTCATTAATGCAGCGGAATACATCATGTCCCAGGGAAATGGACAGATCATCCTGTGTGAGCGGGGAATCCGCACCTACGAACGGGCAACACGCAATACACTGGATATTTCAGCAGTGCCAATCCTTAAGCAGGAAACACATTTGCCTGTACTGGTTGACGTTACACATTCAACAGGCCGCAGAGATTTGCTTCTTCCGGCAGCAAAAGCAGCGCTGGCAATCGGCGCAGATGGTGTAATGGCAGAAGTTCATCCTGACCCGGCTGTTGCCCTTTCAGATTCAGCACAACAAATGGACTTAAATCAATTTGATCATTTTATGTCTGAACTGCAATCTTCAGCATTGCTGAAAGTGTGATCATCGAATAAGAGCCGTTCGCGCATTCTGATTCGGCATCCACGGAACTATTCAATATACGGAGAGCCTTCTGCTAATGGCAGAGGGCTCTTTTTGTGTGCCAGGCATGTTCATTAACTTGGCGGTGAAAGTCCGCTATGGGCGTTGGGATATGCGAACCATTAG
>NZ_JBQCMZ010000028.1:0-50234 GCF_051964675.1 Cytobacillus sp. SAFR-174 | reverse complement strand
CGCAGGAAAGCGAAGCGCCTGGAACGGAAATCAACAGCCTCGATTACACGCTAAATAAAAAAACTGCAGACAAGCTCTTTTTTCATCGAGTTTGTCTACAGTCTGGAATCCGCAGATTAAGCATCCGCGGATTTTTTTGTCCCATTTGATTTGTGCATTTTAAAAAATGTTCTTTGCAATATGATATATGTCACTTATTTGAAAAGCTCATGCTGATAAACTTAAAGTAATTAATAACGATTCTCACTGGCATGTGATTTTCAGTTAACGAAGGAGAGATCAGAATGGAAAACAAAGTTATTGAACTTGATGTAAGAAAGGATTTAAAAAATAAATTGGAGCCATTTCAAAAAATCATGTCGGCGATAGCTGAACTCGATATCGATGATGTTTTTATCCTTCATGCTCCGTTTAAACCCGTCCCTCTCTTTGGAGTATTAAAAGCTAAAGGGTTTGAATATGAAGCTGAAGAAATTGAAAAGAAGCATTGGAAAGTGATCTTTACTAAGAGAGGTGCGTCAAAATGAAACTGGATAACCGAGGGCTGGAACCGCCTCAGCCGATGATGAGAACTCTGGCAGCTCTTGAAGATCTGCCAGAGGGAGAAACCTTATCCATTATAAATGACAGGAGGCCCATGTTTCTTTATGAACAGCTGGACGAAATGGGCTGCAGGCATGTAACTGCCGAACAGGAAGACGGAAGCTTTTTAATAGAAATAACAAAATAAGCAGGTGATCGCATTGCTGGCCAATACAAAAAATGAGACCAATATCAAACTTCCTTTTTCATTTATACTTTTCAGCTTGCTCTGCTTAATAGGATCTATGGCGCTCATTCTTTTTCAAGGGGAATCCATGATTAACAGTCAATTTCGTATACCCGCCATTTGGTCAGCGGCTCATTTGTTTATATTGGGCTGGGCGCTGATGACAGCAATGGGAGCTATGTATCAGCTCGTTCCGGTGGCCTTTCTTACCCCTATATGGAATGAAAGATTTGGATTTATACAATTTACTGTAACCGCCTTTGGGATATTATATTTCGCGCATAGTTTATTTTATAATCCGGCGGGTGCAATGCTGCCCGGGCTCATTACATTAACAGGCATCTTAATGTTTCTGCTGCAAATGTTCATGACTTTAAGGCAGCAGGCAAAGCCCAATGTACTGACTCTTTTCGTAGGAACTGCATTGATTAGCCTGCTGTCTGCAATTCTATTGGGAATCCTTATGGTCTTCAGCATGAAAACCGGATTTATTTCCGGCCATTATCAGGCAGTTTTTAAAAGCCACATACTGCTTGGAACAGCAGGCTGGTTTACCCTTCTGATTTTTGGATTTTCCTATAAAATGGTTCCCATGTTTTCCTTGTCCCACGGATACAGCATGAAGCCTGCCAAATATGTGTTTATGGTTTATGCTATTGGGCTGGCAGCTGCTCTGATCTCTTTTTTCACCAAGAATAATTCGCTTTTAACTATAGCTTTAATGATCCTGGCTGGCGGATTTGCATTCTTCACCTGGCACATGCTGCAAATCCTGCAGAAAAGAGTAAAGAAAAAGCTTGATTATTCATTCCGATTTGCTCTTCTCGCTATACCTGCAGGGCTTTCAATCCACCTTGGAGCATTCATAAACTCACTAATCGGAAACTTTCAAAATACAGTGGGATATCTCGTGTTTGCATACCTCATGCTCTGGGTAGCCTTGAGCATTCTCGGTTATCTGTTTAAAATAGTGCCATTCTTGTGGTGGACCTGGAAATACAGCAAAGAGATCGGCAAACGGAGTGTGCCTTCTCTCAAAGATATGATGAATGACAAGGCATCCATTCCGGTTCTTTCCGCCTTCATTCTTGGTATCCTTGGTGCGACAGTCTCCATTGCCTATGAACAGCCCGCCCTGTTCCTAACCGGCCAGATTTTAACTGTTGGTGCAAGCATTGTGTTCTGTTATTTGATTATTACTGTTATAAAACAATAGGGGGAATTAACATGAATCGAAAAGAAATAGTCCTCAGCAATCTAAAAAGAGTTATGGATCCCGAATTGAATATAAACGTGGTTGATTTGGGCCTTATTTATGATATTAATATTCCAGAGGATGACAAAGCGGTTATTACCATGACTTTGACAACACCTGGATGCCCGCTGCATGACAGCATAGTCAGTGGAGTTAAATATTGCATAGAAGATCTTGAGCTGTTTTCAGATGTAGAGGTTAACCTTGTCTGGGAGCCTGCCTGGACTCCTGCTCGTATGACACCGGAAGCAAATCAGCTGTTGAGAGGTTAAAAGAAAGGCAGCGCCCTCTTGGGCACTGCCTTCGTTCAGCTTATTACGGATGGCTCTGCAGGCAGAACCCTTTTTATCATTTCGCGCACTTCAGGATTTTCATTTTTATTCATCAGAATATGAACGGTCCCTTTGTCTTCATGTGTTCTAATTAATCTCCCAATCCCCTGCCTTAACCGCAGAATCATATATGGCAGATCAACCTCTTTGAAAGGATTGGCCGAACCTTCCCTTTTCGCTGTAAAGACCGGATCGTGTGGAGGAAATGGCAGGCCATAAATAAGCACATTCTCCAGGGATCTCCCAGGTATATCAAGACCTTCCCATAAATGGACAGAGCAGAGTACTGAATGCTCATCATTTTGGAAATTTGATACGAGGCTGCTTATCTCTGCATCCCCTTCAAAAAAGAGCGGTACACTTATTTTCCCTGAAGCAAAGGCTTTGAATTCTGCCAGCTCAGAAGAACTGTTGAATAATACTAAAGCACGTCCTTCGGTTGCCTTAACTTGTTCGAGAATGTATTCCATTTTCGCTGTGCATGACTCCTCTGCAAATTCCGGCATGCGAATGACCATATTTTCTTCATAGTCGAACGGGGACTCAACAGTAAAGGATAAATAATCGTCTACTCCCAGGCTTTTTGCCATATAATCAAAGGATTTATTCTCAGACAATGTTGCTGAAGAGAAAACAAAAGGCTTCTTCTGGGAAAATACTTCTTCCCTCATAATATCTTCTACCATTCTTGGCATGATAACCAAGGTTCTTTCCCCATTATTCTCTTCAAACCAAGTTATTCCTTTTAATTCCTTAAGGAACAGTGAAAGTGAGTATGCGATTTGCTCAAGATATTCTTCAACAATTTTTAAGTCATATTCATTAATCACGTACATTTCGCTTTCAAATACTAATTCTTCCTCAAGTGTATTGATCAAGTCCTGCAGTTTACGGCCTTCTCTCATTACATCTGCAGTTTTTTCAATCGTTTTCTTGTCAGAACCAGTGTCACCCGAAGCAGACATGGACAATGTCAGAAAGAAATGCTCATTCTGGTAAATAGCATCTTCAATGATATTTAACGTTTTTTCACGCACATCATTCGCCATAAGCCTTGTTAAGAGGGATTCCAGAATCTGCTCGGAAAAACGATATGTCAGAGCCTTTTGGGATGCATATTCCAGCAGATGGCCTTCATCAAAAACCACACAAGAACTCTCAGGAAGCAATGGCAGCTGCCCTTCCCGTTTTCTCGATTCCTTTGTCCAGATATGTTCCATGTAAAAATCGTGTGAACAAATGATCAAGTCTTTTGCGCTGCGGTAATATTCCCTATGGAGAGTTTGACCGCAGCGGTGACGCTTCTCACAAGTGAAACAGTCCTGGATTGAATCCCAAGAGACATTGGTCCAATGCTCATCCGGCAATTCAGGGTAATCTTTCCGGTCACCATATCTTTCAAACTTTTGCATGGATGAGCCTGTTTGAACAAAATCCGGAAGATCATCAAAAATGCGATTATAGTGATCATGAGCATCATTTGCTACGAGCTTGTCCAGCTTGTTTAGGCATAAATACTGATCGCGTGATTTTGCCAGTCTGACATCAATATTTAACCCTAATGCTTTTTCCAGCTTGGCAATATCACCTTCTTTTTTCACAAGCTGCTCGATTAAAGTCTCATCCGCACAGGCGATAATAGCAGGTTTATTTATGTACCTTGCATAACTGATTGCATATAAGAGGTAAACAATCGTTTTCCCAGTCCCTACACCTGCCTCAGCAAAAATAACACTTTTATCTTTAAATGCTTTCTCCAGCTGAAAAGCCATAAATATTTGCTCATCCCGAATTTCAAATCCTGCTTCAGGCAATATATCGTAAAAAACATCTCCGATCCACTCACTTAGCTTTTCATAAAAAGATTCGCTCTTGGATACGGCAAAAGGCATCCGGTTCGACATGCTACCCCTCCGTAATTAAAAAGTTAAAGCGCCTAAAAACCAGACGCTCCTGAATTCAGTTCTATCATTATTTCATATATTAGGTGTTAATAATCAAATGAACATCATATAATTTTATCTCAAATACAGTAACTGTCAAGATATAACGCCAAACCTGTTGTTTTCGCCTATCAATGTTGTCCGTTGATTTCCGCTCCAGGATGCTCAGCGAACCGCGGGACTTTGAATAAGCTTCCTTGAGTAAACACCGCACGAAGAAAATGCGAATGCATTTTCGAGGATCTCGCACCTTGAGCCCCAATCAACTCAGTAAATAATATAAAAAATGCAACAAACCTTGAGAAAACAGCCTTATCAAAAAAACAGGGGTGCTTTAAGGCAGCCCCCTGCTCATTATAAACGACTAGTTGAAACGTGACATAGAAAATGACAATGCCTGCTGAAGTTCGTCCTGTGCGTTTTTAAGACTCTCCAGTGCCTCTGCTGATGGATCACCGTCTCCGTGAATTGCTTCAAGTGTTCCATTCAGCGCCTGGGAAATTTTATGGAAATCGATGCTGGAATGTTTCATTGCCACCCCTCCTGAAAAAAGAATCAGATAGATATATTCTATACAGTCTCAGGAGGTTTTATGCTTTTGCTGCTAATTATTTCTCGGCGGTCTTTTGCCCCAGTACTGATAATAGTCTGTACGAATAAAACCATTGAAGAGCTTGCGTTTTTTAGTTGCTTTTCTTCCATAGTGATTCTCAAATTCCTCGTCTGATGTCAGGATATAAATGGACCACGTGTCAAGAGGAGCAAAGGCATTTCCCATCTCTGCATACATTCGCTGTACCGCAGCCTTCTCACCAAGGCGCTCCCCATATGGAGGATTCCCGACAATGACACCATATTCCTTAGCAGTCGTAAAATCACGCACTTGCATTTGTTTGAAGTTGATCAAATCACCCAGTCCAGCTTCGAAAGCATTTTCTTCGGCAATCTTAACCATCCTGTGATCAATGTCAGCACCTGTTATATCGAGTGGCTGATCATAGTTTGCCAGGTCTTCAGCTTCATTTCTTGCATCTTCCCAAACTTTTTCAGGAATCCAGGACCATCCTTCCGAAATGAATTCACGATTAAAACCGGGTGCAATATTCTGGCCGATTAATGCTGCTTCTATCGGGATAGTCCCGGATCCGCAGAAGGGATCAGCAAATGGCTTATCAGGGTTCCAATTTGTCAGCATAACCAATGCAGCTGCAAGTGTTTCCTTCAGCGGGGCCTCCCCCTGCCCTGCACGATATCCCCGTTTATGGAGGCCGCTTCCGCTGGCATCGATGGTCAGAAGGGCTACATCCTTATGAAGAGCGACTTCTATTTTAAATAGGGGCCCATTTTCTTCAAGCCAGCCTGTCTTATTATACTTTGTTCTCATGCGTTCCACGATTGCTTTCTTGACAATCGCCTGACAGTCGGAAACAGAAAAAAGCTTGGACTTCACAGATTTACCTGATACTGGGAATTCGGCGTTTTCTGGCATATACCTTTCCCAGGGCAGCGCTTTAGTTTTTTCAAAAAGCTCGTCAAAGCTAGTTGCTTTGAATTCTCCTACTTTAATGCGAACCCGATCTGCTGTTCTCAGCCATAAATTAGACCGGACAATTGCAGCTTCATCACCTTTAAAGGTTATTCTGCCGTTTTCAACTTCACATTCATATCCAAGATCGCGCACTTCTTTTGCAGCAAGTGCCTCAAGGCCCATGGCCGTAGTGGCGATTAAATCGTATTTAGACATATTTATTTTCACCCTAACCTAATTCTTATTTCTATTATGTATACCCTAACTGGATCAACAAATAAAGTATATCTGTTTATAGGATTACCCGCAATGAATGCCTAAGTTATCATTATTATATACCAGCCTGCAGCAAAGTAAAAAAGCTCTCCCAAAAAGGAGAGCTTGAATTTATAACACTCATACTGTCTCACTAATAACGTTCTGTAAGCCATGTTTTGTACCGTAGTACTGCAAGCGACAAATGTCTCGTACTCAGGTGGCAATCATCTATCTACAGGCATCTGCCTGTCCTTCCCGTTGTTCATTTCCTCAGGGAAAGTGCCCCTACCATCATTTGGGTTTCTCGCTCGCGGGGTTTACCTCGTTCCACCCTTTTCATTTCTGAAAAGGCTACGTCACTGTGGCACTTTCAAGGTATTCATGCCATATCCCGAAGGACTTAGGCATTTTCCCTGCCGTCAGCCGGAGACAGCTCCGACTGCCCTAGCTTATGAATTCGCTAGGCACGAACACTACAGGCATCTCAGCCTGTGCGAGCATGGACTTTCCTCTACAATATAAGATATATTGCAGCGATTACCCGAACGCTATTAATGATCACAAAGAATATTATATGTAATCTGTGATGGAATAGCAATGGTTTTAAATTGGAAAGTCCGATAAATACTGTCAATCATACAATTTACTGCCAAAAACGTGTTTTTCCAGATTTGATAATCTTTTTAGGATGTCAAAATTGGTTGTTCCAGCAGTTTGTGCTGCCGGTCTGCGTGAAGCTTCCTCAACCTGTTTTTTCAGCTTCATATTTTCCAGCTGCAGATCTTCAATTTCCTGATGGAATGCCTCGTAGTCTTTAATGACCAAATCTAAAAACTTATCGACATCTTCAGGCTTGTAGCCTCTCATGGCTGTCTTAAACTCTTTTTCCAAAATATCTTTTGCAGTTAATTTAATTTTATCGGATAGCATGACACTCACCTCAGTATATCGGCAATCATAATTAATACTATTTTTCCAGAGATATGTACATTTGTCAATTTATCTGAGCATTATTCAAATGTGTCTCTCTGAGAGAATTGTTCTTCTTCTACAATCAATTGTAAATCATAAAAGGTGATTAGTCTAATATCATATTCATTTTCTTCCTGATATTTTTTTGCGGTTTCATACAGATACTTAGGGCTTCCCTCTTTTTCCATATCATAAAACAGCAGCAGAACATCACTTTTACTGATCAAAAAATGATTTTTTAATCTGAACTGCTGCGGACTTTCATATGGTTTTTTTGTGACTGAATCAACAAAATCTGCCTGAGCCAATATAGATTCATACCATTCTTTGTTGGCATCATTCCAGGAAGCTTCCTGATCTAAAAAGGGAGTAATGACTGCAAGCTTCAGGTCTTCGTATCCTTCAAGCTGAAGATTATAAACAACTTCAGCTGCCCAAAGTTCTGCACCAAGCTGCCCGCTGATGATTACCCATTCCAGACCGTCATCCATCAAAGAAAGCAGGCTTTTTCTGATTGCGGTTTTGATATAGCCGACAGCAGGGTTATCATTTTTAAATATCCCTACTTCAAAAGGCTTGTACCCTGAAATAACTGCTACTTTTGTCAATTGCAAAACTCCTTAAAGAAATCTGGCAGGGAATAGCCAGTTATATAAATAAAACAAGGGCATAAAGCCCTTGTTTATTATCTGCCTGAAAAGCCAGGCCCTTGTTTTGGACCCATTCCTGTTGATGCTCCAGCTACGCCAGTTCCAGGTCCGCCATATCCTGGTCCCATTCCCATTCCTGGTCCCATTCCCATTCCTGGTCCCATCCCCATACCTGGGCTATATGCACCTGCCACGCCAGGTCTTGGTCCCATATTCACATTTGATTGTGTAACCTGGTTAACATTTGACTGCGTTTGCGGGAAAGAGTGCTGATTCTCATAGTTAATGTGGTTTACATGAGTATGATGTGTAGGATGAATGTGCGGAACCACAATGTTCTGGAACGAATGAGTTACACAGCACTTTGTCGGATGAACAACAGCAGGCATAACCTGCGAAGGTCTCGGTCTGCAATACATGTAAAGATCCCCTTTCGAAATTGTTTTTACATTAACAACCTATGTTAGAAAGAGTAATCTTGTACTAATGAAAACACCTATTTTATAGGTACTAGCCTTAGAGCATACTGTAGAAACTGTCTTTTAAATTGGAGAAAACGATTGCAGTAGTGAAAATTACAAGGAAGAATAAAAATAAGATTGCTTTATACATCTTTTACCAGCCTCACTATATAAAATTCCTAAAAAAGTACCACACAAGTTATAATTTTAACTGTTAGAAGAAGTACATACAACTAGGAAATAGTGGATTTTTTTGTCTGGTATATTAAAATTATGTTACAAGGAGATATTAGCTTGATTAAATTTTCGTTCAAGCCGTACAATTCGCCGGTGCACATCTTCCTGTTTTATTTTCAGTTTTTCTATTCCGTTATCTGCTTCCAGCAGGTTTAACGCTTTATTTGAATAGATTATAGCCTGGCTAATATCCTTTATTCGATGCTCGTAGATCTTGGCCAGTTCAATGCAAGATATTACCTTCATATTGGTCAAACCTTTTTCAGCAATATCCTTCCATAATTTTGCTGCCTCTTCCCAATTTTTATGTTTCTTATGCTCAAAAGCTAATGCAAACCTGGCATTCAAAGCTTCAGATGACTCTCCTGCAGATATTTTATTGAAGGCACTTGCTGCCTGTGAAGATTCACCCAGTGTGGAAAGCCACCTTCCCACTTCATAAACCTCACGGGATGTCTGTCTTTCATCCAGCTGCAGAATCTGGAAAGAAAGATGTGTATACAGGCTTATCAGGGATAGGATATCAATTTCATTATGCTTTATGATTCCCAGCATGCCTTCAGGATCTTTTCTTTCAATAAAATCAAAATAAATCATTGGTGCCAGAAACCCTGGAATATCATCTTTTCTTTCAATCCCCAGAACATCTTTCTCCACTGCAGCAAGCTTTATTCTTTCAAGCTTGTGCTTCCACATTCTTCTAGCAGCATGATATAAATCAAAATGTCCAAACGGCGGCAGTTTTGGAACATGCTCCCTTAACAGGGTATGTCTCGTTTTAACCTGCGGCCAGTCGAAAGCTTTCCCGTTATATGTGACCATTGTTGAATAATCAATGCTTTCCAAAAAACTTTTATATAAAGCTATCTCAGCACCCGGCTGAGGGAGAATATGCTGTTTCAGCTTTATTTTGCTTCCCTGCAGGCTGGCTTGGCCAAGAAGGAAGATAGTATTGCCAGTCCCTCCGCCCAATCCGGTTGTCTCTGTATCAAAAAAGAAAAGATTTTCCGGCCCGTGACCGGATGCAGACAGCGGATGTCTCAGGCCGGAAGAATTCCAGGCATCCACCGCTGCTGTAAACTGTCCAAAAGTATAGATTCCATGCTTGTAATCAAGGCTGTATTCTTTTTCCCTTACAAGACAGTAAGAGTCTTCAAAGTAATACGGATAAACACCTTCTTTAGTCCATACTTCTTTAAAAGGAACATCGGCCTTATTCTCATGTTTTGGGACGGATGAAGGCTGTTTATCGTTATCTGTCCCAAGATGGCCCTTAAGCCTGTTCAGCTTGTTTTTAATGGACAATTCTATCACCTGCGCTATTAACGCCATTTTTAAAAGAGCCGAGAATCCTGAGTACGTCTTTTTTGGCCGTTTCTGATGAGGTATCTGTTCCTATGCAGGAAGGACAGCCATGGTCACATGCACATCTGCTGACCATTTCCATCGTTTCGTGCATGATATGTTCGATTCCCCCGAAAATTTTCTCACTTAACCCTACACCGCCAGGATACCTGTCATAGAAAAAGATTGTCGGCTTTTCATTATGGGCAGCTTTCACTTGCGGGACAACATGAACGTCCTGAGGATCGCACATAACAAATAACGGCACAATATGCTTAAGGGCATGTGCTGTTCCAATGAGTCCCTGTTCAAGCCGGTCCTGTTTATAATTCAAGGATTCCCGGTTAAACGAAAGCCAGGTTGAGCTTGTATGGAGCTCTTCTTCAGGAAGTGTTATTGGACCGGATCCGATATTTTCATGTGTTTCAAACTTAACTTTTTTAAATATTGTTGCCATTGCTACAACACTGACATCCCCATAGCCAATATCTCCAATGGATGACGACCTGATTTTATCCTGCTCAAGCACTTTGAGCTCTACTGCCAGATTAGCATCGGTAAAATAGTCCACATCCACTTCCCGGACAAATGCCTTCTTCTCTTCCCAATCAAGCATTTCCACCTGAAACTGGGTTCCCTGATGAAGATAGATTGCCTCATCGTGGAGAAGGGTCATAGCGGAAAAGCGGTCCATTTCACCAATTACTTTTACATTCGCAATATCTGACTGATCAATTATGATAACATTCTCCTGTGATGCTGAACGAAGACTGATGTTGTGGGCAGGAAATGAATCTTTCATCCAATAAAATTTGTCTCCGTTCTGATGAAGCACCCTCTCCTCCGCCAGATATTCCAATACCTCTTCGGTTTCAAAAGTGCCAAAACGTTCCCCGGCATTGAAAGGGAGCTCATAGGCTGCACATTTGATATGATCAACCAGAATAATAAGGTTATCCGGGTTTATTCTGGCTGTTTCAGGACTTTTATTAAAAAAGTAATCAGGATTTTGAATAACATATTGATCCAGCGGACTGGAGCTTGCCACCATAATGACAAGCGATTCACCATGCCTTCTGCCTGCACGTCCAGCCTGCTGCCATGAGCTGGCAATGGTACCGGGATATCCGGTCATGACACAAACCTGCAGCTGTCCGATATCCACTCCCAGTTCAAGGGCATTTGTGCTGACAACTCCATAGATCTCCCCTGAACGCAGTCCTTTTTCAATTTCCCGTCTCTGGGTTGGCAAATAACCGCCTCTATAACCCCGAATAGCTTTAGGCCCCAGTTTATGTTTGACAAGCTCCTGGAGGTAAGTCAGCAGGATTTCGACTCTGACCCTGCTTCTTGCAAATACAATGGTCTGGATTTTATTTTTCAGAAGTTCTCCTGCGAGCTTTCTCGCTTCGAGAGTTGCACTTCTTCTGATATTCAGCGGTTTATTGACGATTGGAGGATTATAAAATACAAAATGTTTCTTCCCGCTTGGAGCTCCGTTATTATCCACGAGTTTCATCGGCTTTTCAGTAAGCTTTTCTGCCAGCTCCAGAGGATTGGCTATTGTTGCAGATGTACAGATAAAAATGGGGTCGCTGCCATAAAAACGGCAAATGCGTCTAAGGCGGCGAATAACATTTGCTACATGACTGCCAAATACCCCTCTGTAAATATGAAGTTCATCTATGACCACATACTTTAAATTTTCAAACAAGGATACCCACTTTGTATGATGAGGCAATATTGCCGAGTGAAGCATGTCCGGATTTGTAATAACCACATGCCCGGCCCTGCGAACTTTTTGCCGAATGTTTGCCGGTGTATCCCCGTCATATGTATAGGAATTTATATCCAATCCGGACTCCTGGATGATTTCATTGATTTCGCTTTTTTGGTCCTGAGCCAATGCTTTTGTGGGAAACATATAAAGCGCCCTTGCATCCGGATCATTTACGATCGTCTGCAGGACTGGAAGGTTGTAGCAAAGCGTTTTTCCAGAAGCCGTTGGAGTAACAGCTACCAGACTGTCCCCATTCATGGCTGTCTGATAAGATGTTTTCTGATGTGTATAAAGCCTTGAAATGCCCCTTTTTTGCAGTGCATCCTTTAAGGATGGATGAATGTTTTCCGGAAGGCTCGCAGTTTTAGCCTCTTTTTCTTCTATTGTGTGCCAATGGACAATATTCTCTTTATATTGCTGTTCAGATATAAGCTGTTTCATGATTTCAGGCAAATTTTTTCGCACTTTCATCTATTTCACCTCATCTTCCTATTCTATCGAATAAACGTTCGTTCTAACAGAGCAAACTCTTAATTTCTATTAACTTTTTATGGAAAAATTTCTATTAAGCCTTTAAGTCTTTACTCTTTCAGATTCAAAGAAAAATTGACTGAAAGTTCTAAATATAAGAGAATGTAATATATCCATTTTTTCTCAAATGAGGTGAAGTCATGCTGCAAAGCATTTTAAAATCAACAGGTGTATTTATGTTAATTGTCATTGGATTTATCCTGATTCTTTTTCTTCCAAGAGAAAAGGAAGTAACCTTTTTATCGGCCTTTCATATTGAAGCAGATTACCCCTTCAGCTTTGAACTATATCTGGAAAGAATAGAAGATTTCACTGGCCATATCTTAACTGAAAAAGGATTAGGGGAAGCCCGCACCGGACGCCCCGTTAGTGAAGAAGCTGGAATATTCGTTGCGCGCAGCTTAAAAATTGTTCTGCCTGCTTTCATTGTCAGCATGCTTCTTGGCACATTAATGGGTGCTGTCCAATTTTACCGGAGAACAAAATTCACCGGGAAGCTGCAGAATTTTCTTTCCTGGATGTTTTCTTCCATACCCGATTTTTTTCTGTTTATTGCCATTCAGTATCTATTCATTCTGATGATGCAGCATGGACTTCCGCACTTTAAGCTATATGGACATGAAAATTGGTATAGCTTTTTATTGCCGCTCATTTCATTATCCCTATTTCCATTTCTGCACATGTCCCGTTTTACATCGGCTGCTCTTGAAAATGAAATGGGCGAAGAGTATGTGCGCACAGCATATGCAAAAGGGCTTGGCGACTTTAAAGCACTTCTTCACATGCTCTGGAATTGCTGGTCCCCCATTATGAACCAGGCGCAGCTGGTGATGCTCTATATCCTATCCAGTCTCCCAATCATTGAAAAGCTGGCAGGCTATAATGGGGCAGGCAAGGAACTTCTATTCAGCATATCATCTAATGATGAAATGAAGGCACTGTCCCTGATGCTTCCCTTCCTCTTCATCATGTTTTTAACAATTATCCTTTCACAGACAGCAAAAATATGGCTCGTCCAAAAGGAAAGGGTGTGAGGGAAATGCGATTTTTATCTTGGATCAAGAAACATGCTTTATTTTGCTTAGGAACCTTTTTGCTGCTGCTATTGCTGGCAATCACGTTTGCCGGACCATATCTTCCTTTTGTTGACCGTGAGCTAACAACGATTACATACATCCTAAATGAGGATAAGAAGCCAGTTATACCGCCTTATCCGCCATCAGAGGATTACATATTCGGCACTGACAAAAGCGGAAGGGATTTGCTAAGCCTGATTATCCTGGGGGCAAGAGAAACCATTTTGCTTGTTGCCTGTATAACTGTCCTTCGGTATGTACTGGCCATTCCGCTCTCCTTTCTTGCACACAAAAAATGGCTGGGTACACACCTTTTGCTTAAATGGCTGAATGGACTGCTGTCATATATTCCAACCATCATCATCGTCATGCTTCTTGCCATGCTTCCGCCATTTTTGCTGAGTGAATACCGCCCCTTATTCCTGCTCCTTATTATTGCTCTGGCAGAAATGCCCCGTGCTGCTGAAATGATAAAGCTGGAATTCGATCAGATTTCATCTAAAGAGTATATATATGGAGGGATTGCTGCCGGAGCATCACCTTACAGGCTTTTCAGAATATACTATCTTCCTCTTCTATATAGTAAGCTTCTTGTTTATATGGTTACTGATCTTGGAAAAGTCATGTTTCTGCTTGGTCAATTAGGGTTTGTCGGCATTTTTATTTCGCAGGATTTTGTTCAATCCATGACAGGAGATTGGCAATTGGTCAATAATTCGATTTCTTGGCCAATGATGATGATTAAAGCCTTTGAGGATATAAGAGGCCCAATTTGGATTCCTTTTTTCTCGGCATTTGCCATGACCTATGCTATCTTAACCTTCAATATATTCGCGGAGGGATTAAAATCATTTTTCACCAGGAAGGTCCGATATATTTAGATATCACAGCCGGGATTATTAAAATAAGCTTTTCTTAATATAAACGTTATTAATGTTTTTTGTTACAATAAGCTTAATAGGACAGAAGCAAGAGGTGGATTATGAAAGCAGAAGAAATTAAGGCAGTTCTCTCCCAGTTCTCTCTTTTTAAAGAGCTGAACAGCGAAGAACTGGATAAAGTAGTTGAGATATCCATATCACGGGAATGGAAAAAAGGAAGTCATGTTTTTCTGCAGGACGACCCGCTGGATAATGTTTATTTTATTAACAACGGCAGAGTTAAGATTTATAGAAGTGATATTAATGGAAAAGAACAGATAGTTGCCATCCTGGCAAAAGGCGAGATGTTCCCTCACGTGGGATTCTTCAGAAAAGGCGGGTACCCGGCTTATTCCGAGGTGCTGGAAAATGCTCAGCTCGTAGTTGTGCCTATTTCGCAATTTGAAAAGGTGCTTATTGAAAATCCGGAGTTATGTATTAAGGTGTTTAAAGTCCTTGGCGAAAAGATTGTCGACCTGCAGGAGCGCCTGGAATCGCAAATTTTAAACAATACTTATGAGCAAATCATTAAATTGCTTATCCGGCTAGCCAAAATGCATGGAAAAAAGCTTGAAAACGGCAGCTTTGTTCTAAAAGGGGACTTTACCAATAAAGACCTTGCCAATATGATCGGCACCACAAGGGAAACGGTCAGCAGGACTCTAACCAAAATGAAAAAAGAAATGTTAATTGAAACAGACCAGGATGGACATTTAATCATAAACCCTGATCAGCTATTAGAGACAATGTTTTAAAACCGCACTAGATGCGGTTTTTTCTTTTTCCTGATTAACCAACAGGAACATCCACCCAATAGGCGGCATACGATATGTTGAAAAATCCTGTTTGAGAGGGGATGGATGGATATGGAGGATCCAAAGAAAAAGGATCGAAACGAACCATTTGGGGATTTGATGAGATCAATGAATCAGCTTTTCCATGAAAAACCTGGCAGAGGATTTCTGCAGACAATGGATGATTTCTTTAAAAACCCCTTCCCGGCTTCTTCTTCCTTCCATGTTGATGTTGCTGAAACTGAAAAGGAACACATCATTAGTGCGGAACTTCCGGGAATAAATAAAGAGCAAATACAGATTGATATCCTGGATAATTATATAACCATTTCAGTTAAATCCTCTGAGATGATAACGGAAGAAGATGAAAAAAACAAAATTTTCCGCAGGCAGCAAAGCATGCAGCGTTCCAGCCGGACAATTCCGCTTCCACAGCCAGTTAATGAAAAGAAAGTAAAAGCGGTTTACCAAAATGGCCTTTTGCAAATTACAGTACCTAAGCAGCAGGGAAAAAGAATCCTGATCGATGAGAACTGATTCTGACTGCAATCCTGCTTTTATAAAGTCTGGTTAAACAAAAACAAGCAGTATCATGCCTGCTTGTTTTTGTTTGGGTTATCTAAGCTGGTCTTAACTGTTCAGTTTAGATGTATCAATCCAATTATTGAAATAGCCGGTCGGAACACTGAAATAATCCTTTGTGAAGGATATAAACTCCTTCGTATCGACCTCTTTATAGCGGAATTTCTGATAATAATCGGACAGGAACTGCATCCCCACATCCTTAGGAGTCTCCCCTTTCAAGGTATACTTTTCCTGAATCATTTGTAAAATCTCCAGTGCAGGCTGGCCATAAATATATCCTGTATGCTTTACCTCATTAACCGGCACATTTGAATATTGCCTGCCTAAACCAGCTTCCTCGATTGCCTCCATCCGATAATGGGAGATGCCAAATGCCTGCTGTTCAGCTTGATTTTGTCCTGCATAGAAGTACATAGAGGTGGCAAATTCAGTGATTCCTTCATCAATCCACGCATTGTTGTATGGGTCATTAGCTACTGCTCCATAAAAATACTGATGAGCAATTTCATGGACAATAGAAATATCATAAAACCTTTTATCATCAATATAAGGATTTATAGTGACTATACCGGGATATTCCATGAATTGCCCTTCATCCAAAACAATATCAAGCTGCTCATGCGGGTAATCTCCAATTTTATTCTGATAGAAAGATAGTGCTTTTTTAGCCAGTGTTAACGATGCTTCCGGGTTTTTGTCATGATTACCTTTTGAAAATAGTCTGACCTTTACACCGTCTTGCGCTTCCGTTTCATACACTTTCATATCCTTCATGACTGCAATGAAGAAATCCCTGACCCTTTTGGCTTTAACTGTCCCCTCATTTTTTCCTTTTGCCGGATCTATTTCTGCTGTGGAAGCCAGGGAATAGCCTTCAGGCAGCTTATAGGAAACTTTGAAATCTGAGAAGCCTGTATGAAATGTTTCCAGCCCCTCCATATAAGGCTCTTTGTTCCATTTGCCTTTTTGATAGACTGCAGCCATTGGGTACCATTGAGCAAGATAATAATTTGTACCTACATTTGAAAAACGGCTGCCTCCCTCTGGGACTGTAAATCCATATTGGATCTCCACCTCATGTCTGCTTTTATCTTTCATTTCAGGTTTTAAGTTTATTGTCAGCGTATCACCATCCAGCTTAAAAGAAGCTTTTTGCCCATTCACTGTCACTTTTTCGATCTTCGCTTCAGACGATCCTTCAACAGAATCAAATGAATGTCCCTCTTTAAAAACGTTCGGAATGAAATAAAAGACAAGCTCATTCCAGTTATTATCTGATTGGTTTTTCAACTGAATATTTGCATTAGCAGTGAAATAGCCTTCACCGTTCATTTCCAGATCAATTTTATAATCCGCCTTACTGCCGCTTTGGACACCTGTTTTTGAATCCTTTGCAGCCACAACATAGACACCTGCACCTGCAAAAGCAATCACTAATGCAGCGAAGCCTGCTTTAGGGCCGGAGAATGACCAGAAATTCTTTTTTCTGCTATATTGTTTTCTGGAAGGCTGTATTAATGGCTCATGCCCGGTCTTAATCCAGGGAGTACGCTGATAGTTTGATTGAAAGCGGTTCTTCAGTCCATTTGCCAGCAGACTGAAAGACACAGTTGCAAGCAAAAGGACCGCTAATGGTGCAATTAATATATGGGTATTGCCATAAATATTTAATCTTGCCTGACCAACCAATCCCGCCAGCTCCTTTGTTGCTGACAGGTAGATTATGGGGTCATATCTCATAATGGTTCCGCCGACAAAGATATTTAAAAGTGCCAGCTGGCCCATAAGGGCGATGACGTACACAATTTCAAGTATAAACATTACAAGGAACGTTTCCTTTAACTGGGGAAAAATATGCTTCCAGATCAGACGGTGTTTTCCGGCCCCCAGGGCTTTTGCAGCTTCAACATATACAGACTTATATAACTGTGCGGTTTTAAGCCTTACAGAAGATACAATGCTTGGAATGCTGATGACTGACGCAATGACAATAAAATAGGCAATTAACACATTTTGCTTAAGAGTACTGTTGAAACTTATTGGTGCAAGGAAAAAATACAGGATCAGAAACAGAGGTACATAGCTCCATGCATTTTCGAAAGCAATCAGCCAGCCTGGCGTCCTTCTCAAGGTGCCCGCATACAAACCGATGATTGTTCCAAATGCCATTTTTATAACTGTCACAGCAGCTGCAATAAAAACAGTGTATCTTAATCCATATAAAATCATGGATAAAATATCATAGCCCCATTTATCAGTACCCAGCGGATAGGAGGATGATTCAAAAGGCTCCAGTGGCGGTGCCAGAACCTTCCCGTTTGTATATTGTGTTTCTAAAATCGAAGTTAATGAATGCGGTGCAAGAATAGGCCCGAATATGCTAAGAAAAAGCAAGCCGGTAACCATAACAATTCCGATAATTAAGGAGTAATTTATTTTTAGCAGCTTATTCATAGATAAAACCCCGTTTAAACAGATAGAATATGAGTCTGTTAGAAATATAGACAATTAAAGAAATCAAAAGCATGGCAAACAAGCCAATTGCGATCGGCTGAACCCCGCTGCTCTGAAAAATAAATTTTGTTATGCCGGAAACATTCATAATATGTTCAATAATAAAGAGATTGCCAATAGCCAGGGAAATCACTTTGACCAGTTCGGATTTGATAAATGGCTCTAAATTTTTGAAGACGTGCTGAAAGTTTATGTAATTTAAGCCCATTCCTTTAGCAACTGCAGTCTTAATGTAGTCCTCCCCGCTTGTCTGATAATATTTGACCGACACGAGCTTAAATAAATATAGTGTCGGGGCAATCGCTGCAAGCACTGTGGGAAACCAGGTGTTAAGGGCTCCTCCATCCGGCCTGAGTGAAATCACTCTGATACCGGTCATTTTATATATTTTAACGGCAAGAATCATAGACATCACTATGATGATAAAGTCAGGTATGGCCGCAAGAATATTCATGAATGCCCCAAAAAGCTTAGTAAGCCTGAAGCGGCTGATAAATACCCCGAAAATCAGACTTATAATTAAGGATGCATTTACAGCAATCAATACGATCAGGAGACTGGTCAAAAAGTTATCAGCAATGTCCCCGGCTATAGGACGTGTCTGCATCCCAAGCTCATAGGTACCAAGGCTGCCCTTGCTTATTTCAGAAATAAAATCTCCATAAATATGCGGCAGACTTTCGAAGCTCCATAGCAGACTCCCGCTCAATGGATCAACAGATATAATTTTTGGCAGAGCTGCTAGAAATAAGATTAATACAAATATAATAAAAATTTGCTGCACAGCACGAACCATAGTACCCCCCCTTTATGACTAAGAGTCATTTTTTATTTTTTCACTTTTACCTAAATTTTGTCAATCTGCAATTAAATTCTCATAGAGAATATTTCCTATATACCTTTAAAAATAGACCGGCTATTCTATTTTTAAATATATTTAATCTTTTTTCAAGTCTGATTTTTTAAAACATAAAAAAAAGGCCTGTGCGGCCATGATCCCTTAAGCTTTAAATATTCCGCCAATTCCTTTAACCATGGATGATACCTGCGTGACTGCAGACATCATCTGGCCTGCTGTGTCCACCATTTTATTGAGATCCAGTGATCCATCCTGGGCTTTAAATGAATTCATAATGCTTTGCACGCCAGATGGCTGTTTTGGAATGAAGGATTGCTTTGGATATGGATTCATGTATGGCATTTGCGGAGCTGCTGGCTTGCTTGGCTGATTTCCATAATAATCTTCAGATTCTAGCGGATTCTGAAAAATACCTGCATTTTTTGATCCTGTATGTGAGTAATATCCGGGATCAAAATTTTGCTGCGGATAGGGCTGGTGCGGAAAACTCTGCGGCATTCCTGTCATTTGCTGCGGCTGCTGGTATTCCATATTAAAAGGCGAATAATAAGGATTATACTGTTCGGCAGCTTGGTTATAATTATGCAATGGCTGCTGCCTCATATAATATTGGCCATTGTTCCCCATATAAAATGGATCAAAGTATACATTTTGATTTAAATGGCCGTATGGCTGTATATGGCTCGTTCTATTCATTACTCGGCCAAACATGGGCAAACATCCTCCCCATTCAATAAGATAAGTATATTAGCGATACTATCAGGCAGTAGCCTTCGTATTATCACCATTACAATATATGAATGATTTGCCCAGAATGTGAAAGGAGTAAAAAATGAGTAAAAAAGGAAGCGCTTTCCGTTTTTGTCTAACTATGATGAAAGATGTCGGAAGTTTGATTTTTTTAAAAACGATGAAAAATAAATTTTCATGTTAGGATATAAAAAACAAATTGTTTCTTGTCCGCTTTTTCATTTACCGGGATGCGGGGAAGAAATTTCTCCGCGAATCTATTCTAGAGGAGGCAATATCATGAATGTTCACGAACTACAAATGAAGTTTCATCAGCTGCGGGAGTATACTCCTGAAAATGTTAATGAATTATTGGATTTTGCTAAAAAGGCCTATATCCATAATGAAATTTCCAGTACAGATTATCGAAATCTCGTTCGTGAGCTCGAAGCTCAAGGAGCGGCCGTTCCAGAAAGCTACAAAGATAATACCCTCCAGGATTCAGTAAATGCATAAGAAATCAATGAAAAAGGGAGCCTGATTCAGGTTCCCTTTTTTTCATCATTTAACAATATTATCAACTGCTTTAACACATACACAGCCGAATTAACATAATTAATGAATCTGGTTCTGCTTGTTTCAGGAAAAAACGCCTGAATGGAAACCATTTCAATATGTTCCGAAGCAGATTCAATCTGCTGTGAATAAAGATTTCGTGGTTTATGAATGCTAACCCACTCCCGAGCTTCTTCTTTCCATCGGTCATTTATGGATTTAACCTCATCAGCAAAAGGTTTGACTTCATTATAAAAATCACCCTTTTCACCTGATTCCTTAACCTTTTTATACCTGCTGTCCGAGATCTCCACATATTCAAGCAGCAGTTCTGTCATTTGCAGCAGGGAATGTTCATTTACCATGGGCTTCATCTCCAAAAATAAAAGTAGCTAGTCAATTTTAGCTACTGAAGGATACTGCTATTCTATTCGACTTAGAAGCCGAGTTCAAGCTTCATACGTGCTGATCTTTTTGCGCTCTCTATACTGTCTGCCTCAGACCTGATTGCCGTCATATCTTCTTCAATCACTTCGAGCCTGCTTTCACAAGCCTCTATTTTTTCTGACTGTTCATAATACCACTCCTGCCGAAGTCCCGACAAATTAGATTCCAGTACATTTTCAAGCTCTTCAAGCTGATCGTATATTTCTGAAAGCATGGCCAGCAATTCATTTTTTTCTACCATTTTTCCCTGCATTCAAAAAACCTCCCGATTTCTTTTTCTCCTTGCCATCTGCCATAAATACAATGAAGGATACAGTGAAAATTTGCTTTGTGCCTACATAAATTCTATCTTCCCTGAAGGTTTCCTCCACGCATGACAAAACTAGAAGTGATTCGCCAAAGAAAGTACTTATTTGCATAGAAGCGGCAAGGTTTCGACAGCCTCCGAAGAATGAAAATTATATCATTGAACAAACTAATGAACGGAGGTGTTATGTTATGGCAAAAAAAGAAAAACAAAATAAAGTTCAGCCAAAAAAGCTGGAAGAAACAAAAGCAGGCTATGGCAATAAGAAGCTTGAAGGTCCTGACCGCCCTTCAACTTAACAGAACAAAAGCGGAAGCGGATTGGCTTCTGATCTCGAGGGGGGCAGGCACTGGGGCTGGATGCAGACACTAAAAAAGCAAGGGAACCCTTGCTTTTTTGTTTGCAGTTTTATTCTGTTAGCAAATTGAGAGAAATATTTTCCCCAGCTTGGCAGCTTTGTGAAGCTGGTCCTGTTTATGCAAATACCATTTTGTAATATGGACGGGATGTTTTAGGACAACCGATTCTGATGTCCATTTACTCTTTATGCGTTTTTTGACAGACCAATCAGTAAATTGATGTATGTGATGAGTGATTATTGGGTATGTACAGCGTAAGAAAGGAGTAGTTCTCCGTTTTCTTCCATTAAAGTATTT
The DNA here is from genome assembly GCF_051964675.1 of Cytobacillus sp. SAFR-174. Classification (NCBI taxonomy): domain Bacteria; kingdom Bacillati; phylum Bacillota; class Bacilli; order Caryophanales; family Bacillaceae; genus Cytobacillus; species Cytobacillus sp. SAFR-174. The sequence goes on along the minus strand of NZ_JBQCMZ010000028.1, from coordinate 28,732 downwards.
CTCATAATCATGCCTTGAACCAGTATGAACCGTGCGTAAAGCAAATTCATACACGTCGTCATAATAACTTGTGTCAAATAATATTTCTGCCAGCCGTTTTCCAAGATCAATTCTTTTGGACACCGAGCGGAAACCATTAACACTCGCCCCGTATAATTCTCCTTTACAAGTAGGGAAGATGACTGAACTAAAATGAAGATAATCCTGAAAGGAAAAAAGCAATGTATGAAAAACTTTATTTTTATAAATAGAGTGCTCCATTACAGGCTCTTGAATAACATTTTGTTCGTTGATAATCAGTGAAATCATTAACCTCTTTTTATTTCTATTTTTCCAGAAATAAAGCCACTCCTTTTCCATAAAGGCCGATACATGAAAAGTTTTTAATAAATGAAACATTGGCCTATTTAGTTTCGTCGAATAATGATAGAGGAGCAGTTGGGGAAATGCATCCTGAAAAATAAGCCAATTAGCCCTTTCATATGTAATATAAAGCATATCCCTGAATTTCTTTCCTATCAATTTAGGAAAACAGTTTCCTTCAAGATCGCACATATTCCAGCCGGCATTACGGGATACCATGGAGGCCAGGAACGCCCAGCGTATTTCAGGATGCTTTTTGTAAATTTGAAAATAAGCTTCCGTTCTCGAGATATTGTCCATGTTATATTTGGCTGTCATTTTCATAATATGATCCTTTATTGCCTGTTCCTTTTTTTCATGTCTATTCAGGAATTTCCCAGAAAGAAACACCGCAATTCACCTCAGAAAATGAATGTTCTATATTTAGGCGTCAGGCAGCATCCGGGTAAAACTGGAAAATACTGCTTAACTGGAGTTTCCTATATACTTTGTTATTTAGAACTTTTTATTCAACCAAATCACGCGTACTTTTGTTATCATAGGGAGTAGCTGAAAATGAGGTGAACGCATGAATTTCCACTATCCTAATGGCAGGAGATATACCCCGCCTGCTAATAGCGCCAAAAAACTGGCTCCAGAGAAGAAATGGACATACAGCAATCGCGGAATGACACTGGAGGAAGATATAAATGAAACCAATGAATTCTATTTGGAACATGGAATAGCCACTATTCATAAAAAGCCCACGCCTGTTCAAATCGTACAGGTCGATTATCCAAAGAGAAGTGCAGCTGTTATTAAAGAAGCTTATTTCAAACAAGCATCAACAACTGATTATAATGGTGTGTATAAAGGCAGATATATTGATTTTGAAGCAAAAGAAACCCAGAACACGACCTCCTTCCCTTTAAAAAATTTTCATGAGCACCAGGTAAAGCACATGGAGAAAGTTTTAGCCCAGAAAGGGATTTGTTTTGTCCTCCTCCGCTTCTCGGCTACCGAAGAAGTTTTCCTGTTAGAGGCACATCATCTGCTCTCATATTGGGAGAGAATGAAGGATGGGGGGAGAAAATCAATCACCAAGGATGAAATTGAAATGAATGGCCATTACATTCCGCTTGGATTTCAGCCCAGAATTGACTATATTAAGATAATAGATTATCTTTATACCCTTAAATAATTAATTTACAGTTCCATTGTCAGAAAGGATGAACATAGATATGACAGAAAAATATCAATCAAGGGAGGAGCGCCGCAAACAGCAATCCAAGCCTAAAAAGAAGGGCAAGAAAAAAGGCACAGGCACTTTTAAACGTATTTTCCTTATTTTAATTGCCCTCGGAATTGCTGGAATGCTCTTAGGAGCAGGCGCTTTTGCTTTTATGGTGAAAGACGCACCAAAGCTTGATGAAAAATTGCTGAAGGATCCCATTTCTTCACAGATTTACGATATGGAGGGCGAATTCATTACAGATGTAGGCTCGGAAAACCGGGATTATGTCGCATATGAAGACATTCCAAAACTTGTGGAAGACGCCTTTTTAGCAACTGAGGATGTCCGCTTTTATAAACATAATGGAATGGACTTAATCCGTTTAGGCGGTGCTGTTATCGCAAATGTTACGCGCGGATTTGGTTCTGAAGGGGCAAGTACGATTACCCAGCAGGTGGTAAAGAACTCCTTCCTGAATAATGAAAAAACGCTTAGCAGGAAAGCCCAGGAAGCCTGGCTTGCCTTCCAGCTTGAACGCAAGTATACAAAACAGGAAATCTTTGAAATGTATGTCAATAAGATTTATATGTCTGAAGGCCATGGCGTTTTAACGGCATCGAAAATTTTCTTCGATAAGGAACTTAGTGAGCTGGAGCTTCATGAGGCCGCCCTTCTAGCCGGCATGCCGCAAAGCCCGAACAATTACAATCCTTTTGATCATCCTGACAAAGCAGAGAAAAGGAGAAATATTGTCCTTTCACTGATGAATCAGCATGGTTTCATTTCAAAAGAAGAAATGGAAGCAGCCCAAAAGGTCCCTGTGGAATCTACTCTTGTGGCTGAAGAAAAAAGAGAAACAAACGAATCAAAATATGATTCTTTCATTGACGTTGTATTAGATGAAGTGGAAGAAAAATATCCAGATTTAAATCCGTATTCTGATGGCCTGAAAATTTATACGACACTGGATCCGAATGCACAGAAGCATGTTGAAAACATACTAAATACGGATGCAGCCGTAGCCTATCCTGATGAAGAGTTCCAGGCGGGAATCACCCTGCTGGATACAAAAACTGGTGAAATCAGAGCAATCGGCGGAGGACGCAATCAGGAAGTAAAACGCGGCTTTAACTTTGCCGTGGATCAAAAAAGACATGCCGGTTCAACCTTTAAACCAATTGTCGATTATGGACCAGCAATTGAATATCTAAAATGGGGCACTTACCATACAATTGTTGATGAACCTCACACATATTCCGGAGGTACAAAAATCAATAACTGGGATGGAAAGCACATGGGTCCTATGTCCATGCGTGAGGCCCTTGCCCGCTCACGCAATATTCCGGCTCTGAAAACACTTCAGGAAGTCGGGACTGATAAAGCATTGGAATTCACCAATAAATTAGGCATTCCAATGAAAGAGATGTATGAGTCCTATTCTATCGGCGCTTATGAGGTTTCTTCTCTTCAGGTAGCCGGTGCATACAGTGCATTTGGAAACAATGGCTTCTATACTGAGCCACATGCCATCAAGCAAATTGAAATGCGTGACGGCACGAAGCTTGATTTGAAACCTGAATCTGAAGTAGTGATGAAGGATTATACAGCATTTATGATCAGTGATATGCTGAAAAGTGTAGTTAAATCTTCTTACGGAACCGGCCGTCTGGCTGATGTTCCAGGATTGCCTGTAGCAGGGAAAACAGGGACTACAAACTATACAGATGAACAGGAACAGGAATTTGGAATACCTCGAGGTGCCGTGCCTGATGCCTGGTTTGCAGGCTATACAACTAACTATACAGCAGCTGTCTGGACCGGCTATCAGGATAGAAAAAATTATATCCCGGCCGGAGATGAGCAAAAAATTGCGCAAAAGCTTTTCAGCAGCTTAATGGCACATGTATCAGAAGGAAAAGAAACCGAAGACTTCAAGGCCCCTAACTCTGTGGAGAAGGTAGCCATTGAAAAAGGCAGCAATCCTGCCAAACTGGCAAGCCAGTACACACCTAAGGAGCAAATCATTTATGAGTACGCTGTGAAAGGCAATGCTCCGACTCAAGTGTCTGAGAAATTTGATAAACTGGACTCCCCTTCTGGCCTGTCAGCGAACTTTGACCAGGAGGCAAATGAGATCACATTATCATGGGATTACCCTGAAGACGCAGAAGGCACTCAATTTGAAGTGACTGTATCCGTTAATGAAGGCGGAGATCAGCAGCTCAGCGTTACTTCAGAAAAAGGCTTAAAAATTGCCAACCCTCAGCCAGGGGCTGTGTATACCTTTAAAGTAACAGCATTTAACGGTGACCAGCAAAGTGATCCTGCGTCTGTAAAAGTAGAAATCCCTGATCCAAGCCTCATCGAAGAAGATGAAACGGAAGGTGAAGGGCAGGATGGAACGGAAGAAGAACAGGAAGGTCAAGACAACCAAAATGGTGAAGGCGACCAGGACGGAGACCAGGATGGCGACGGTTCTGGGAATGGTAATGGTGAAGGTTCTGGAAATGGTAATGGTGAAGGTTCCGGAGATGGCTCTGGAGATGGTGAAGGAGCCGGAAACGGCGACGGTGATGATGAAGGTTCCGGAGAAGGCGATACTGGAACTGGAGAAGGAACGGGAACTGGAGCAGGGACTGGAACTGGCGGTGACACCGGAGGAGCTTCCGGCAACGGATCTGAATCCAATGGCGGCCGTAATTAAATAAAGCTAATGAAAAAAGCGCTGATTCAGCTTTGAATCAGCGCTTTTTCTTCATTTTTTCCAATGCCAGCATCTTCATACATTGCTTCTCCATTTCGTCTATAAGTTCAGACAGCTGTATGTAAGAATGATAAAAAGCCGGACGTGCAAAAACGAAATCCAGCCGTTCTTTAATATTCACTGGTTTTATTGACAACTCTCCGGGATCGGACAAAAGGTTTACCGGCTTCCGGTTTGTCCAATAGAGCATCTGTAAAAACAATCCCAAAGATACTTTCATCGGATCTAATGCAGCTTTCCGGTCACGGTTTGTGAAGTGCATACCAAGAAGATCCTTCTGTCCTGCCCACTCATCAATCATAACCGGAATATATTTAGCATTGTTTTCCCAAGGTCTTACTGCAGGGATTCCCGCATAAAAAGCCGCTTCATATAAAAAGGGCGGCAGCGGCTGGTAAGCGAAAAGAGATTCTTCTTTTACAGCCAATGAATCACCCCTTTTATAAAACAGGGAATGGCATAATTGTTCTTTAACAGGAATGACGATTTCTCCGGTCATTTTGCCTGCTTCACCTTCATTCGTTTTTTTCCTTCGCGGCATAAATCGAGCAGCGGGCAGATTTCACACTGAGGATTCTGTGCCTTACAGTGATATCTTCCAAAAAAGATCATACGATGATGTGTAATTGACCATTCATCCAACGGCACTTTCTTCATCAATGCTTTTTCAACTTCCAGTACAGAGTCCTTCCAGCGGCAGAAACCAAGCCTTTTGCTGACTCGTTCAACATGAGTATCAACCGCAATGGCAGGCACCCCAAAAGCCACTGAGACTACGACATTAGCTGTTTTGCGGCCTACTCCGGGGAGCTTTGTCAGCTCGTCTCTGTCGCGCGGCACTACCCCTCCATATTCAGCGAGAAGCAATCTGCATAGCTTTTGGATATTCTTGGCTTTGTTTCGATAAAGACCAATGGAACGGATATCCTCCTGTAACTCCTCTATGGAAACTTGAAGGTAATCCTCGGGGGTTTTATACTTTTGGAACAGGTTCCTTGTCACTTTGTTAACCAGTGCATCAGTACATTGTGCAGACAGTGCCACTGCTATGACCAGTTCAAACGGGTTGGAATGATTCAATTCGCAATGTGCCTCAGGGAACATTTCTCCCATTGCATCAAGGCAGTGTCTAATTTGTGTTTTATTTAACAAAGAAATCACCAACTTACTATCTTCATTATTTTTTCGGCAGCAGTGTCTGCTTACTGTTCAAGCCAATTATAAAAGGGAACAGATTTCGTTGTCTGTGACGGAGTATCCTCCCTCTTCGTCCTTTGCTGTGCTTGATTCTGTCTGAATTTTTTCCCATAGCTTTTAGCCTGTTCAATCGTTTTTATGCCGTTCTTTTTCCATTCAAAAAGAATCCTGTCTATATACCTGAAATTCAATTTACCGGACAGGACAGATTCTCTTAAGGCAGCTTTTATAATATGGGGATCATGGTGATCATCATCCATCCAAAGAGCAAGTGTTTCACATTCAAAAGGTGAAAGCGGCCTGCCAAACTCCCTTTCAAAGCAGGTATAAAGATCTGTTTCCTCCTGCTGCATCTTAGCAGCTTCCTCTTTTTTACCGGTGAGCAGAAACTGATCAATGAGCTTCTCCCAAAGCGGATCAAGATGGTAACTTTCATATCTGATTCCATCGGCAGAGTAGCTGTCTTTAATATCAATAAAGCCTTTTTGGATTAGTTTTCTTAGCATTTCCGTGCATTCAGCCACAGAAATGGTCATGCGGGAAGATAATTCTACAGGGGTGGGAAATTTATTCCCATGTTCAATATAGGAAATTACATGAAGTATCAGGACGAGTTCATGTTCATTCAAATTCATTTCTTTATATTGTGAAAGCAGGACGCCAGGTATTGAAATATTACCTTCCTGCAGCCATTTTAATAAACTATTTTTGGACATTCGGGACACCTCCTTCTCAGTATATCATGAACATAGTGACCAAAGTGAGTTGAAAAAACGGTAACTTTTCCATGAAGATTCAGCTTGACTGCCTTCTTTTGAATGTTCTAACGAAACTGGAAGAAGCAAAAAATCCGCGGGAGGCGGATTTTTGCTTTATTTATTAATTCATTTTTTATTATGGATATAGGCGGTTTAATAATCGAGGGAACGGAATTGTTTCACGTACATGCTCGACGCCGCTGATCCAGGCAACAGTTCTTTCAAGCCCAAGACCAAATCCGGAATGTGGCACTGAACCATATTGGCGAAGCTCCAGGTACCACTTGTAAGCATCCAAATCTAATTTATGTTCATCTATGCGCTGCTTAAGCAGGTCATAATCATGAATCCGCTCAGAGCCGCCGATGATTTCACCATATCCTTCAGGAGCAATCAAGTCGGCACATAGTACAACATCTTCTCTTGCAGGATCCGGCTGCATATAGAAAGGCTTCAGTGAAGTTGGATAGTGCGTGATAAAGACTGGCTTATCATAGCTTTCTGCAATAGCTGTTTCATGCGGTGCTCCAAAGTCGTCTCCCCACTGAATATCATCGAAGCCTTTTTCCTGAAGAAACTTAATTGCCTCATCATACGTGATACGCGGGAATGGTGCTGTAATTTTTTCAAGCTTTTCTGTATCACGGCCAAGTGTTTTAAGTTCAATTGGACAATTCTTAAGTACGGACTGAACAATATGAGCAACATATTCTTCCTGAACCTTTAAGTTTTCATCAAATTCACAGAAAGCCATTTCAGGTTCAATCATCCAAAATTCGATTAAATGACGGCGGGTTTTTGACTTTTCAGCACGGAAAGTCGGACCGAATGAAAATACTCTTCCAAGAGCCATCGCAGCTGCTTCCATATAAAGCTGGCCGCTTTGGGATAAATAAGCATCTTCATCAAAATACTTGGTCGCAAAAAGCTCGGACGTTCCTTCCGGTGCGCTGCCCGTCAGAATTGGCGGATCAACCTTGGAAAACCCTTGCTCATTGAAAAACTCATAAGTTGCCCGGATAATTTCATTTCTGATTTTCATGACTGCATGCTGACGGCGGGACCGCAGCCACAAGTGGCGATTATCCATAAGGAATTCAGTTCCATGCTCTTTTGGCGTAATAGGATAATCGACAGCCTGATGAAGAACTTCAAGGCCTGTCACCAGCATTTCAAATCCGAAAGGAGAACGCTCGTCCTTTTGGATTCTGCCCGTCACATATACAGAGGATTCCTGAGTGACTGATTTAGCACCTTGGAAGATTTCCTCCGGCACTTCCGCTTTTACTACAACACCTTGAATAAATCCTGTACCATCGCGCAGCTGCAAAAACGCAATCTTCCCGCTTGAACGCTTGTTGGCAATCCAAGCACCGATGGTAACTTCCTGATCAACATATTTATGAACTTGAGAAATTGTTGTTTTTATCAATTTAAGTTCCCTCCAAAAAAATCTAAGCAATCACTTCTTATGTATCGCTATATATTATACCTTCAAGGACATTGACAAGCAATAACAGTAAATTATTAATCGCTCTAATTAGGCTGAAAACATAGAAGGAAGCCGGATACGATCCGGCTTTCCCGTTTTACTATTATTTTAAGTTCTTTTCAACAAATCCATGCATCCGTTCCACTGCCTTTTCTAATAACTCAAGAGAAGTTGCATAGGATAAACGGATATTATCCGGAGCGCCAAAACCTGATCCAGGAATAACTGCAACCATCGCTTCCTCCAGAAGCGCCTCCACAAATTCATCGACACTCGCAAATCCGGTCAGTTCTGCTGCCTTTTTTACATTAGGAAACAGATAAAATGCACCTTGTGGCTTTACACAGGTAAAGCCCGGAATGCTGATTAATTTATCGTAGATAACGTTTAGTCGATGTTCGAATGCTTCTCTCATTTCTTCCAATGTATCCTGCGGCCCGGCATATGCAGCGATCGAGCCATATTGTGCTGTTGTTGTCGGGTTGGATGTACTGTGGCTGGCAAGGTTGGTCATAGCTTTGATAATACTTTTATTGCCTGCAGCATATCCAATTCTCCAGCCTGTCATAGAATGAGATTTGGATACCCCGTTAATTATAATGGTTTGTTCCTTAAGCTCTGGTGAAAGCTCAGCAATCGAAGTATGCTGATGGCTGCCATAAACCAGTTTTTCATAAATTTCATCAGATACAATCAGCACATTATGCTTCAAACATACCTCGCCAAGCTCCTTTAATTCCTCAGCAGAATAAAGCATGCCAGTCGGGTTGCTAGGAGAGTTGATAATAACAGCTTTGGTTTTGTCAGTTATGCTTTTGGACAGCTGTTCCGGAGTGATTTTAAAGTCATTTTCTTCTCTTCCCTCTGCATAAACAGGAACACCCCCGGCTAGTTTAACCTGTTCAGGATAGCTGACCCAATATGGAATCGGGATAATGACTTCATCCCCTTCATTCAGCAATACCTGGAACAGTGTATATAAGCCATGCTTTGCCCCATTGGTTACGATGATTTGTGAAGCATCATATTCAAGTCCCTGATCTATTTTAAACTTGTTTGCGATTTCTTTCTTTAATGCTGGAAGACCTGCCGATGGTGTATATTTTGTATGACCCTCATTCATGGATTTCACTGCAGCATCAATGATATGCTGTGGCGTATTAAAATCCGGTTCGCCTGCTCCCAATCCGATAACATCATGTCCCTGGGCCTTTAGTTCTTTTGCTTTAGCAGTGATTGCCAGAGTTGTTGATGGTGTTAATGCTTTTACTCTTTGTGCCAATTGAATCTCCATTGCTTGCTTCCTCCCGATTTTCTCCTGCACTGTGGCGGTGAATGCCTATGGCTACAGGTTTTCAATTTTTTTCAGCCATTCCCCTGTTTTAAAATCTATATAGTAATAATTTATTAAATTACTGCCGGAACGGTAATGAATTTCCCATAATGGAATATTTTTCTCCATCCCCAGCCGAACAGACACGATCTCAGCAGAATTCTTCTCCTGCTTGAGCCTGTTAATGGCTTCATTTTTGGAAATTCCATCGGATTGCTTCAGTGAGACGATTTTTCCTTTTTTTTCCGGAACCCAGACATATATGCTTGTACCATCATGGTCTTTGCCTTCAATCACATAGAAGGTCTCAGTTCCATGATATAAGTTGAAGTCTTCAGCTTCAGCAAGATCCGTTTCCTGTTTTGCAAGCTCAACTGCCTTTGATTCTGCTGCCCTCACTGGCTTCATACTGTTTAAGTAAATGAAAGAGCCTGCTCCAATGCTTATAGCAAGCAGAATAAGGATACCCCATAATATTTTTTTCATGTCTCCATCACTCTTTTATGTACGATAAATCGTAAAAATCGCTTTATTTTGGTCTTCCTGATCAAGCGCCAAACCGAACATCAAGTCTTTTTCTTTTAACGTTCTGTTCAGTGCATCAACAATTTTATACAGATCCGGGCTTTGCTGGATCTTCACCGTAGATAAAACCTCAATTTTGCTTTCCATTCTGGAATTCCTCCTCAGCCTCTACAATATTTGTAACTTATATACCCAACCGTTAAGGTTAAACTAACTTTACAAAGAAATAATTCTCAGTAACAGTATAACAGCAGAAATGATCAACTGGTATTAAAACAATACAAATTTTCTTCTGGTCCACCACGTCATGCTGCGCCATAAGCGCAGCTTTTTCGTTACCTTCCTTTTCAAAAGGCAAGAACTTAGCTGAGTTACACTAATTAGCCGCCAAAAATTAATTGCCTTCACAAAATCTTCCCTGGGAATTTTTCGTGAAGGTTCATTTTCTGTTTATTTGAACTCCTCACCCGGGAAAATCGTGAATAGCTCATAATTAACGTCTGTAAATTTGATGGTGACCGTACCGTGCTTTCTTGTATAATATACATCAACCCAGGCATCATTTAACAGCCGGAACAGATCTGAATCATGTTTTATAGATGGTCTGTAAAAAAGAATAGCGATCTGGGGATCCAGATGTTTAATCATCTCTTCTGATATAGAGCCATCCCCTCCAAATGCAGGAAGTTTAACAATATTAACATTCGATAACTCTTTTTCCATAAGAAATTCTTTGGCTTCCGGACTTGTCGAGTTCATAAACAATATCCGATGTCTTTTAAATATAAAGGAAATATCCATTCCTTCACCCAGGTCACTGCCTTCGTATAAAACTTCTGCATGTAATCCCGGAAAAAGCTGCTGCTTAGCATTTTGATTCCAGGCATGAAAATCGAGATCACTTATTCCTTTTTCAGACTTCAGCTCTGAAAGGGCAGATTCATTCGCTATAATTTCCCTTACCCCGAAGTTTTTGATAAGCCATTTAAGGCTTGCCTTATTATATAATTCTTTATTTGTCAGGATGACTGCTGAAATCCGATTAACGCCATATAATTCAAGGAGCTTTCTTAATTCACCCTCAGTTCCCTGCCCGCCGGTGTTAATGAGGATTTTTTCGTCATTTCCATGATGAATTAAGGCAGACTCGCCATCCGATAGAGAAAAAAACGTAAAAGCCAGTTCATCACTTTTTAATTTTAAGTCAATGCTTTCCACTTTAACAGGAACTGCCGGTGAATCTTTCGGTATGTAATACCAATTCGCAAACAGCAGCATAAAGGCGAACAGCACGTTCATCTTTCCATTCCTCCTACATTGAAACAAAAGCAGACTGAGGGTTTATTAAAACCCATCAAATTTATGATGTGTTAATCATCTAAATTTATCCTGCATTACAGATCTTTGTTCATCATAAAGGAATGAAAATGAAAATACACGAAACGTTTATAGCCAATTATTAATCAAATCAACAATTTCATCAATATTGCTTTTCTTGACAGGAATGGGAGGAATGGAATCCAGGAATGCTTTCCCATACCTTGCGGTGATGATTCTCCTGTCAAATATTACGATGACTCCCCTGTCGGAACTTGTTCGGATTAATCTCCCTACCCCCTGCTTAAAACGGATAATTGCCTCGGGCAATGAGTATTCGGAAAACGGATTTTTTCCTTTATTGGCAATTTGCTCACTCTTTGCCTGTGCCATCGGTTCATCAGGCGGTGAAAAAGGCAGTCTTACAATTACAAGACAGGAAAGATCCTCACCCGGGATATCCACACCTTCCCAAAAGCTGCTTGTCCCCAGGAGGATGGCTTTATCAAAACGCTGGAAATTTCTCGTTAGCCTTGATCTGCTCCCGCTTGTCACACCCTGGGCGATGATAGCATAGTCCTCCAGAAATCCTGATTCCTTGATAAGTTCATGGGTTTTCCTTAACATTTCATGTGAAGTGAAAAGAATCAGCATTCTTCCCTTTGCAGCTTCCGCAATTGAAATAATATGCTCGGTAATGGATGCCACATACTCCTCCAGCGGTACTGCATTAACTTCAGGCAAATCATCAGAAACTACGAGCTTAACCTGATTCTGATAATCAAAAGGAGATTGAATTTGCTTTAGAGTGCATTGCTGTTCCTCCAGCCCTAATTCTTTTACGATAAAGCTAAAGGAATTTTTTACAGATAAAGTGGCAGATGTAATGACCGCACTTTCCTTTTGGCTGAAGAATTGATCATTGAGGTATTCAGAAACCGATACAGGCTGTGCATAAACCGTTGTGGCATTTTGTGCTGCGCGCGTATCCATTTCTATCCATACAACAAATTCGGCGGCCGGCAAATGAAAGATATGCTTTAAGTCTTCATTCATATCCCGCAAATCATCCAAAATTGAAACCACTTCCTCCATTAATGCCTTTTCCTCAAGAGACAGGGCCGATTTAATTGCTGAAACTGCGCATACACGACTTTCTATGGCCTGGATTAAATCCTTAAGCATAAATCCAAAACGTTCGGCACCCGCTAATACAGCCTTCGTTTCCTTATTGGCAGCACTTTTAGTAAATCTCACTGAGATTCGATTTACGCTTTTTTTGGCTTTATTGTTCTTCTTAGCATACATCGCTATTACTCTGAACAATTCATCCATTTCATGAAGAATATCAGCTATTAATTGGTTGACTTCAAAAGAATGCAGGAAATCATCCCGTGTCCCTGCTTTCTCTTCCACCAGCTTCTCAAGCTTATAGTAGAGCTGTTTCTGTTCCATCATTCCAATTTGTCCAAGCATCAGCCGCACTGATAAATAATCCAGCTTGTTTCCAAAATGTTTCCCGGAAGCCTTAACAAAATGATGCCCTTCATCGATCACCACATGGCTGAATTCCGGCAAAATAGCAGTACTTGCAGTAAGATCCGTTAATAGCAGTGAATGATTCGTAATAATGATATCTGCCTTTTGTGCTTCCTTTCTTGCCCTCAGATAAAAATCTCTCGATATCCACGACTTATCCTGCAAAAAAGCTGTTTCATCATTCTTTATTCTGCTCCAGTAAATCATCCCGCCGCTTGACAGGTTTAATTCATCAATATCACCCGTGTCAGTCTCCAGGAGCCATACAAGAATCTGCATTTTGCTGAGGATTGTATCATAATTATCGTCATCATCTCTTAGTGTTTGAACGAACTTCGCTAGGCTGATATAGTGGCTTCTTCCCTTCAGCAATACAGCACTAAGCGGGAATGAAAGCATTTTTTGCAGCAGAGGAACATCCTTTGAAAGCAGCTGCTCCTGCAGCTGTGTTGTATATGTACTGATAATGACAGTTCTGCCGCTCTCCTTTGCATGTAAAGCCGCCGGAACAAGGTATGCCAGGGATTTCCCAACACCAGTTCCTGCCTCTATTAATGCATGCTGTTTATTTTTGAAGGCTTCATAAACCGAATCCATCATGATAAACTGGCCTTGCCTTTTTTCATAGGACGGGAAAGCTTTAACGAACAATGCCTGTTTTTCCTCTTCACAGAAAGGAAAGGCCTGAAGTCTGGATCCTGCAGACTCCTGTCGTTCCGTTCCTTTTTTTAAAGCAATGCCTCTGTGAACTTCAATATCATCTGCCAATTGCTCAATCTTGCTATCATTAGTTAAAATGTGCTGGTCCAATAATATATCAAGATCACTCTTTAAGCCTCCAGACAGCTTATGAAGCCGTTCTATGGTGGTGTGAGGAAGATTTTTAAGCTTGTTTAATAATATTAACAGGAGCTCAGCGGTAACATATGCATCGCTGTCTGCCTGATGGGGGCGTTCATGATTTAATCCTTCCCGGAGTGACAGATCCGATAATTTGTAGCTATCTGCGGTAGGAAAAAGGATTCGGGCCATCTCCACTGTATCGAGAACAGGACCGTAAAATCCGTTATATCCTGCCTCAATCAATTCTTCCTGTAAAAAAGACAAATCAAACAGAACATTGTGTGCCACAAAATAGGCACCCTCAAGCAAAGTCAGGACTTTAGGGGCAATCTCCGAAAAAAGCGGGGCATCCTCGACCATTTCATCTGACAAACCTGTCAGTTCTTCTATGAAAGGGGGAATAGATTGCTCCGGGTTTATAAGGGAGGAGTATTGCTCAGTAATTTTTCCGTTTTCGATTACCACAGCAGCGAATTGTATTATTTTATCGCCTTTTTTCGGGGCGTTCCCGGTTGTTTCCAAATCAACTACGACATATTTATTACCCATGGCTAACACCTCATATTCAGTCATTCAAAAGGTATCATAAAAACGGAAAAAGAAAAAGGCAAATACTTTTCCCTCTTTATTTTCTTTCACCTGCTCAGGTCCCTTATTCACTGACTATTATAAAAAAGAGCCGAAGCTCCTTAAGAGTTCCGCTCTGGTTAAAATACATTATAGCACTGTACTTTCCGGCTCTGCATGTATCATGTCAGCGATCCGATTCTTGCTGTCCATTATGGCTACCTTCGGTTCATGATAAGGCACCTTTTCATCAGGAACAAGAGCATATGAAATGATAATGACTATATCGCCTTCCTGGACAAGACGTGCAGCTGCCCCGTTTACGCAGATTACTCCGCTGCCTCTTTCCCCTGGAATAATATAGGTTTCAAATCTTGCACCATTGTTATTATTGACGATCTGAACCTTTTCATTGGGCGCCATTCCTACCGCTTCAATTATGTCCGTATCAATTGTGATGCTGCCAACATAATTCAGATTGGCTTCTGTTACTGTTGCACGATGGATCTTGCCATTCATCATGGTGCGAAACATGCTGCTTCCTCCCTTAACTTTCTTTTCTCACTGATATTATTGCGTTATCTATTAAACGGGCCTTTGTGAATTTAACGGCCATAGCGATAATGATTTTCTCTTCGAGACGGGTAAGCTGTTTAAGATCAGGATAGGATAGAATTTCAATGTAATCTATTTCCCCGCTTGTGTTTTTTTCAATAAATCCCCTTATGATGCTGAGAATCTTGACTGGATCGTACTCCCCTTCAGTTATTAGAGACTCCGCCATTTTAAGGCTTTGATGGAGAGCAGAGGCCTGGTCGCGTTCTGCCGGCAGAAGATGTACGTTCCGTGAGCTCTTAGCTAGACCATCTTCTTCCCTGACCGTCTGAACAGGGACAATCTCCACTGGAATATTAAAATCTCTTACAAGCCCGTCAACGACGGCCACCTGCTGGGCATCCTTCATCCCGAAATACACTTTATCCGGCTGAACAATGTTGAACAGTTTTATCAGGACTGTGGCAACACCATCAAAATGCCCTGGCCGTGATTTTCCGCATAACACATCTGTCCGCTCCTGTACCTTAGCCGTTACCGACAGTGCTGCAGGATACATATCTTCTGCTGAAGGAAAGAAAAGATAATCGCAGCCCTCTTTCTCTGCAAGGCTGCTGTCACGCTCTAAATCCCTTGGATATGTCGCTAAATCTTCTTTAGGTCCAAATTGCAGCGGATTAACAAAGATGCTGACCACTGTAACATCGTTTTCTTTCCTGGCATTCCGTAATAACGAGAGATGGCCTTCATGCAAATAGCCCATTGTCGGGACAAACCCGATTGTTTTTCCTTCCCTCTTAAGCTGTAAAGCAATCCTTTGCATTTCTCTTATATCAGTAATCGTTCTCATGCTTTTCCTCCATACAGACTCAGCAGCTCTTCCTCTTTCATCCTGAAAGAATGGGAATCATCAGGAAATGCTCCATTCTTCACTTCAGCGGAATACTTAGTAAGGCTGTCGCCGATAATCGGGTTCAGGTTTTCATACTGTTTCACGAACTTTGGAACACGATCTACACCGTATCCTAATACATCATGGTACACAAGGACCTGTCCATCGGTATCCTTGCCGGCCCCGATTCCAATGACTGGAATCGTCAATTCTTCCGTGATCTGCTTTGCCAGCTGTTTTGGAACACACTCAAGGACAAGAGCAAAGGCTCCGGCTCTCTCACATTCCCTGGCATCATCAATCAGCTTTCTGGCTGCTTCAGCGTTTTTCCCCTGGACCTTATAGCCACCCAGGACGCCAACGGATTGTGGTGTCAGTCCGAGGTGGGCAACAACAGGAATGCCTGCTTTTGTTAAGGCCATGATTTGTTGTGCAACTTCATCACCGCCTTCAAGCTTAACAGCATGTGCACCAGTCTCCTGAATGAGCCTTGCTCCATTTAACAGTGTGTCTTTCACGGATAAATGATAGCTCATAAACGGCATGTCAATTACAATGAATGTATGTTGTGCCCCCCGTTTAACAGCTTTTCCGTGATGAATCATATCCTCCATCGTAACAGGAACGGTTGAATCATAGCCCAGCACTACCATCCCCAGCGAATCCCCAACAAGTATCATGTCCACATTGGCCTTTTCAGCCTGTTTGGCAGCAGGGAAATCATAGGCGGTCAGCATGACAATTTTCTCATCATTTTCCTTCATTTTTAAAAAGTCTGTTGTTTGCTTCATCATTCGTCCTCCTTATGCAGGAAGAGGCAATAAAACTTTAATGAGTTTAAAAAAACAGAACATTAAAAAAATCCTTCTGTCGGCAGAAGGATTTTACATTAGCTCATATATCAGTTCATCCCTCTGTCCCGGTCCACTTTTTTGGATCTAGGCAGATATATTATATTTGTGTTTCCTTAAAAAAGGTGCAGTTCTGTTAAGGATACTGCCCATAAAAAGTATATCAAAAAGGGAAATGAGTTGGCTATAAAAACTTTCAGGCCGGCATTCTATACATCCAGCTCAATGTCTGCAGAATATACGTGATGGATTTTCCCGCTGCTGTCCTCAATCATCAGGACCCCATCTTCGGTAATTCCAAGGGCCTTGCCATATATGCTTCCGGTAATCGTTCTAGCAGTAAGATTTTTCCCAATGCTGACCGCATAACTTTCCCATAAAAGCTTAATCGGATAAAAGCCCTTATCTAAATAAAGTTTATACAGGTTTTCCAGTTTGCCAAGCAGGATTTTAATCAACTCAGCTCTTGAAAGCTTTTCGCCTTTTTCAATGGATAATGAAGTGGCAATTTCTTTAAGTTCATCGGGATAATCATCAAGCTGCTGGTTAACGTTGATGCCAATTCCTATGATAATAGAAATAATCCGGTCGGCATCCGCCTGCAGTTCTGTCAGAATTCCTGTAACCTTCTTCCCGTTCATCAAAATATCATTCGGCCATTTAATTTGCGGTGTTAAATTGGTCAGCTCTTCAATTGCCTGTACAACAGCCACTGCTGTAATCAGTGTAAGCTGCGGAGCTTTCGGCGGTGGAATGTTCGGCCTTAGAATAACACTCATCCATATGCCTGTTGATTTGGGAGAATGCCATCTCCTGTCCATTCTCCCCCTGCCTGAAAGCTGTTCTTCCGCAATAACGACCGTTCCTTCCTGCGCACCCTCGTATGCAAGGCGATGGGCAATCTTCTGAGTTGAATCAACACTTTCTTCATGATGAATCTGGCGTCCAAGGGTCTCAGTCTGCAAACCAAGCCTGATTTCATCAGGGGTAACTTTTTCAGGTGTTTTTATTATCCGATAACCTTTTCTTCTGACCGCTTCCAATTCAAAGCCTTCTTTCCTCAGCTCCTCAATATGCTTCCATACAGCCGTTCTTGAACATCCAATCAGGTCAGCTAAATACTGGCCTGAAAGATATTCCTCATTGCTTTTCGTAAAAGCATCAATCAATTTGTTCCTGATTTCTGATTGCACTTTATGAGCCACTCCCTTATGGATTCATTGCTATTACTCACTTCGCCGCGCAAGACTGCTTTTTCGGTTTTTTCAAGCTCCGCTTTAATCCAGGGACCAGGAGGTTTGCCAAACCAATTCATCAGCTGATCTCCAGTAAGCTGAAGGTCGCTTCTTTCTTTAATCGGCAGAGAATTATATTGACTCAGCAGGCTGTCTGTTCCCCTGCTTGAGTCCTCATGCAAGATTACGTTAAGGACCCGTTCCGCATTCAGGGATTTGTCCCCTGCCTGATAAAGGGAATAGGCCTCCCACTGGTTTTTGGCTCTGTACCGGATCCAGCTGATAATCGAAACTATCCTTTTTGTTCTCTTTACAGGCAGTTTCCAGTTCTTCAGAAAATCTTCAGCCTGTGACTGGTCCAACTTAAAGTTATACACAAGAAAGGCCCACATTTCATCTCCTGTCAGATCAGCTGCATTATATTTCTCCGCCTCTTTTAATTCCTGTTGGAAGCCTGACATTTTTGGCAGATAATTAGACAATCCTGTTTCCGCAATGACCTTAAGAGCTTTCATCCTGCCGGTTCCCGCTAATAACTTTTCGAACTCTGCCAGCTTTCTTTCAACTGCTATGTTTTCAAGTAAATGTGACAGGGATGCCAAAGCATCATAAGTGTTTCTTTCAATCTCAAATGCCAGCTGGCTAAAAAAGCGGACTGCTCTCATCATTCGAAGGGCATCTTCAGTAAATCTCTCAGCCGGCTTGCCTACAGTGCAAATTTTTTTTCCCTCTATAGCGCCCCTCCCGTTAAAAGGATCGATAATCAGCCCTTCTTTATCCATGGCCATCGCGTTCATCGTAAAATCTCTTCTTTTCAAATCCTCTTCCAGTGATCTGATAAATTGCACTTCTGAAGGCCGCCTAAAATCCAGGTATTCAGCCTCTGTTCGGAAGGTTGTAATTTCATAGGGTATGCCATGGTATAGTACCACCACAGTGCCATGCTCAATACCCACATCAAGTGTTCTTGAAAATATGGCTTTTACTTCGTCCGGGGTAGCCGAAGTTGCAATATCAACGTCTGCAATTTCTTTTCCAAGTATATAATCCCTGACAGAGCCTCCTACAAAATAGGCCTCAAAACCTGCATCCTCAAGCTTCTCGAGCACAGGAACTGCCTTTGCAAAAGCTTCATTCATCAAAGGTCACCTTTTTCCAAAAGTTCATAATATAGCTCTTCATATTGACTGACAATGCGGCCGGCACTGAAACTGTCCTTTGCAAGCGAAATGGATTGTGAAGAGAACCGTTCTAGCAGTTTCTCATCAGTAAGCAATTTAATCGCTTTTAGCGAGATTTCAGTTATATCGCCCAAAGTGCAAATATAGCCGGTCTCACCATCACTGATTACTTCGGGAATTCCACCGACATCAGTACCGATGCATGGCACTCCGCATGCCATTGCCTCAAGAGCAACAAGTCCAAAGCTTTCCTTTTCCGATAATAAGAGCATTAAATCACTGATGCTGTAAAGCTCCTCCACATTGTCCTGCTTTCCCAAAAACAAAACCTTGTCTTTAAGCTTCAGGTCATTCACCAGTCTGCATATAACGCTCATTTCCGGTCCGTCTCCTACTAATAGCAGCTTTGAAGGAACTTCTTCAGAAATTTTTGCAAAGGCCTTCACAACATCAGGCACCCGCTTTACACCGCGGAAGTTAGATACATGGATGATCACCTTTTCATCAGCTTTTATTCCATATTCTTCTTTTAGGTAAAGAGAATCGGTTTTCCTGTATATTCTTTCATCTATAAAGTTATAAACTGCTCTTATGGACTTATCAGGTTTGATCAGGTCATAAGTTTGTGATATTAAAGCTTTGGAAACAGCTGTAACTCCATCAGACTTTTCGATTCCAAAACGTATCGCATCTGTAAGGGATGGGTCGTACCCGAGAACTGTAATATCTGTTCCATGAAGGGTGGTAACAATCTTAATGTCTGTACCGCTCATCTGCTTTGCCAGAATCGCGCAAACTGCATGGGGAATCGCATAATGCACGTGCAGCAGATCAAGGCCCTCGCGTTTTATCACTTCCGCCATTTTACTTGCCAGCGCGATATCGTAAGGAGCATATTGAAATACGGAGTATTGATTGACATCCACCTGATGATAAAAAATATTGGGGTACATCCTTTTTAGTCTAAAAGGGAGGCTTGATGAAATAAAATGTATTTCATGGCCTTTTTCGGCAAGCATTTTCCCTAATTCTGTTGCTACAACACCTGAACCTCCCACCGTGGGATAGCAGGTTATACCTATTTTTAATTTTTTTCTCATATTTCTCCACCGAATATATCCATATTTACCAGTAAGGGATTCTTCACTTTAAAACCTTCTGCATATTGCACCCCTGCCTGTTTTCCAAATAAACTTTCCCTCGCTGCAACAGTTTCAATATAACCGTTGACAAGCGGTGTATCAAATGAACCTGGGCTTTTTGCAAATTGACTCTGATAGGACTCGAGACCTGCAATTTTTTTATCCATAAATGAAGAGATATCGATTAGGAAGTCAGGCTTATGGAAGCCATTTATCATGTAAAAGTGCAGGCTTTTCACTTTATGCGGAGCAAAATTGCCGCCTGTTTCATATTTCTTGATTCCGGCTGAAAAGACGGCTTCTTCCACTAGGCGGGCACAATGCCCGTGGTCTGGATGCCTGTCCTCCATATATGGCGCAAACACAAGGGCAGGCCTATATTTGCGGATCATTTCAGCAATCTTTTTTATGTATTCCTGGTTATAAAATAAGCCCCTGTCAGGCAGATTAAGATTCTCACGGACACTAACTCCCAGAATGCCTGCTGCTTTCAGCGATTCGTCTTTACGGATTTCAATCGTCCCATTGGAAGAAAGCTCTGCCTGAGTTAAGTCACATATTCCAATCTTTTTGCCGATAGAGGCAAATTTGGCAATTGTGCCGCCCATGCCGATTTCAACATCATCAGCATGCGCGCCAAATGCCAAAATATCGAGGTTATCCGGGTTCATTCATGTCACCTTTTTCACTTACAATATTTCTCCAGGATAAATCATTGCGTTCAAGGCCTTTAATAATAATTTCAGCTGTGCCCATATTGGTCGCGAGCGGCACAGCATATACGTCACAGAGGCGCACCAAAGCTGAGACATCCGGTTCATGAGGCTGAACAGTCAGAGGATCTCTGAAGAAAAACACAACATCCATTTTATTGTTGGCAATTAAAGCACCAATTTCCTGGTCCCCGCCAAGTGGTCCGGACTGAAAACGATGAATGGAAAGGCCAGTTTCTTTCATGATGCGGGAACCGGTTGTTCCGGTAGCATAAAGGGTATGTTCAGCAAGAATGGATTTATAGGCGATCGTAAATCTTACAATATCATCCTTTTTCTTATCATGGGCTATTAAGGCAATATTCATGTCGGCACCCCTTTCTAATCGATAATATTTTCGAGACCATAAACGAGTGTATCAATTTTCAAAACCGTATCAACAGCAAGTTTTACTCCTGACATAAAGGAAGCTCTATTATATGAGTCATGACGGATGGTCAATGTCTGGCCCTCAGAGCCGAACATCACCTGCTGATGAGCAATCAGGCCGGGCAGGCGTACAGAATGTATATGCATGCCATCGAAATTTGCACCTCTGGCACCAGGAATCGTTTCCTTCTCCTCCGGGTGCCCCTGCTCCTTTTTCGTTCTTACATCAGCAATCATCTCCGCTGTTTTAACTGCAGTACCAGATGGAGCATCCAATTTCTGGTCATGGTGCAGCTCAATAATTTCCACATCATTAAAATACCTTCCTGCCAATTGGGAGAATTTCATCATTAATACAGCACCAAGTGCAAAGTTTGGGGCAATAATGCAGCCAATTCCTTTTTCATGGCAAAGTTCTTCAAGCTCTTTCAGATTATCCTTCGAAAATCCTGTTGTTCCCACAACTGGCCTTACACCATATTCCAAGGCAGTTTTTGTATGGAACATTCCTACTTCCGGAGTTGTCAAATCGATCAGTACGTCGGGACTCAGCTCCTGAAAGGCTAGGGCCAGATCTGTGTACACCGGAACATGGCCAAATTGCGAGAAGCCTTCAAAATCGCTAAGAAAGCCACCGCCATTTTTATGGTCGATCACGGCAGCTAACTCATAGTTCTCAGTTCGATTAACAAGCTGGACGGCTTCGCTTCCCATCCTCCCCCGGGGTCCCGCTATAATAACTTTTACTTTATCCATTTTCCTCTCTCCTCTACTCTTCAATTCTTGTCCATCTGTCTTTATCGCGTGTGCTGAATTTTTCCATGACACGATCGTGCGCTTCTTCTAAGTCAATATTTAAGGAATTAGCAAAGCATATTAGAACAAAGAGCATATCTCCAAGCTCATCCTCGATAGCCTTTTCTTCCTCTGTGGATTTTTTTGGTTTTTCACCATAGTGATGGTTCACTTCCCTGGATAGTTCCCCAAGTTCCTCGGTCATCCTTGCAAGCATGGCCAATGGGCTGAAATAACCTTCTTTAAATTGGCTTATGTATTTGTCAACGTCTGTTTGCATGTCTTTCATTGTTTTTGGTCTCTCCATACTTTCACCTCTGTTTTTATTACATGTTCTATATACGGGATTTCCACTTTTCATGTTAAGCTATAGCTCAGCCATTTTACAAATATTTTTTATCATTGCTTATAGATGGTCTGTCTGCCGCTTCTTATCCTTTGATGTTATTGCTCTTATAATCTGTATCTTATATAATTAGATACGCTTTGGTATTGTGATATTCAGGCAGCGGAGGGATAATATGTTTTATGGATTGAAATTTAAGAATATTTTTTTCATTTTGCTTGGCTCGGCCATTTTTTCATGGGGCCTTGTTCACTTTAATATGCAAAATAACTTGGCTGAAGGCGGTTTCACTGGTATTACCCTGCTTTTATACTTCCTTTTCGAGTGGGACCCTTCCTATACTAACCTTCTGCTAAATATACCTCTTTTCTTTATCGGATGGAAACTACTGGGAAGGAATGTTTTTCTTTATACCATCATCGGAACGGTCGGTGTGTCCCTATTCCTATGGATTTTTCAGCGTTACCAGATTGAAATGCCATTAAAAGAGGATTTGACTCTTGCTTCCTTATTCGCGGGTGTTTTTATCGGGATCGGCCTTGGCACCATTTTCAGGTTTGGAGGCACAACAGGCGGAGTTGATATAATTGCCAGGCTTGTACATAAATATGCTGGAGTCAGCATGGGAAAGACAATGTTCATTTTTGACTTTTTTGTGATTGCCCTATCATTAATTACATATTTGAACTACAGGGAAGCCATGTATACGCTGGTTGCTGTTTTTGTGGGTGCAAAAGTAATTGATTTCATGCAGGAAGGGGCTTATGCAGCAAGAGGGGCCATGATCATATCAGAACAAAACGATGCAATTGCCGATAAAATCATGAAAGAAATGGATCGGGGCGTTACCGTGTTAAAAGGACACGGTTCTTTCACAAAAAAAGAGCGGGAAGTATTGTATTGTGTTGTCGGCCGCAATGAAATTGTGCGGTTAAAAAATGCGATTACTTCTGTTGATCCCCATGCATTTGTTTCTGTCACAGCTGTACATGACGTGCTGGGAGAAGGCTTTACTTTGGATGAAAATAAAAAGCCGGTTGAACGCTAAAAATCAATGTGATGTCCCAAGGGCATCACTTTTTTTCATTAAAAAAGCCGGCATTGCCGGCTTTTTACTCAGATCTGGTCATTCCTGTGTAAATAAGAATTAAACGCAGCAATTCCAGCACAGCCACGGCTGCTGCCGCCACATATGTCAACGCAGCTGCATTCAATACTTTCTTAGTCTCTCTTTCTTCATCGTTTCTGATAATTCCAAGGGATACTACCTGATCCATCGCACGATTGGAAGCATTGAACTCTACCGGAAGTGTGATCACCTGAAAAACCACTGCAGCTGCCATGAAGATAATTCCAAGCAGCACCATACCGCTCAACCCAGCAAAAAAACCGATCATGATTAAAATCCAGGAGAAGTTTGAACCAAGATTCGCAACAGGTACGAGTGCATGGCGGAAACGCAGAAAAGCGTAATCCTGATTATCCTGGATAGCATGGCCAACTTCATGGGCTGCAATGGCAGCTGCAGCCACAGAATGGCCATGATAATTTGTTGCTGAAAGTCTGACTGTCTTGGATCGCGGATCATAATGATCTGTTAGGTGCCCCCTGGTTTCTTCAACGCCAACTTTATATAGACCATTCTCATCCAGAATTCTTCTGGCTACTTCAGCACCCCTCATTTGCGTGGATGAAGGAACTTTTGAATATTTGCTGTAAGCTCCCTTTACTTTCATTTGTGCCCAAAGCGGAACAAGAATAATTATTGCAAAATAAATGAGATATCCTCCCATTCTGTTACCTCCCAATAAGCTGATCATGGTGAATTTCAACCGCTGGCCTGCAGTTATCCAGCATACAAATCGCTCTGCCTATCTTTTCCCTTTTATCTTGATTACAAAACGGGAAAAGACTCTCATTATTCTTTTTGTTCAAAGATAAGAGTGTATAAATTTTTGAACTTCGAGGCCTGTCTAGCTCCAGCACCTACCCCCTCGAGGTCACAAGCGGATTCCCCCAAAAAGGCAAAGAACGCCTTTCCGTGAGGCTCGTCTTGTGCTTGTCGGGGGTGAGCAAAGTGCTTCCGCTTTTCTTATTAAGATCGATTTTTTTGTCTTGCCCTGTCTCCCTTATATTTTCTCCAACCTACGTAAGATAATGTAATGATGATTATGCTCCCTGTTGAGATGATCACCCACCAGAGGGATGGATCCGTTTCATCCTCTGTCATTTCATCAAAGATAGTCTGCAGATCATTTTCCAATGCAGCAAGTTCCTGCTGGCTTGCCTGCTGGGAAAGCACCTGCGGCCGATAATGATCGATAAAATTTATGCGGGCGTTAAGTTTTTGTACCTTTTCTGCATCCACATCAATCTTCAGACTGGGATAAATAACCTCATATAAAGACAAAAAGGAATTCAAACGTGAATGGAAGTTCTCGTTATTGCCGCTGTATGCCGCTTCCTTGACCTCACCAAACACTGACATGATCGGCTTCTCCATTTCAGTCCATAAAGGCTGATATTTGGAGGAAATCGCATCCATTACGAGGCGGAATTTTGTAGCATGATTCAGCCGTTCCTCGTGGCTCATAGATGTATTTACCGCAGCTTGTACAGCATCATCATGAGAGACGGTAATAATCCGCAGTTCGTCCATTGTAAATGGCCTATCCTTGCCGTTTACAGCAACGAATTGCTCGGAGAAATACTCCAACAGCTTCTTGGCATCCTCATACCTGTGAAGCTTAACCATCTGTAAAGCTTCATTAGATAATTGATCTAATTTATCTATTTTTGTTGTCTTATCTGCAGACACCATTCCAGGCAATAACATAATAATGAATAAGAATGCGATTACTTTTCGCCTCATCAAACTTGTCCCCCCTCAAATTACTATTAGATAAATATGAAAAGAGGGACAAGGTTAGACCAGAAAATAATTTCGGGAACTATTATATTTAATTTGCGTGCCAGGAGTCATTACAACTTTTATATTAAAGGTCCATTTCTCAAAGGTATTTTTTGCTGCGAATTATGCTCGTTGATTTCCGCTGCGGGCACTTGCTTTCCGCGGGGAGGAACGGGAGCCTCCTCCCGCAGGAGTCAAGCGCCCTCCGCTCCAATCAACTCAGTAAATGAAACTAAGTTATTAAAAATCAACATGATTTATGAGAATAACCGCATTAAAACTTTGATAAAGCTATTTCACAATATCCAGACTAAACCGATTCTTTCTTAGGACGAAGTAATACGCTGTTCCTAGTGAGAAAATGCTGAGCCAGAATGTAAAATAGCCGATTTGCGGTGTGTAAAGATTTAAAATCGGATAGCGGGGAAGCATGAAAAAGACATAATCAATTACATCATTGTGCAGAGTCCAGATACCCGTAATGACTAGATGCCATGTTTTGAAGCGATAGAATGGTGCGTAAAGAACACCCTGGACTGCCATAGCACCATGGGAGAAGATCAGCATGAGAGCAACAGGATCCAATTCACCTGTAACCTGAAATACGAGCAAATTCATAACTACGGCCCATATTCCGTATTTAATAAGGGTTACAATTGCTAAAGCTTCCATCAATGGCCAATTTTTGCCCATTAGAAAGGCGATAAGCACAAACATAAAAAACAGGCTCGCTGTAGGGCTGTCGGGTACGAAAGGCAAGAAAATAGCCGGTGTATCTACCAGCTGCCACTTATACCATATATACCCATAGATGGTGCCTGCTGTGTTAATAATCAGAAGCAGTATCAGCATAGCTCTGCTGCCTAATAAAGGATAAATCCATTTCATGTTTTTTCTCCTTTTCTTTATGTACACGATTATTTCATTATTTTACCACATCAAACTCCTGTAAAAAAACGAGTAATTTTTGGGCAAAAAAAAGAAGCTGGCAAAGCCAGCTCCTTTTAAATTATTTGCTTTCAAGGCCAGAAATAAATTCAGCAAGCTTTTGAAGTTCTTCATCAGAGCCTTTGAACATTCCTGGAGGCATAGCGCCTTTACCGTTTTTAGCAATGTCAGCTACTTCTTCAGGTGTTAACCCAGTGTCTACAAGTGCAGGTGAACCTGCACCACCCTGAAGATCTCCTCCGTGGCAGGAAATACAGCCGTTTGCTTCAAAAATCTTGTAGCCTTCGTCTTCTTTATCAAACTCTGCTTCAGCCACAATCTTACCTTGCTGTGCTGCCGCCTCCCAATCATGATGGGCAACAGACTCCCAAGTCAAATACGTGATGCCGGCTAAAGCCAATAGCATAAAGCCGGTTGCTAAAGGACGCTTGGACGGACGGCGTTCAGGTCCGCGATCAATGAATGGTGCAAGCAGCAATGCTCCGAATGCAAGACCCGGAATAATGAAAGCACCGATCGCATTATAAGGTCCGGAAGCATAGCTGTATTTCAGAAGCTGGTACAAGAACAGGAAGTACCAGTCTGGCAGCGGAATATAAGCTGTATCACTTGGATCAGCAATTTTTTCTAACGGCGGCTCATGCGCAATTGTCAAGCATAGGAAACCGATAAGGAATACAGCCCCTACCATCCATTCCTTTAACAGGAAGTTTGGCCAGAATGCTTCTGTTTTTCCTGGATATTCCGAATAGTCCTTCGGAATATTCGGTTTGCGTTCTGCAGGAACACGAGAGTCACCTACGAATTTCATACCTTTACCACGATGCATTGGGCGATTTCCCCTCCTTTTGCAATGATCATAAAATTATTTCTTACAACGGTCCTGAAATACCCTGCTTACGAATCATAATAAAGTGGGCAGCCATTAACCCGAATAATGCAGCCGGTAAGAAGAATACATGGATAGCAAAGAATCGGGTGATCGTCTGCGCGCCGACAATATCAGAATGTCCTGCAATAAGTATTTTCAGATATTCTCCAATCAGCGGAGTTGATTCTACAATCTGGATTGTTACTTTTGTAGCGAAAAGGGCTTTCATATCCCAAGGCAATAAGTAACCTGTAAGTCCAAGTGCAAGCATTATGAAGAAAATAAGCACTCCGACAACCCAGTTTAATTCACGGGGCTTCTTATAAGCTCCCTGGAAGAAAACACGTAACGTATGTAGGAACATCATTACGATTACCAAACTTGCTCCCCAGTGGTGCATTCCGCGGACAATCTGCCCGAATGCAACATGGTTTTGAAGATAATACACGGATTCCCATGCATTTTTGATATCCGGAACATAGTACATTGTCAGGAACATACCGGATAAGATTTGAATTACAGTAACGAAGAACGTCAGACCGCCAAAACAGTAAACGAATGCGGAGAAATGATGTGCAGGGTTTACATGCTCAGGCACTTCATGGTCAGCAATATCCCGCCAGATCGGCGTAATATCTAAACGCTCATCTACCCAATCATAAATTTTGTTTAACAATTATTACGCCTCCTTTCGCGGTTCAGCCTTGCCTAAATACAAGAAGCCATCTTTTTCTTTGTAAGGAAATACATCAAGTGATGCAACCGGCGGTGTACCAGGAACGTTTGTCCCATCCTTTGTATAAAGGCCGCCATGGCAAGGGCAATAGAAATGATCAGGGTTTGACTTGTCAGTATTCCAGTCAACTACGCACCCTAAATGCTTACATACTGGAGACAATGCAACAATTTCACCTTTATCATCCTTATAAACCCAAGCAGTGCCGGTAACTTCGGATGTGTACCATGCATCCTGCTGCTCGTAAGTGTAATCAACCCTTGTCGGCTTTTCAGTAATTTCAGCCACTTTTTGCTTTGTTGGAATAAAATCACTTTCACCAGCTGCCTGCAATACAGGATCAACCGCAAAACGGACCATCGGCATAAGCATGCCTGCTGCCATGAAACCGCCTACACCAGTAAGTGTATAGTTCAGGAATTGACGTCTAGAAACTCGATTTTTGCTCATACTTTTCCCCCCTCTATTATGAAGTTAAGTCCAACGGACAAAATTCAACACAATATAAAACTAGGACATAACAATGATATATCAATCTTTATGCAAGGTCAATATAATCCTTTGGCGAAACATGTAAATAGAGCGACTTAACATTCACACTATTCACCATTTTGCCACTTTTGAACAAAAAGATTCAGCAGCTGTTTCACCTGGTCATCCAGAATGGAATTCCGATAATTCTCATCCATATGCTCAAGAGGCAGGGATGGCAGCCAAATCAAACCTCCTTCCAGCCGGTCTTCGAACGTTTTCCACATGCTGTCCGAAGTTAAAAGGAAGATATGCTTAAATCCCTGTGCCTTCAATTCTGCTTCCCATTGGCCCAAGCCGCTGATCAGACTCTCTTCTGATGCCGGTTTCAGATAGGCATATCCAGGCAGCATGATGAGGCGTCCTCTGAATTGCCTTTCAAGCTGCACACTTAGAAGCGATATAAATTCAGTCATCGCTACAGACTGCTTGATATCATCGCCAAATGATACAGGAAGGAGCGGCAGAACAGCAGTGTCTACATATTGCTTTTCTTTTAGGAACATGTCGATATCCTGTGATATCCATTTCATATCATTCACTCCATTACATATATTTGCCTTCCTTAATATATCATTAATGCTTAGAATGCTTCAAATCAGAGAATGCAGGCAATCGAGTAGGAGGGGGTGATTAACCCCCGACCTCTCACACCACCGTACGTACCGTTCGGTATACGGCGGTT
>NZ_JBQCMZ010000027.1:0-55541 GCF_051964675.1 Cytobacillus sp. SAFR-174 | reverse complement strand
AGATGAATTCGCCCATTCAAGTTCAGTTATTTATTTTCAAGTAACTAATATTAAAGATACTTATGAGCGATTAGTAATTAAAGAAGTTATCTTTATCGATGAACCACATGTTGTAGCGAAAATGGGACAAACAGAAACATGGATGGCATTTTTTAAAGATACAGAAGATAATACTCATGCATTAATGAGTGAAGTACAAGAATAAGTAAACCAAAAGGAGACCGTCTCAATAACCAACGGTCTCCTTCAATTTTAATTAGCCTTTTTTGAAGTAATGGCGCCTGACCCCCGACACTTTAAAGCGATAGTATAGTTGAGGTCAAGCACCTGTATCCGGATGTAAAAGAGATAATAGAACAGAAGATTGAAAAGAACGGGCAGAAATATCCTGTTAGGAATATTTAATAATATTGAGTAGCGTGGGAACCGTCCCCGCGCTTCCTCTAACGGGGTCATACCTGAAAAACGTTCATCCTTCACCCAGCTTGGTTATTTTTTAATATGCAATTGGCCAGTCCCTCAAATACAGGGAATGATTTAAAATAAATTTTGTGAGATAAATCACAATGCACGATAATGATTAATGCTACCATTATTAATGAGGTTAGATAATAATCACCTAAAAAAGACGATTTTTCCTCTTTATTATTTGTACTATTGTATTTTTTTCATAAAGAGGGATCGCATAAAGGAGAGTTAGAAATGTCAGTAGATAAATTGTCAGAATTAATTAGTCCTGAAGCTGTCATTAACTTTGAAACTGGTGCAATTAAAGCAAGCACTTTGGATTCAATTATCAATCTCTTACCATTTGAAATGGGTTTTTGCGACGCTAACGATATTTTCCGGTGGTATTCTAATAATCCAGACCGCGTTCATGGTCGCCGTAAAGAAGCAATTGGTCGCCATGTGCTTGAGCTTCACCCAAAAGTGGCTCATCACGTTGAAAAGCTGTTGAATGATTTCCGTTCAGGAGCACGCGATGAATGGGAATTTTGGTTTCCAAAACGCTCCGGCGTAGAGACTGGACAGATCTACCAAAAATTCATGGCGGTACGTGATGAAAATGGAAAATACCTTGGCTGTATGGATGTAACCGTTAATTTGGACATTTTCACAGGAAAAGAAGGTAAAAATACCCCTGAAACTATTGAAGAATTTATAGCTGTTAAGCCTGAATAAAAATATCTTTTCAATTTGAAAGGCCGCTGAAAAACACACTGGATTCCCTAATTCAATGTGTTTTTCTTTGTATAGGGTCTTCCAAATCTTTGACTCTTTGAAGTGTTAAGTTATTGTCGTAAACACTACTCAAAGACAAAATTAAGAATATAGTTATAAATTATCCTATAAACGAGTTCTTCGAAAAAACCGCATCTATTTATGATACGGTTCTTCGTAATATGGCTAGGTGCAGTCTAATCTTCGATCGAATCATCTAAAACAAAAAGTAGAATAGCTGTAATTTCAATAGAAAAAATGAAGTTAATAAAAAATAAATCCCTTGCATGTAACCACAAGGGATTTGGTATTATTTATTTTATGATAACACCCATTTATCTTTCGCAAATAAAATACGACCTACTGCTAGAATTACTAACGCTAACACTATGTTAACTCCAAGTGTAAGAAACACATGCTCGATATCTATGATTCCAACAAATAATTCTTTAAAAGTTGCAAAGACATTTAAGATTGGTAATAAAAAATGTGTAGTAGTTAATTCATTTAGCCCGACACTTGTGATGAATAAGGCTGGTAAAATTCCAACCATAATTATGGGTGTTCCGTAGCTTTGTGCTTCCTTTACCGTCTTACCAAAAACACTTGTCAGCAATAGCGCTGAAGCCATCAATGCAGCGAAACTAATGATAATTAAAAGAGCGACCGTACCAATTAACCAAACACTTCCTTCCATTGTTAAGCCGGCTTTTAACTGTTCTGTAAAGAAGTAGATTTCAATAAATACAATTCCTAACGTTAAAATGCCTGTAATCGTAGCGAGAATAACGAGTGTTAACCATTTGCCTAATAAAAATGAACTGCGATTTACAGGTGTCATTAATAAAGCTTCCATCGTACGGCGTTCTTTTTCACCTGCAATAAAATCTGCTGCTGAAGATGAAATACCTACACCTACTGCAATAACTAGCATCATTGGAATAAGGAAGCTCATCATTTGTACAGATTGATCACCTTCGATTACTTGTACTTTATTAACTGTAAAAGGTGTTAAAATTGATATCTCGATATTTTGTTCTCCTAAACGTTCTGAAACAATTGTCTGACTGTATTGAGTTAATGCCATTTCTATTTCTGACATCGCTATAAAGCTATTTTCACTATATTCATCGCCTAAAATTTGAATCGTTGGCATATTCCCCGAAGCGATTTGCTGTTCGAAATCGTCAGAAAGAACAAGTCCAGCTACTGCTTCACCTTCTTTAATGGCAGCTTCAACATCATCAACAGCACGAAGTTGTAAATTTTCTTCTCCATCAAGTAATACTTTCACAAAATCAAGGTGCTCTTTTTCTGTCACGATATGAAGTTGGATTTCCTCGTCCGGTGCCATCATTTTTTCATAGAAAAATACTAATGCTGACATTAAAATTATTGGTAAAAATACAGTTAAAAGTAATGTGCGTTGATCTCGAAATGTATCCTTTAACTCTTTTTTGAATATATTAAGCATCTTCATCTCCTCCACGTACTAATTTACTCATGAAAATATAGTTTAAATCGCTTGAGCCTTCTTCTACATAAAGTTGTTCAAGAGTGCCATCATAGACAAGCTCACCTTTATGAATCATTGCTACTCGGTCACATAGCATCGTTACTTCCTCTACAATATGACTAGAGAATATAATGGTTTTCCCTTCACGTTTCAGTTGGTGCACAAGCTGACGGAAAGTATTAGATGATGTAATATCTAGTCCTGTCGTTGGTTCATCAAAGAGTACAATATCTGGATCATGTAATAATGTTCTTGCAATGGCCACTTTTTGACGCATACCTTTTGAAAAGCCTCCAATTTTGCGATCTAAATAGTCTCGCATACCAAACATTTTCGCTAATTTTTCAATACGTACTTTTGTTTCATGCTTACCTAAGCCATAGAGTGAACCAAAATACTCTAAGTTTTCACGTGTTGTTAGTCGCTCATAAAGTCCTGTTTCACTACCAAACAGCACGCCGATACGTTTTTTCACTTCATCAGATTGCTTTACGGTATGATAACCTGCTACTTCAACGCTGCCTGAAGACGGTTCAATTAGAGTAGCGATTGTTCGTAGTAAGGTTGTTTTCCCAGCACCGTTTTCACCTAGGAGCCCAAGTACCTCACCCTCATGAACTTCTAAAGAAACTTGCTTTAAGGCAGTTATATATTGTTTCTTATTTTGAAATTGTTTTGTTACTTCTGTAATTTCAATCATGTCCGTCACCTCGTTTATTTGATGTCTTCATCGTACAAACAAATACAAGAGGTGTCTGCTATGTTGTCGCAAAAATGCCTTATTATGTCGTGAAAAGGGGGAATTAATTGTAGAACTGTCAAAAATTACGTATAGTGTATATTTATTACGAGGTGTATAACATGAGAGTAGGATTAGTAGATGACCGAGCGATTGATTTAGATAAATTAAAAGCAATTATAGAGCCAATCGAAGAAATTAATATTGTATTTGCTACTACAAGTGCACAGCAAGCCTATGAGGAAATAAAAAAGCAATCAATTGATTTACTTATTGCGGATATAGAAATGCCAGAATTATCGGGTTACGAATTAGCTGATATTATATATACACACGCCTTACAAATTATGGTTATCTTTGTAACAGGCAATAGTGGGTACGCTGTTCATGCTTTTGAATTGAACGTTCATGATTACATAATGAAGCCCTATACGAAAGAACGACTTGTATCTTCTGTTGAAAGATTGTTAGCGAAGCAACAAAAAGCCGAGTTATCGGGCCGGATCTTTATTAAGCAAAAATCTGATATTCATATCGTACAAAAAAAGGACATTATATTTATTGAACGTTCAGGTCGTGCTACAACGATCTATACAAAAAATGGTCCTGTAAAAACCTATCAAACCTTAAATGAATTAGAGGGAGAGCTAAGGGACCGTTTGTTTATAAGGGCTCATCGCTCATTTATTATAAATATTCAATACATATTAAATTTTTCGTTATACGCGAAGAATTCCTATTTAGTGTCCTTTGAAGGAATTGAAGAAAAAGCAGTTATTACAAAGGAAAACTTAGATATTATACAAAAAAATTACTTTTGAGGTGGCAATATGAAGCATAAACTATATTTTTTCATCATTTGTTGTACCCATTTTGCCCTCGCAACAGTAGACTATTTTTCCTTCTATATTAGCATTCCAATAAGCATCATATTAGCATTAGCAGCTATGAAAAGATTTACGTTAAAGCTTGATTGGAGTGTAATAATTCATTTATGTATGTATGGGGTCTATGTATTAAATGGTAAGAGTGTACAAAATCTACTCTTACTTTTTGGCGCATTGCTTGTGGTTATTTATAGTTCACAAAAGCAGAAAGCGCTATTTAAGACTTCAACATTACAGTTAGAAGTAAATGAAAAGCTAGTAGAATTTAATCGTACATTTCAAGAGGTACGTAAAGAACGTCACGATTACTTAAAGCATGTATCAGCAATTGCT
Source organism: Cytobacillus sp. SAFR-174 (assembly GCF_051964675.1). Lineage (NCBI taxonomy): Bacteria > Bacillati > Bacillota > Bacilli > Caryophanales > Bacillaceae > Cytobacillus > Cytobacillus sp. SAFR-174. The sequence goes on along the minus strand of NZ_JBQCMZ010000027.1, from coordinate 50,845 downwards.
TATTTACTGGAAAAAGATGAGGTTGATGAAGCGAAAACCTATATGCAAGGGTTAGTAAAGCGATATGAACAGACGAACTTGTCGATAAAGGGAGAGCAGGGGGCAGTAGCAGCAGTATTATATACGAATTACGAAAAGGCACGAAGCCACAATATTGCTATTAATTATTTGCTTGAAATACCTGTATCAAATTTATCACTTCCATCTGATGAAATCGTTCGGCTAATAGGCAATATATTAGAAAATGCGATTGATGCAAGCATTGAATGGCAAACGAAGTATAACAAACAAGCTTTTATTGAATTAAGCCTTCGTAAAAAAAGCGGTCTATATATATTAACTTGTTCAAACAATACGATCCCCTTGCTGAAAGAAATTGCTGACCAATTGTTTGCCAAGACTGGTGTTACAACAAAACCAAATCATAATGGTTTAGGTACTTCAATTATTCGGCAAATTATAGAGCAGCATAACGGATATTTAGAATTTATAGCAGAGAAGCAAACATTTACAATAACGTGTAAAATCCCTAATTTCGTTTCATAAAAAAAAGCTTTAATAATCTACACCTAATGATTGTCTCACGAGATGCAGATTATTGAAGCTTTGATTTATTTAATGCTTCATATACTTCTTCAAAGTTCAATTTCTCCATGTTCAAATCTCTAGTCAATAATCAAAAAAAAGCTTCAATATAATAATTGAAACGGCTTTGAAACCGCACTTGCTTATGATATGGTTCTCCGTAAAATATCTAAATGAGGTTTTTTGGCTTACCTAATAGAACTGAGTTATTTTTTAATATTATTGTAAAAAGAAGCATTGTATTGTTCATTATCTTTTCCCTCAAGTTATCTAAGATCAATAACGCATCCTTATCTGTTACTTTTTAAGATTTAAAATAAAAGCCGTTTTGTTCCGCACTTTTCAAGTATAATGAACCATATTCAGATAATGCATATAATAATTCTTGGAGAGAATTCTATCCATATGACGAAAAAACAAAAAACGAGGTTTAAAAATGAGTAATAGAAGTTTTGAGGACTATCATGTAAGTGAAGAAATAAAAAGAGCACTAGCTGTGTTAAAATACGAAACTCCAACAGAAGTTCAAAGAGAAGTCATACCATTAGCAATGAAAAATCAAGATCTTGTCGTAAAAGCCCAAACTGGAAGTGGAAAGACTGCCTCCTTTGGTATTCCTGTTTCGGATATGATTGAATGGGAAGAAAAAAAACCACAGGCCTTAATTCTTACGCCAACTAGGGAGCTTGCGGTTCAAGTCCGCGAAGATATTACGAATATCGGAAGGTTTAAACGCATTAAAGCAGTGGCCGTCTATGGAAAAGAACCTTTTTCAAAACAAAAGGATGAATTGAAACAAAAAACTCATATAGTCGTTGGTACCCCTGGACGAGTCATGGACCATATTGAACGAGGAACCTTAGTTTTGAATCAAATAAAGTATCTTATCATAGATGAAGCTGATGAGATGCTTAATAGAGGTTTCATCGATGAAGTGGAAGCGATCATCAAAGAGCTGCCTTCAAACCGAGTAACAATGGTTTTTTCTGCAACTCTGCCTAAAGATGTTGAAAGTCTTTGCCATAAATATATGAAAGATCCTATTCAGATTGAGATTGAATCGACCAGGGTGACAGCCGATACCATTGAACATTCTTTAATTGAAGTGAGAGAAGAAGAAAAGATCTCACTCCTTAAAGACGTCACGGTTGTAGAAAACCCAGACAGCTGCCTGATTTTCTGCCGAACCAAAGAACACGTCGATACTGTGTATAGCGAACTAGATAGAGCAGGATATCCTTGTGAGAGACTCCATGGGGGTTTAGAACAAGAAGACCGGTTCTCTGTTATGGAAGGTTTCAAACTGGGGAACTTCCGCTATCTCGTGGCCACTGATGTAGCTGCAAGAGGTATTGATATTGATAATGTGACACTTGTCATCAACTATGACGTTCCCATGGAAAAAGAGAGCTATGTACACCGAACCGGAAGAACAGGCCGTGCTGGAAAGAAAGGAAAGGCCATTACGTTTTCGACACCTTTTGAAGGAAAATTCATTAAAGCCATTGAAAGGTACATCGGCTTTGAGCTACCTGCTAAAGAAGGCCCCAGCCATCTGGAAGTGGCTGGTGGAAAAGCTGCTTTCGAAGAAAAACTTAGCGGCAGGCGAATTGTAAGAAATAATAAAACAGCCCGAATCAATCAAGATATTATGAAACTCCATTTCAACGGTGGTAAAAAGAAGAAAATTCGTGCTTTAGATTTTGTTGGAACGATTGCAAAAATTCCTGGAATCACAGCAGAGGATATCGGCATTATAACCATCCAGGATCATATGTCATATGTTGATATTCTGAATGGAAAAGGCTCACTAGTTTTAGAAGCCATGGAGAATGCGACTATCAAAGGAAAGAAGTTAAAAGTGAGTAAAGCCATTAAATAAAAAAGCACAAGCACCCGTTTAGCCCCGAAAGGCAAATGTTCCAAAGAAAAAAAGGGTGGTCTTTCCCTTTAATTCTCTTTGGGTTATTTGATCCCGAGGGTCCGTTCCAGTTGGTACGGACCCTCGGGCGCTTCCGCTGGAATCATTTAAAAGCGCAAGCGACCCGCTTAGTTGCGTACGGACAGTACACTAGCCGTTGTAGCGCTGGAGCCGGATTCAGAACCGCCTCCTAATTTCCGAACCACAAATTTTTATACTTTTTAAAACCTTAAATCCCCCTCACTTTAATAAGTGAGGGGGATACTTGCTTCCATTAGGATTTTAATTCAACAGAAACCAAAGATTCTAATGACATTACACTATTTATGACAAGCCCATCACTGGCAGGTTTAATTAAATTCCTATACGGCCACTTTTAATAAACCTCATTTACTTATGATACGGTTCACCCCGATTAATCCGAAAAGCCCTATAAACCTGCTCCAGCAAGATCAGCTTCATCAACTGATGCGGAAAAGTCATTTTCGAAAAAGACAGCTTATCATCCGCACGCTGCAAAACCTCTTGGCTCAATCCAAGAGACCCGCCAATGACAAATGCAATCTTGCTCTTCCCATAAGTAGCCAGTTTATCAAGAGTATCCGCAAGCTCTTCCGAAGATTTCATCTTCCCTTCAATTGCCAAAGCAATAACATGGGCATCCGGATGGATTTTCGCCAGGATCCGCTCGCCCTCTTTTTGCTTGACCTGCATCATTTCCGTTTCGCTTAGTTCTTCAGGGGCTTTTTCGTCGGGAACTTCGATGATGTCCATTTTGGAGTAGGCCGACAGTCTTTTCAGGTATTCGTCAATTCCTTGCTTCAGGTACTTTTCTTTTAGCTTTCCAACCGTAATAATTGAGATATTCACAGCATGTCCTCACTTTACAAACAAGATATCCACAGAAGTTATCCACATGTCCACATTTTTCATCCACATGTTGTATGAGATCATTCGTTCGCTACAACATATATTGCGGTATTTTGACAATATTCACAGGTTGTTGATAACTTTTTTTCATCTTCAAGTTTTGTTAATTGCGGGAATGTTTCGTACTCATCCACCACTATATCTATTGCCAGATCAACGTGTTCGTCACAGCAGTAAATCATTTTCAGCTAACTCCTTTTTAGGCTGGCAGCCTGTTTTTTTATCCGAATTGTGGATAATTTTTATTTTCGTTTATGTATTTAAGTTATCCACATCTCATACTAACAAAACACAATCAAAAGCGGAAGTGCCTTGAAATTAGATGATCTTCAACTAAAAACCGCCACGTCCTGTGGCGAACGTTGAAGTCAGCACATCCTGTGCAAGTCCGACAGGCATAAGACGAATCACGCAGGTAATCCTGATTTCTGGAGTGATTTGGCCTATGACCCGAGGGGCTAGGCGCTGGATGCAGATAACTTTTCCTAAAATGCTTTCATAGTTCAATTTAATGTTTCATCTACAATAAAAAACAGGAAAGCGATTATCGCTTTCCCATTTCATTAAAATGTCTCCCCGCTCAGCTTCATCGTTACTTCCTGGGTTTTGCCGTCGCGGTAAATTTTAATTTTCATCTTGTCGCCAACTGATTTTTTCGTATAGAGATGTTGGCGCAATTCAATGATGTCTTTGATTTCCTGTCCATCCATCTCAACGATGACATCCATTTCCTTCAGTCCTGCCTGTGCTGCTGGAGAATTCGGTTCTACAGATGTGATGGCTACACCTGATTTCACGTCCTTCGGCAGTTTCAGTGCTTCCTGCTGGTAGTAGCCAGGAATCTCATTAACAGATGCCAGCTGCACGCCCATATACGGACGTTTTACTTCTCCGAACTTTTCCAGGTCATCAATGACTGGCCTTGCGTAGTTAATGGGAATCGCCAATCCGATTCCTTCTACGGCGCTCTCCGCAATTTTCATGGAGTTGATGCCGATGAGCTGGCCGCTGATATTCACCAGCGCTCCGCCGCTGTTACCCGGGTTGATCGCGGCATCTGTCTGCAGAACCTCTGCCTGCCAGTCTACTGTTCCATTCTGGTCAATATCAACCGGTATCGCACGCTCAAGCCCAGAGATGATTCCCTGTGTGACAGAGCCGGAGAACTGGCCAAGAGGGTTTCCGATGGCAATGACCGGCTCGCCTGGCTTCAGTGCGTCTGAATCGCCGAATTCGGCTACTGTTTTAATTTCCTTTGCTTCTACTTCAAGCACGGCAAGATCCGTCCAAATATCGCTGCCAACCAGTCTTGCCGGCAGCTTGGTGCCATCCTCCAGGCTTACTTCCAATTCCTGAGCACCTTCGACCACATGGTGGTTTGTGACGATGAAGGCTGTATTTCCTTCCTTCTTATAAATAACGCCTGAACCTGTTCCGGCAGGCTGTCCGGCACTGCCGTTTCCTTCATTCGACCAAAAGCCGGCTGTCTGGATGTTCGTAATGCTTACAACCGCATCCCCGGCTTTGTCGACGGCCTTGGTTACATCGGTTGTCACGTCGACTGAGATATTCTGCGTCCTGGCATTATTGTCCCCGGCTGCTTCATCCTGCAGCTTTTCATCCGGTTCAACCGTATAAGGGAGCACGTCGTAGTCTGCCAGCTTTGGGACTGCAACCACGACCAGAATGGCCCCTAGTATGATGCCAACAAGGCTGGCCAGAAAGTATCCGCCCTTGTTGCCTTTTTGCCCTTTATAACGGTTCTGATGATCTTGATCATAATAGCCCAAACTGCACCCATCCTTTCTTTCTTTTGCAAAAAAACGGCTGTTTTTAATATAAATGCTAAAACTTAGTCTTCCTTTATACCCAATATTATACTCTTCTGTTTTTAGAAATCTAACAAAAACGCACTCGCTGACGCAATCTTACGACTTTGTTCATACTTTATTAAAATTTCCTCAAAAAGAAAAAGAGGAACACACGAAAGACAGCTGTCTCTCTGTGTATTCCTCTTCTGATTAATGTTTAAACGGCTGTTAAAATCGTCGGCACCTTCGGATCGGTATCAAAAAGGTCGAATTGTTCGCCGACAATAATGCCTCGGCTTTCCAGTGTCTGGGCGACAGACATTCTCGCCAGATCTTTAATATTGTTATCCTGGCTTAAATGAGCAAGATAAAAGCTCTTTGTCCGGTCGCCGGCCACTTCACTCATCGCCAGCGCTGCATCCTCATTGGATACATGGCCGACATCGCTTAAGATCCTTCTCTTTATATTCCACGGGTAGCGGCCCATGCGAAGCATCTGGACATCATGATTGCTTTCAAAGACGTAAGCCTCTGCATTGGAAATCAGGCCTTTCATACGGTCGCTGACGTAGCCTGTATCGGTAATCAGAACAAGCTTTTTCCCGTTATGATGGAACACATAAAACATCGGGTCGGCCGCATCATGGGAAACCCCGAAGGATTGAATATCCAGGGATCCGAATGTTTTCACTGCTTCCATATCAAAATGAAACTTCTGATCAACCGGGACTTGTCCAATCAGTCCGTCCATGGCCAGCCATGTTTTTTCATTCGCATAAATCGGGAGGTTATACTTGCGGGCAAGAATCCCGACACCCTTGATATGGTCGCTATGCTCATGGGTCACCAGTATACCTGAAAGCTTGCCGATGTCCCGGCCAATATGCTGAAATAATCCTTCCATTTGCTTTCCGCTTAAACCGGCATCAACCAGAAAGGAATGTCCCTCCGTCTCGACAAAGATCGCATTCCCTGTACTGCCGCTCGCGAGAACGCTGAATTGTAAAGACATATTCTCCTCACTCCACTATTTTTTTCTCTTCGTTACTCAGCTGAATAATTTTCCCTTCAAACGCATCCACAAATAAATTCTCCTCGCCATTAATGACAAATCGCCAGGCAGGCGTCAATAATTGTGAAGAGCTCAAATGCACAAAGGTGAAATATCCCAGCTCTACATTTGTAATTTTTGACTTAGGCAGAAGCGAGCCATTCTTGTAAAGGGTCTCGACAGCCTTTATCGGCTGAATGACTTTTTCGCTTTCTTCCTTCGACTCAATCTTTTCCAGAAGCGTCTGCGTATATGAGACAATTTTATTTTCGTCATTCAAATAAAAGGTGAGCTCGCCATTCAAATTCATATAAAACATTTTGTCTTCAAATTCCTGATAATACGTGATTTTATTGCTGTCATGAGGCTTTTCCCAGAAGCGGTACTGATCCCCATATAGCACCCTGTTTTTGATAAAAGCGGATAATTCGGATGGACTGAATTTGTCACTGATTTTAATCGGCTCATCCAGGACTGAATTCAAAGTGGTTCCTTCTGAAATCGTAATATCCTGGCCTTCAAGCTTTGTATCTTTCAGCCTCTCAAGCTCTTCAATATCAAATTCCACCGGCTTAGCCCTCAAATAACGGTCTTTCGGGTTGCTTTTCGGAAGGGGCGACTCAAATGTGATCTCGGCACTCTTAAGCTGTTTTTCCAGGGATGCCTGGGCGACCGGTTCAAATTCACTGGCTTCCTTTAATTTAAAAAACTCGTACATCAAGTAAATATCCAGCACCAGGAAGGTTAAAATAAAGATTGTTTTAATCTTACTCCAATCCATTATTCATGCCCCCTGTCTCATCAAGCGAAATGCTTTTCCACGTTCCTTCATAACGGTAAAACCAGGAAGGCTCAAGGCGGATGAATGTGGTCTGCGCTTCCTTGACCAGCATCATCTGATACCCCAGTCTTACATCCTCCAGCAATTCAGGATTGAATCCGTCCAGGGCCAACAGATACTCCATTACGCGATTTCCGGAACTGAGAGTTACTTCTGTTGGCGTTTCCGTACTCACGCCAAGCTGGAAGCTGCTTCGAACATACTCATAAATTTCATTTTGCCCCCAAATCTGGCGGATCTCGGACAGTTTCGGATCATCGCTGAAAATAGGATAGCCTGAAGATTCATACATCCGGAATACAACCCGATGGTTCACTTCATCTATTTCGGAGAATTGGTAATTATCTGTCCATCCCGAATGTCCGTTAATGTAGTCGATGCTCCTTTTCAGGAGGTCGCCTGACGGAAATGCCGGATTATCCCCGGCAGCCGGTTTAATATAACGAAGGGTATTTTTATCAGAATTCACCCTCAGCAGGCTTAAGGTATCATTATATTCATCCTCTGATTGCTGAAAACTTTTCTGTACGACACTCGGATCACTGAACAAGGCATTTTTGTATTGTTCAGAGTCCAATTTTTTCTCGAGGTATTGATATCTTAGCATTTTGGTATCCTGTGCGGGCAGATAAATGGTTCTTTTATCAGATGGCTTATAAGCAAGATAGGCTCTGTATTCCGGGTTATATTCCGACAGATTGAAGTATTGGCTCTTGAAATTCTGAATAAAGGAAACAGGCACATGGCTTCGATAAATCTGCCGGTTATCCAATGAGACAAAATCAACAATTCCTTCCTTTTTACCTGTTTGCCTGGTATCAATAACAATATGATCAAATTGAAAATCAGCGAGATTTTTATCGCCAATTTTAATGACGGATTTGTATAAGTCAATCGGAACAGAATCCTGAAACGCCAGAACCGCTTTTCCTTCATTATGAACAAACGATGGAAGGATGTCAGCTTCCTCTGTGATATTTTCAAAGTCGGCAAAGTTCCAATCACTGATTTCGTTTATAACCTTATCAATCTCACCAGGACTGACCGTGCCAAAGGTCTGTTTTTCGTCGAGATGGAATAGAAGGGTGTCCGGTCTTACGATCTGATTTACTTCTTTTTTCTCCGCGATTGTTACTTCCTGAATGGTGTTTGCTTCTTTTTCAATTCGCTCAAAAGTCGGCTGGTAGGTCCAGAGATTCCAGGTCAGGAGGACACTTGTCACGACTAGAATGGTCAGTATGATGGATTTTATGTTTTCATATCTCATTCCCAATCATCCTCTTCCGAGCGAACATATGGGAGGCTGAATGAAATCGTTGTCCCTTTCCCTTCTGTACTCGCTGCCCAAATTTTCCCGCCATGAGCTTCCACCATTTCTTTCGCAATGGCAAGACCGAGGCCTGTTCCGCCAAGCTTTCTTGTACGGGCTTTATCCACCCGGTAAAAACGCTCGAAAATCTGCTCAATATTTTCTTTTGGTATCCCCACACCCTGGTCAGAAACGCTGACGACAATGAATTCATCTTTTTCCTCAATGCCAAACGTCACCTTTCCGCCTTCCGGAGAGTATTTCAGGGCATTTGAGATGATGTTGTCCAGTACCTGGGTGAGCTTGTCTTCATCTATTTCCACAAAAGCCGAATGGTCCGGAAGCCTTCTTTCAAATGTAACATTCTGCTGCTTCGTCATTTCAAAACGGTCTATAATTCTATTATAGAAGAAAATGAAATCAATCCAGTCCTTGCTTAAACGGTAATCCTTGCTGTCCATTTTAGAAAGCTGCAGCAGATCATTAACCAGGCGGATCATCCGCTCTGTTTCATTTTGGGTGACATCCAGGAAATTCGGAGCAATCTCCTCATCTTTCCAGGCGCCATCTGCAAGAGCCTCCAGATAGCTTCTCATCGTCGTGAGCGGCGTTCTGAGTTCATGAGATACATTCGCCACAAATTCACGGCGTTCCATATCAATTTTCTCCTGCTCGGTGATATCATGCAAAACGGTAATTAAGCCGTTCACAAAACCGGTTTCTTTTTGAATAACCGAGAAATTCGCACGGAGAATCAGCGTTTTCGTTTTGCTGCTGTAATCCAGGATGACTGAATCCTTCTCGTCTAACAGCTCTTCAAAGGTATAATCCTCTTCAAGTCCTAAAAGGGATACAATCGGTGAAGACAGGACCGTTTCACGTGAAACATTCAGCATTTTTGCTGCAGGCTCATTAATGAGAATGACGCGCCCTTTCCGGTCGGTTGCGATGACCCCATCTGTCATATAGGAAAGAACAGAGGATAATTTCCGCCGTTCGCCTTCCGTTGTGGCGTGAGCTTCCTGAAGTTTCTTTGTTAAGCTGTTGAAAGTAATGGCCAGCTGGCCAATTTCGTCATACCCATAAACTTTAACCTTACGGGAGAAGTTTCCTTTTGCCATGGCCAGCGCCTGTTTCCGCATATCGGAAATCGGGCGTGTTACCGTCTGGGCAAGGAGTATTCCCAGAATTGCTGTGATGGCTAACGCAATAGCGATTCCGGATGTAAAAATATTATTTATTTCTCTCATCTGTTCATAGATGTTTTCTATTTTAGCAACCAGATAGATAGCCCCGTTGACATCCCCATTATTATTTTTAATAGGGGTGACGAGAACCCATATCCGCTGTCCCTGGTCAACCAGATCCTCCGTTACCGGCTGTTTGGTGGCGATGGCCATCTTGATCAGGTTATCGGTAGACCTTCCTCCGACAACCCCCTGATTATCGGGGTCGGAGGTGCCAAGAATTTTCAGTGATTCATCAACCACACGGACTTCGGATATATCCGCCGAATTGTAATCACTTAACAGCCTTCTGATATCTTCCTCCTGGGACGAGGGCTCCTCATCGGGAAGCCTTACCTTGGTCATCTGTTCCTCCACATAATAGCTGAGAAGATTAACCCTCTCCTGAATGGCATCTTTGAAATTTTCCTGTAAGGTCGATTCCAGCTGCCTGACAAAGTAGACTCCGATAATCTGCATCGCTACCAGGATGAGAAGAACATAAATGATCACAAACTTCAAATGAATGGACCGAAAAAAACCCACCTTTTCCATGTACCCTTTTACTCCTGTTCAGGATTCCGCAAGTAATAACCGACTCCTCTTCTTGTCACGATCCATGTCGGGTGGCTTGGATTATCTTCGATTTTCTCCCGCAGTCTTCTGACAGTTACGTCAACTGTGCGGACATCACCATAATAATCATAGCCCCATACGGTTTGAAGAAGATGTTCCCTCGTCATGACTTGTCCAATATGCTTGGCCAGATAGTGAAGGAGCTCAAACTCACGGTGTGTTAATTCAATCGTCTCACCGCGTTTGGAAACCACGTAGGCATCCGGATGGATAATCAGTGAACCCACTTCGATTTCGTTGGATTCATCTTCTTCCTCTGCCTTGGCAACCTGCTGATGGCGCCTCATATTCGCCTTCACACGGGCAATCAATTCTCTCGTGCTGAACGGCTTTGTAACATAATCATCTGCACCCAGCTCAAGACCCAGAACTTTATCAATTTCAGAATCCTTTGCTGTCAGCATAATGATCGGCATATCGTATTTCTTGCGCACTTCGCGGCAAACCTCAATGCCATCCCTCTGGGGAAGCATGATATCAAGCAAAATTAAATCCGGCTTGATTTCTTCTACTTTTTCCAGGGCGTCATTGCCGTCATAGGCACACACCACTTCATAGCCTTCTTTTTTTAAATTGAACTGCAGTATATCTGCAATTGGTTTTTCATCGTCTACAACTAGAATTTTTTTATCCATACCTATCTCCTTTTTCTTGCTCATTTATTTATTTTTCGAGCAGTAGAAGTCAGTTTCATGCATATGTTCTCTACTTTACTTTACCATGTTAACAGTGAGAATTCACCTATTACGAAAAGCGGGAGCGCCCTGCCTGCCTCCGACACACCTCAAGAGGCTGGATGTTTTTATTTCTTATTCTTAACCACAAAAGTCTCTAGCATGAAAACTAGAGACTTTTTTGCGTGTATTATTTATTTATATATTTCAGCGGATCCTGCATTTTACCGTTTTTGTATACTTCGAAGTGCAGGTGGACACCGGTTGAATCACCAGTAGTTCCCATTATGCCAATTTTTGAGCCTTTTGAGACGGTTTGGCCAGCGCTGACACTGATGGAATCCAGATGGGCATAAATCGTGCGGAAGCCATTGTTATGGTCGATGACAATTTTATTGCCATAGCCGCCATCCATGCCTGCGGATACAACCGTACCGTTATCGGCTGCTTTGATCGTGCGGTCGCTCGGTCTTGCAATGTCAATCCCTTTATGCATTTTGCCCCAGCGGTATCCCATTTTACTGGAGATATAACCGCCAACTGCCGGATAGGCAAAGCTGCCTCCACCGCGGGATGGAATCACCTTTGTTCCCTTGATGACAATCTGCTTCACTGGCTCTTCAAGAACCTTCTCTTCTTTTACTTCTTTTTTGACCGTTTGGCCGTTTTCTTCTGTAATCAGATAAGTTGCAGCACGAACGCCTTCCTTGCCCTCCTGCTTCACTTTCGTTTCGCCTTTAGGCATGCTGCTGTCTTCGATGACTTCTTTTTCAAAATCGATCTTTTCTTTTTTGAAAACTTCCTTATCTGCTAACACTTTTACATACGGCTTGTAGACAGTCACATTTAATTCCTGTCCTGCCTTAATGACAGAATCCTTCTTAAGACCGCTGTTCAGTTCGATCAATTGCTTCATCTCGAGATCATGGGCACTGGCGATATTGCTTAGTGCATCGCCCTCTTTAACCACATATTTCTTTTCCTCCAGGGTTCCCTTTTGCAGAAGCTTTACAGCCTCCTCTGCATTGATGATCTGGTCCGGTTTCACGGTTGATTCAGAGATGGATACATCTTCCGTAAAGCGGACATCTAAAAGACGTGTTTCATCTTCCTTCAGCTGTGGTAAAGGAATTGCAGAAGATGCTTTTCTATCTTCGAGTGCCTTTAAGTCTTTTTCTGAAACATAGGAAGTCTTGATTTTCTGGAGGGCCGCTTTTGCCTGCTCCTCATTTTCCATATAAGCGATTTCCTTGCCGCCAATCACTAAGGCAGCTGCTTCGGCATGAACTTCCATCTTGTCTTTGAGTCCATTCACAGCTTCTGATTCATTCACTTGTGAGCTGGATTCAAAAACCTGCTCAGGAACAAAGGAAAGCTCCGATGCCAGCGCCAGCTTTAGTCCCTTATGGGAACCTTCAGCCTCACTGATCTTTTTATCAGCCAACTCTTCGATGACACTTTTATCCGACACCGTTCCAATATATTCGTCACCCATATAGACATAATAAACGGTTACAAGCTTATCATCATTGGCAGAAGCGGATATGCCGCCTGCAAATGTCAGAGCCGCCGCTGCAAAGCCGGCCGCAATCGTTCTATTTATAGTTTTCTTAAAGCTTTTCGCTGTAAATTCTGATGATGAGGTACCTTTTTTCATCCATTTGAACATGGTTACATCCCCCTAGACTACGGTAACAAAGAACACTTTCATATAGTGCTATGTAACTACGATTTTGTGAGTCTGATTTTTTCACAATACCTACTTTACCATATAGCAAAGCAAATAGATTACGAGACTCGGGAATGTAACAAAATTGTATAATAGCTGACATTTTATGACTTTTAATGGCAAAGCAAGTGGATGGTTTTTGTCGAATGAAGGATAGGAAATAATCCCTATTGGCAAGGGTTTGTTAGGACTGCGAAAAATAGAGGAGAGTGTGCGTCTAAATTACACGGTCTTTCTTCAGAAAAGCTCTTATATTACAGAAATATAACAAAAAGGAGCATGCTTGGTTACATACTCCTTCTTAGGATGGCTCAGGACGGAATCGAACCGCCGACACAAGGATTTTCAGTCCTTTGCTCTACCGACTGAGCTACTGAGCCTTATTAAATTATTATGCCTAAACAACGTTTGGCTTCGTCCTTCGTCCCGATTTGGCAATCGGTACGCTGAAGTGATTCAAGGGAGCTTATTCGGTCGTGCTCTACCGACTGAGCTACTGAGCCTTATTTTGTTTTGAGTCTAAATATGTAAATGGCGGTCCGGACGGGACTCGAACCCGCGACCTCCTGCGTGACAGGCAGGCATTCTAACCAACTGAACTACCGGACCAAATAATAACCGCCAGCAAGTAAGCTGGGCTTGCCAGCCGTTTGCTGACGGTTATTCGCCATGACCCCTACGGGATTCGAACCCGTGTTACCGCCGTGAAAGGGCGGTGTCTTAACCGCTTGACCAAGGGGCCATAAAAAAGTATAAATGGTGAGCCATGAAGGACTCGAACCTTCGACCCTCTGATTAAAAGTCAGATGCTCTACCGACTGAGCTAATGGCTCGTACTAAAATTCTGTTGCCTAAAGCCTGATACTGCTAAGTCAGATGTTCCAAAGCCCTGCGTGCTTTGTCACAGATTGCTATTCGGTGAAGCAATTCACTGATGCTGCAATCTGCTCTACCGACTGAGCTAATGGCTCATGCTCTAGTGTTTCCAAGGTTGCTACCTTGGCGACGCTTTTTATAATATCATAGAGTTTTATAAAAGCGCAATAACTTTTTTATAAAAAATTCTTTTTTGCTGGGAAGACTGCAGCTGTAGGTGTTTGAATGCTAGATTGCAGCCACTTGGCTGGGATGGGTTTTCCCTAAAAAGAGTATTCTTTTGCGTTCTTTTCCCCGGTTTATGGATTCATTTCCCTAATTCTCTTTGTTTACTCCTCTTTTTTAATTTTTTCTCCATTAAAAATCAGATGTGGGTTCGGACTCAAAAACACCAATTTCTCCTTTTTCTGTCTGAACTTGACCTAACTTCGGACTCAGCACCCGCCATTTCTCTTTTCTCTGTCTGAACCTGACTCAACTTCGGACTCAAAGACGGCAATTTCCCCTCCCACAGTCCGAACCTGCGGCCAAACAACCAAACCAACCGCACCCGCCTTGTCCAGCCACACAAAAAAAGAAAAGCCCCAATCAGGGCTTTTCCAATCAAGTATTAGTTTTGTCTCCATGGGCTTAACACTACATTTGTCTGAGTGCGGTCCGGGCCGACTGAGAAGATGGATAATGGAATTCCTGTCAGCTGGGAAACGCGCTCCAGGTAGTGGCGGGCATTGGCAGGAAGCTCATCGAGTGATTTGCAGCCTGTGATGTCTTCTGTCCAGCCTGGAAGCTCTTCATATACAGGCTCACATTCAGCCAGTACTTTTAAGCTTGCAGGGAATTCTTCGATTACTTCTCCGTTATAACGGTAAGCTGTACAGATTTTTAATGTCTCAATTCCAGTCAGAACGTCGATGGAGTTAAGAGAAAGATCTGTGATTCCGCTGACACGGCGGGCATGGCGGACAACCACGCTGTCGAACCAGCCGACACGGCGGGCACGTCCAGTTGTTGTACCGTATTCACGGCCTACTTCACGGATCTGGCTGCCGATTTCATTATCAAGTTCAGTCGGGAATGGGCCGTCTCCTACACGAGTTGTATAGGCCTTTGATACACCGACAACATGCTTGATTTTTGTAGGGCCAACACCAGAACCGATTGTTACACCGCCGGCTACCGGGTTAGAGGATGTAACGAATGGGTAAGTACCCTGGTCGATATCAAGCATAACTCCCTGTGCACCTTCGAACAGAACGCGGCGGCCATCATCTAATGCATCATTAAGCACAACAGACGTGTCGCAGACATAATGTTTGATTTGCTGGCCGTATTCGTAGTATTCATCTAGGATGTCTTCGATTTTGAATCCTTCTGTTTCATAGAAGCGCTCAAGCAGGCGGTTCTTTTCTTCCAGGTTGCGCGCAAGCTTTTCTTCAAACACTTCACGGTCTAGAAGGTCCGCGATGCGGATTCCGTTGCGGGCTGCTTTATCCATGTAAGCAGGACCGATGCCTTTTTTCGTTGTACCGATCTTGTTTGCACCTTTGCGCTCTTCTTCCACTTCATCCAGCTTCAGGTGGTAAGGAAGGATGACATGTGCGCGGTTTGAAATGCGCAGGTTGTCTGTTGTAACTCCCTTGTCATGAAGGTACGCCAATTCTTTTACAAGCGCTTTTGGATCGACAACCATTCCGTTTCCGATTGTGCAAATTTTATCGCTGTAGAATATTCCAGATGGAATTAAATGAAGCTTATATGTCTCGCCATTGAATTTGATTGTATGTCCTGCATTGTTTCCGCCTTGGTAACGTGCGATTACTTCTGCATTTTCAGAAAGGAAGTCTGTAATCTTTCCTTTCCCTTCATCTCCCCACTGTGTTCCAACTACTACTACTGATGACATTAAACAAGCACCTCCGGGAATCCCATGGTTTTAAAATTTATTTTCATTTTTAATTAAGTAACTTATTTCAACCATCTTAGTTTAACAAGGTGATGTGTGATAGTCAATAAAACACGAACAATTTTAATAAAAATATGAAAATATGTTCGTGAAACAATGAAAATACAAATATAAAAAGAGGACTTGCAATATGCAGGCCCTCTTTATGCACCAGGCGGCGCGAATGAATCATCAAAGCGTTTCTCTAAGTTTACGAATTTATTATACTCTTTTACGAATGCCAGCTGAACGGTTCCAACCGGGCCGTTACGCTGCTTGGCGATGATGATTTCGATGATGTTTTTATCTTCGGATTCTTTGTCATAGTAATCATCGCGGTACAGGAATGCCACGATATCGGCATCCTGCTCAATACTTCCCGATTCACGGATGTCTGACATCATCGGACGCTTATCCTGACGCTGTTCCACACCACGGGAAAGCTGAGACAGTGCGATCACAGGGACCTGAAGTTCACGTGCCAGCTGTTTTAGGGAACGTGAGATTTCAGATACTTCCTGCTGGCGGTTTTCTCCTGAACGTCCGCTTCCGAGGATTAATTGCAGGTAGTCGATCAGAATCATGCCAAGCCCCTGCTCCTGTTTGAGGCGGCGGCATTTGGAACGGATATCCTGGATGCGGACACCCGGCGTGTCATCGATGAAAATACCCGCATTTGACAGGCTTCCCATCGCCATCGTCAGCTTTCCCCAGTCCTCATCTGTCAGAGAGCCGGTACGAAGTCTCTGGGCATCAATATTCCCTTCAGCACAGAGAATACGCATGACCAGCTGTTCGGCGCCCATCTCCAGACTGAAGATCGCGACGTTTTCTCCGGTTTTCGTTGCCACATTTTGCGCGATATTCAAGGCGAAGGCTGTTTTACCTACGGAAGGACGGGCACCGACAATGATGAGATCATTTCGCTGGAAGCCGGCTGTCATGCGGTCGAGCTCGGTAAATCCAGTCGCAATCCCTGTAATATCCCCTTTACGGTTATGCATTTCCTCGATATTATCGTAGGTCCGCACCAATACATCCTTAATATTATGAAAGGCACCGGCGTTTTTGCGCTGTGCAACCTCCATGATATTTTTCTCTGCTTCCCCCAGCAGAACTTCCACTTCATCCTCGCGCGTATAGCCGTCCTGTGCAATCCCCGTCGCCGTCCGGATCAGCCTGCGAAGCAGTGATTTTTCTTCCACGATCTTTGCATAGTACTCAATATTCGCCGCTGTCGGAACAGATCCGGCCAGTTCACTTAAATAGCTGACCCCTCCGGTATCCTCGAGCAGTTTTGCTGCGCTGAGCTCTTCTGTCACGGTCACTAAGTCGACCGCTTTACCCTGATCGCTCAGCTTCAGCATAACATTGAAAATCTTCTGGTGGGCCGCACGGTAGAAGTCTTCAGGTATCAAGATCTCAGATGCTTGTGTAAGAGAGGAGGGTTCAAGAAAGATTGCCCCAAGCACAGCCTGTTCCGCTTCGATATTCTGAGGCGGGAGCCGATCCGCGAATAAATCACTCATCTCATTAAACCTCCTTAAAATAAACATTAAGCAAATCTATATTTATATAAAAATCCCTTATAATCCCTTTAAAAAATGTGACCAGCAAAAACTGATCACATTTTTAATCAACCCTTTTATTTTAACATGTTTATCGGCAAAAGCCACTTCCAATATTAGTTTATCCGACTAATGGAAGCTTAGCTTTATGCTTCTTTTACATGTACGTTTAATGTTGCCGTTACTTCAGTATGAAGCTTGACTGGAACCTTTGTGTATCCAAGTGTGCGGATCGCATCTTCCATTTCGATCTTGCGTTTGTCGATTTTGATGCTGTGCTTCTTTTGAAGCTCTTCAGCAATTTGCTTGCTTGTGATGGAGCCGAACAGGCGGCCGCCTTCACCTGATTTTGCAGTAAATTCAACTGTCAGCTTTTCAAGTGTTTCTTTCAGTTTTTTTGCATCAGCAAGCTCTTCAGCAGCAAGCTTTTCTTCTTTCTTCTTTTGAGCATTCAGGCTGCTGATACTCGATTGGTTTGCTTCGACAGCAAGCCCTTGCTTAATTAAAAAGTTATGTGCATAGCCATCTGCTACATTTTTTACTTCGCCTTTTTTCCCTTTGCCTTTAACGTCTTTTAAAAAGATTACTTTCATTCCTTTTTTCTCCCTTCAAAGTATTCATCTATAGCCTCTTTTAATCGGACTTCAACATCATCAAGTGTTGCATCCTGAAGCTGTGTGGCAGCATTTGTTAAGTGCCCGCCGCCTTCGAGGTTTTCCATGATCACCTGGACATTGATATCCCCGAGGGAACGTGCGCTGACCCCTATCATGTTTTCAGAGCGGTTTGAGATGACAAATGAAGCAACCACGCCATCCATCGTCAGCAGGGTATCTGCCGTCTGGGCAATCAGCACCTGGTCAAATATCTGATCCGGCTCACCCTTGGCAATCGCAATGCCTTCTTTGTAAAATTGTACGGTTTCAATCAGCTTCGCCCGCTTGATGTAGGTATCTACATCTTCTTTTAAGAACTTTTGAACGAGCACGGTATCTGCACCCTGTCCGCGCAGGTAGGAAGCCGCATCAAACGTCCGCGATCCTGTCCGCAGTGAGAAGCTCTTCGTATCGACAATGATCCCGGCAAGCAGTGCCGTCGCTTCCAGCATTTCGATTCTGCCGTTTTTCGGCTGATATTCCAGAAGCTCTGTCACCAGTTCTGCTGTAGAGGAAGCGTATGGCTCCATATAAACCAGCAGCGGATTATGAATGAACTCTTCAGCGCGGCGATGATGGTCGATGACGACCACATGTTCAATCGCATGAAGCAGCTTTTCCTCAATTACCATGGATGGCTTGTGGGTATCAACAACCACGAGCAGGGTATCGTCCGTGGCGATTTCCATCGCCTGTTCCGGTGTGATGAATTTTGAAAAGAGTTCTTCATTCTTTTCAATTTCCTTCATCATCCTTCTGACGCCTGTATCCAGTTCACTGAAATTCACCACTACATAGCCTTCACGCTGATTCAGGCGCGCCACCTTCTGAATCCCGATGGCGGCTCCAATTGCATCCATATCCGGGCTTTTGTGGCCCATGATAATGACTTTATCGCTTTCGGAAATCAATTCCTTCAGCGCATGGGAAATGACGCGTGCACGGACCCGGGTTCTTTTTTCAACAGGATTGGTCTTGCCCCCGAAGAATTTGACTTTCCCGTTAGTCTGCTTGATGGCCACCTGATCTCCTCCGCGGCCTAATGCCAGATCTAAGCTGGACTGGGCCAGTGAACCGAGCTCAGGAAGGGAGGAAACCCCCGTGCCGACACCTATGCTTAACGTAAGCGGAACATTTTGCTTGGATGTGGTTTCCCGGACATCATCTAGAATCGTGAACTTCCCTTTTTCAAGAAGCTGCAGAATATGTTCATTAAATACGGCGATAAAGCGCTCAGATGATACCCGCTTCAGAAAGACTCCATTATCCTGTGCCCATTTATTCAATATCTGGGTCACCAGGCTGTTGAGGCTGCTTTTCGTCTGGTCATCCATCGCCTGGGTCAGTTCGTCATAATTATCAAGGAAGATGATGGCGATCACTGTCCGTTCTTCCTGATACATTTTCTCAATTTCAGTTTGTTCCGTGACATCAAAAAAGTATAAAAGGCGTTCTTCCGGTTTATGGATCACCCGGAATTTGCGGTCATGAAGCGTAATAATTTCTGTTTCCACTTCTTGTTTGATAAGCGGAACAAGCGAATCCGCGACATCATAAAGCGATCTTCCGACTAGCGTATCTTCATCAAAGCAGGATGCTAAAAAGGGATTGGTCCATTCAATGTAATAATCATCATTAATCAGCATGATTCCGATCGGCATTTCCATCAGAGCTTCTTCGCCGACTTTTTTCACCCTGTAGGAAAGGGTAGAGATGTATTCTTCCGTCTCCTTCCGGTGCTTTTGATTCAGCTGAAAAAGGTAGTAGAAAGGAAGGATGGCCAGAAACAGCCCAATTAATGCAAAAAGCCAATTGTAGTACGCCAATATACCGAGAAGCACCACTGTTATGCCCATCAATCCAAAAATCGGATAGCGTATGGACCGCTTTTCTAAATACGAAGGCATGTTTTCAGCTCCTAAACAGTAGTGTTGTTCATCACTTTTTTCCTAATCTTTGCCTTAAATCGAATCCTAAGTCAATTATACCTAATATCCTCACAATATAAAGGAGAAATGGCATAAGAAATGTAAATACAGCAGCAAGTACAGGCACCGCTTTCGGCCACCCCTTTAAATGACTGAAAAAGAAAATCAGGGACAGGCCTTGAATGACCATGAAAATCTGCAGAATGAAGGCAATATTGACAAGGGCCATAAACCAGTAGCTTCCTTCTGACGGATTAAAAAGGAACGAAGCAATAATGGTTATGAGATAGTACCATAATATGCTTTTCGGCAGGCTCATTTCCCTGAATGGCTTCAAGCCTTCAATCTTAATACCGAATCGTTTGGCGATCGGAAAGGAAACAAGCTGAATGATAAAAACAGAAATGACCGATGTCATGACAAATAAACTTGGCGTTAAGGTTTCAATCATTTTAAGGCCTGCTGTCAGCTGCTCGACTGCCTTATCTGCGTTTTGTCCGAATCCTTCGAGCATTCCTTGTGAGATTTTAATGGACTCTTCCATCATGCTGATGCCTTCTTTAATGATATTGATATTAAAAAAGGCAACTGCTGCAGCATACTGAAGCAAAAGGGCTGCAAGGAATACAAGCGTGCCCGCAATAAAGGAAGAAGCCCGTCCTTTATTCTCCCTTATGAAAATACCGATTACCGTACCGGTCAATCCGAATGTCAGGGCAAGCGGAATCCCCTTGATGGACCCGATAATCAGGGAAAGCAGGACGCCTCCCGTCAGAAAGACAATCGCGCTCATCCGGTTATTTTTTGCCGCAAACATAATAAACGGAAGAGCCAGGAAGAAAACCGAAACGGTACCGAGAATCGGCACATAGAGCGAAATCAGAAGCAGCACGGCGAAAACTGCGAGAAGCACGGCACCTTCTGTTAATTTATGTACATTATTCATTGATACACCCCTCAAACTGTGTATCCAAAAAGGAGGAAATCTGTTCCCGGCTTTTTGAACCCATATAAGCTCTATTGTAGCTAGTATTAAATGCAGGTTCAACCTTCGCGATTTCAGAAGGGGTTTTAACTTTAACACAACCCCGTACTAAAGGAGAACATAATAAAAAAGACGCCGGATACCAGCGTCTTTTCATATTAATTATTCACCTGAAACGTATGGCAGTAATGCCATTTGGCGAGCGCGCTTAATAGCAATCGTTAATTTACGTTGGTATTTAGCGTTAGTGCCAGTTACACGACGTGGTAAAATCTTACCGCGCTCAGAGATGAATTTTTTTAGAAGATCCACATCTTTGTAGTCGATGTGAGTGATTCCGTTTGCAGTGAAAAAGCAAACCTTACGACGTTTAGCACGTCCTCCTCTGCGTCCTCCAGCCATGGTCAGTTACCTCCTTTAGCTTTTTATTTTATATATTTCCGTTCATAATCGGGCACTATTAGAATGGCAGGTCGTCATCGGAAATGTCGATTTGGCCGTCATTTGCGAATGGGTCCTGATCCACGCGAGTATAGTTGCCCTGATTACGATTATCCTGGCGTTGATTCTGATTGCTGTTATTTCCAAATGGGAAATCCTGATCTTTTGGACCGCCGTAGTTCGGATTACCGCCGCCCTGGCCGCCAGAACTATTCTTCGGCTCAAGGAATTGCACACTTTCAGCCTGGACTTCTGTCACGTAAACGCGCTTTCCATCCTGGCCTTCATAGCTGCGGGACTGAATCCGGCCATCTACACCTGCAAGACTTCCTTTTTTAAGGAAATTCGCTACGTTTTCAGCTGGCTTTCTCCATACCACACAGTTGATAAAGTCTGCCTCCCGCTCACCTTGCTGATTCGTAAAAGTACGATTCACGGCAAGAGTGAATGAAGCGACAGGAACTCCGTTCGGGGTATACCGCAAATCAGGATCCTTTGTCAAACGTCCGACAAGAACAACACGGTTCATCATCAGAATCAACTCCTCTCGGTAAAATGTCTATATCTATTATTTTTCGTCTTTAACAACGATGTAACGGATGATGTCTTCGCTGATTTTAGCTAAACGAGTGAACTCGTCAACAGCTGTTGCTTCAGCATTAACGTTCATAAGCTGGTAGTAGCCATCGCGGAAATCATTGATTTCGTATGCAAGGCGACGCTTACCCCAATCCTTTGATTCAGAAACCTCCGCACCATTGTCAGTTAAGATTGTGTTGAAACGCTCAACTAGGGCTTTTTTAGCCTCATCTTCAATGTTTGGGCGGATGATGTACATAACTTCGTACTTTCTCATCACTTTCACCTCCTTTTGGTCTAACGGCCCACAAAGGGCAAGGAGCAATATACATTACTCACAAGTTGAAATTATAGCACATTAAATATGCAAAAGCAATAACACTAGAGTGAATTGGAAGATGGAAGATTATTTTGAAAGAATCATTAAAAAAGAACCCCTAAAAATAGAGGTCCCTAAATAATTAAACGTTAAAGCGGAAGTGCATGACATCTCCGTCTTTAACAATGTATTCTTTGCCTTCTAGGCGGACTTTTCCTGCTTCTTTCGCAGCTGTCATGTTTCCTGCAGCGACAAGGTCGTCATAGGAAACTGTTTCTGCACGGATGAAGCCTTTTTCAAAGTCGGAGTGAATCACTCCCGCACATTGAGGAGCTTTCATGCCTTTTCGGAATGTCCAGGCACGGACTTCCTGTACGCCTGCTGTGAAGTAAGTTGCCAGTCCAAGCAGGTTGTAGGCTGCTCTGATCAGCTGATCAAGGCCGGATTCTTCGATGCCCAGCTCCTGAAGGAACATTTCTTTTTCTTCCCCGTCAAGCTCTGCAATTTCAGATTCGATTTTTGCACAGATTACGATGACTTCCGCATTATCTTTTGCGGCAAATTCTTTTACCTGCTGCACATATTCGTTAGAAGAAGGATCCGCTACATCGTCCTCGCTTACGTTTGCAACGTAAAGCACCGGCTTGATTGTCAGCAGGTGAAGACCTTTTACAATCTTCATTTGCTCGTCTGTAAACTCGACAGTACGGGCTGGCTTATCATTTTCGAACGCTTCTTTTAATTTCTCCAGAATTTCAAGCTCGATCACAGAATCTTTATCCTTCTGCTTAGCCAGCTTGCTCACACGGCCAATTCGCTTATCAACCGACTCAAGATCAGCCAGAATCAATTCCAGGTTGATGACTTCGATATCATCGATCGGGTCCACTTTCCCCGCAACGTGTGTAATATTGTCATCCGCAAAACAGCGGACAACCTGACAGATGGCATCCACTTCACGGATATGGGACAGAAATTTATTCCCAAGACCTTCCCCTTTGCTCGCACCCTTTACGATGCCGGCGATATCCGTAAATTCAAAAGCCGTTGGCACAGTTTTTTTCGGCTGAACCAATTCAGTTAGTTTATTCAAACGGTGATCAGGCACTTCCACAATTCCCACATTCGGATCAATTGTACAGAACGGATAGTTCGCAGACTCCGCTCCCGCCTGGGTAATTGCATTAAACAACGTAGACTTTCCGACGTTCGGCAAACCTACAATACCAGCTGTTAAAGCCATCCAAGTCACTCCTCAACATTATTTCATCTATTAAAAATACGATTGTTTCTCATTTAAACAAGCCTCTAACAATTATAGATAGTTGCCGGAGAAATGTAAAGAAAAGGTGACAGGCACCTATACCACTTTGCCTGACTGGTATAGGTGCCTGTCACCGCTATTATTAAACCTTCTCAATATTCACAAGGCAGTCATACAATGTGCTGCCAAGACCGTTGTCCGACTCCCTGCTGGATGTAAGGTTATTGACGGGGCCGCCTAATTTTGCCCAGATGCCTTCATCGATATTGATGGTATCCGGATGGGCTTTTTTCATAATATGGACATAGCCCTTCATTTCTCCGCGGTCATTCCACACTTTGACGTAATCGTTCTCCTGCAGGCCAAGCTTTTCAGCAATATTATCGGCAATTTCCACCTTTGCCTTAGGCTCCGGCTTCAACAGGTGATAATGCTGCGAATGATTGGAGCGGAGCGGATGAATCGTCAGCAGGGTAAAAGGAAACTGTTCGGCACGCTCTTTATCGGTCCACTTTGTTTCCCGGGGAAGAGCGAGTGTCAGCCTGTTTTCGGAACCCTTTCGGAACGAGGTAAATTCATACTTGCCGCTTGTCGTCTTGAACTGGCGGTCTCTCCAAGGCACCGTATCAACTGGAAGCTCCATATGATGGGCATTCCGTATGCTATCAAGCGTGATCCCCTGCTTTTTAAGCGAACCGAGACCCATGCTGATGAATTCTTCTCTTGTAAAATCGAAATCAGCTCCGAATCCGAGACGCTTGGCAAGCTCGGTCCATACCCATAAATCAGGCTTCGCTTCGCCTGGCGGTTCAGCCAGCTTCGGGCCATGGTTGACATAATGATGGTACATGGAAGAATAATAGAGATCTTCCTGTTCAAACACAGTTGCGACGGGCAGAACGTAATCTGCCATTTTAGCCGTGTCTGTCATAAACTGCTCCATCACGACAACAGTCTCAACAGTTGCAAAAGCCTCGCGTACCCTTGAAGAGTCAGGCACCTGGGTTAAAGGATTTCCGCACGTAACGAAGATCATCTTAATCTCAGGATCCTTTGCTGTTAAAATCCCTTCTGCCTGCCGCATCATCGTAAATTGCCTGAAAGCCGTTTTTCGCTCAGGGAGGGTGAGGGCAGCCGCATCAAAACTCTGTCCTACCTGTCTGTTGGCATAGTTTGCACCACCGCCCGGAATCCCAATATTGCCGCTCACGGCAATCAAAGCATCCATCAGCCGGATCGTGTTCCCGCCATTCTCGTATCGCTGCATGCCCAGGCCAAAGA
Source organism: Cytobacillus sp. SAFR-174 (assembly GCF_051964675.1). Lineage (NCBI taxonomy): Bacteria > Bacillati > Bacillota > Bacilli > Caryophanales > Bacillaceae > Cytobacillus > Cytobacillus sp. SAFR-174. Next base: position 26,293 of record NZ_JBQCMZ010000027.1, on the reverse strand, counting down.
AAGTGGACACGGGGCGATCGCCATACACCACTGCAAGCTCGGTCATCACTTCAGCAGGCACTTCCGTTTTCTCTGCGATTTCCTCAAGCGTTACACTTTTGAGCAATTCAATCAAATCTTCAAAACCAACTGAATAGCTATCTATGAAACTTCTATCTTCCAATCCCAGACGAAGCATTTCCTTCATGATGCCGGCCGCAAGCCAGCCATCCATCCCAGGCTTAATGGAAAAATAGCGGTCGGCCATTTTAGCCGTCGCATTATAAATTGGATCAATTACATACAACTTGGCACCTTGTTTCTTTGCCTCCTGCAGCCTTTGATACAGGTGCATATTGGTGCGGGCAACATTTCTGCCCCAGACGACAATGTGCCTGCTGTTTAATATATCTTCAGGCCCATGGCTGTACGCATCTCCGAAATCCGAGCTCTGAGCCTCGATGCCGGCTCCCCAGCAGATTGACCCCACTAATTCAGTCACGCCGCCATAACAGTTGAAAAAGCGCTGATCCAGGTTCGTCAGCAAACCGCCATTGGCATAATCATGGCTGTGCAGGATTGAAGTGGTTCCATCCGTTTCTTTTAGCTCCTTCATTTTCAGGGAAATATCGTGCAAAGCCTGCTCCCAGGAAATGGGCACAAATTCTCCATCTGCCTTTTTCAGCGGATGAAGCAGGCGTTCCGGAGAATTGGTTCTGCTTTCAAGCATTCTGCCGCGGCCGCAAATTTTCCCCTTTGTTATCGGATGGTCCGGATCGCCATCTACCTTTGTCACTTTACCGTCTTCAACTGTTACATGAAAGCCGCAGCTGTCCCAGCAGTTTAGGGGACAGGCTGACTTGAATGTTTGTGCCAACAACCTCATCTCCCTGCAGTTTGTCTCTTATTCCTCATGCTTAACAAGAATTTTCTTCATTTTGCGGGCGAATTCCCTTCTTGGAATCATCACGCTGTGTCCGCAGCCTTCGCACTTAATGCGGATATCTGCCCCCATTCGGATGATTTTCCATTTGTTAGCTCCGCATGGATGAGGCTTTTTCATTTCCACCACATCATGTAAATCAAATTCTTTTTGCTCCATGTTTATCCCTCCGCATTCAGTTTTGGGTTATCCTGTTCATTCCGTGTGTACATCACAAGGCGCGGGAACGGAATTTCAATGCCATGCTCATCTAAACAAAGCTTAATTTCCTTCCGCAGCTGGCGCGCAATATAAAAGTGCCTCATTGGCAGTGTCTCTGAAACTACACGCAGCATCACGTCAGCTGCCGCCATATTTTGGATGCCCAGAATTTCCGGCGGCTTGACCATATCCTCATATTTTTCCGGGAGCTTTTCGAATAATTCCTGAAGGACCTGTTCAACCTTCACAATATCGCCTTCATACGCAATGCTGACATCCACAAATGCCACACTATTATTTAATGAAAAATTAGTCACCTGCATAATGCTTCCGTTCGGAAGGATATGAACTTCACCCGTCCAGTTTTTAATCTTGGTGGTCCTCAACCCGATTTCTTCTACGGTTCCTTCAAATTGATCAATCCGGATATAATCTCCAACTGAAAACTGATCTTCAAAAATGATGAAAAATCCGGTGATAATGTCCTTTACAAGACTTTGTGCCCCAAACCCAACAGCCAATCCGACGATTCCGGCACCGGCCAAAAGGGCTTTTACATCAATTGTCAGCACCGATAATATCATGATCGCCGCAACGAAAAACACCACATAGGTGAGCATATTCTCCAGCAGCTTCAGAAGGGTGGCTTCCCTGCGCTCTGAGATTCGGAGCCTTGACGGCGTCCTCACCTTAAAAATATTGCGGATGGCCAGCTTGCCGATCCTGATCAGGATGCTCGTCACGATCAGAATCGCCATAACTTTAAAGATGCCTTCCCCAATGGTTATCCACGTTTCTTCATTCGAAATCTTATCTATCATGCCGTTTATCATTTTTTCAATAGGACTCATGGTTTCACCTGCTCATATTTAGTGAAAATAATCAGAAAGCAATTCAAGCCCATTGCTTGAATGAAATTATACTGCATCTTGCCCCTCAGTGCGAATCCCTCTGTAAAACAAAATTATTTTATCAATTTTTCTCATGGCTTAACAGTTAAAAACCCGATTGTTTAACGATTAAATAATACAGGTATGTATAGATTACACAAAAATTCCGTATACTGTTAAAAACGTATAAATACTTGTTTTTCGGGCATGGCAAGGATTAAAAAGGGAGTGGACCTATATGAACTTCAAACCAAACTTGTTTGACAAAAAAGGCGGGGCTTCTGCCAGAATCTCGCATGAAGAAACAAACTCTGCAGAAAAATTGGCTGCTGAGCTGAAGAATATTCTGCCTGCGGGCATCGGCTGCCGTCCGATCGTGTTTGTCTGCATTGGCACAGACCGCTCAACAGGTGATTCATTAGGTCCGCTGGTCGGCACACTCCTTGAGGAAAAATCCATTTCATCCTTCCATGTATACGGAACATTGGAGGACCCGATCCATGCCGTGAACCTGGAAGATAAACTGAACGAAATCAAAAAGAAGCATTTCAATCCCTTTATTATCGGAATCGACGCATGTCTGGGCCGCCTGAAAAGCGTCGGAGTCATCCAAATTGGAGACGGACCCGTCAAGCCGGGCGCCGGAGTCAATAAAGACCTGCCGGAAGTAGGGGACATGCACATCACCGGCATCGTCAACGTCAGCGGATTCATGGAATTCTTCGTCCTCCAGAACACAAGGCTCAATCTCGTCCTGAAAATGGCGAAAACCATCGCGGAGGGGATCTATGAAGCCAGCCTGACCCACCGGACAGCGCCGGCATGGCCTGCATTTAAGTGGGAACTGAACCGTGAGCAGACACCATAATAGAGTGGAAAGCCGCAGGGGAGTGAGCCTGCGGCTTGCCGTAAGAGGTGTAAACATGGAATTCACCGTTCGATTTTCCTTGTTATATCAATGGAACATTTTTCAATAAAATAACACATCAATTCACAGGTCATTTTTCAGTTATTGGAGGGCGTGTGATTTTTTGTGATTTAGTATATGGTTACTATCAAATTACTTGGATAAATATGTTAATATCGTAGACTTTGTGATGTAATGTACTTAAGCCTCTTTAAAAAAGGCGATTACTTTATCATTACATTGAAAAGTGAGGGAAAATAGAGTTGAATAAAATTTTGTTGCACATGGAAGGGCTGGCAGTTTTAGTGTTAAGTGTATATCTTTATGCGTTATATGAATACAGTTGGTGGATGTTTTTCATTTTATTGCTGGCACCTGACATTTCAATGATAGGGTATTTAATTAACAATAATGTTGGAGCGAAATGCTATAATATTTTTCATACTTATAGTTTGTCGATTACTATTGTAATAGCAGGTTTACTTCTATCGAATCAGCTGGTGATGGCGATAGGAGTAATTTGGTCAGCTCATATAGGAATGGATAGAGCAATTGGATACGGGCTTAAATATTCAACTAATTTCAAAGATACACATTTAAATAGAGTTTAAGTTTTTTACTCACAGCCAGCTTTAGCACATAAAAAAGGGTTTAGAACTCTCTAAGCCCTTTTTGCATGGTGAATAGTGATGTGAAATCATTTTCGCGTTCGATTTCATGGGGAAATAGGGCCAAATGTGAGATAAAACCCGAAACTTGTTAGATAAAATTCAAAACATGCTAGATAAATTCACAAACCTGTTAGATAAAACCCAAAACATGCTAGATAACATTCCCAGCCTGTTAGATAAACCGCCAAGCACGCTCCTTTTCCCGAAAAACAACTGATTTGCGCTCGGATCTCACGCACTAAATTCGTGAATTCAAGCGGTTCCAGCCATTTAAAGCACCTCACCGGCATAAATAATGCACCGCAAGCACACCAACATCCGTGCCCACGGTGCACATACCATTCATCTAAAAATAAATCCCATAAAAATAAACAACCGACACAATAATTCCCGTGACCACAATTCCCGGAAGCAGGTTCGCAACCCTGATCTTCGTAATGCCCGTCAAATTCAGTCCAATCGCAAAGATCATGATTCCGCCTGTTGCGGTCATTTCCTTGATAAAGCTGTCCATCAGAAGCTGGGGGACAAACCGGTCGATTTGGGTGGCAAAAAGGGCAATGAGTCCTTCATACAGCATCACCGGAAAAGCTGAAAAGAGCACACCGATTCCTAATGTTGTCGTTAAGATGAGGGAGGTGAAGCCGTCAATAATCGATTTGGTATAAAGCACCGAGTGGTCGCCCCGGATGCCGCTGTCAAGCGCTCCGATAATGGCCATAGCGCCAATGACAAAGATAAGTGTAGCCGTTACGAAGCCCTGCGAAATGCTGCCTTGTCCTTTGGAGCCAATTTTGCTTTCAAGCCAATCGCCAAGCTTGTTGAGTTTATCTTCGAGAGCAAAGTACTCTCCAATCACCGTTCCGAACACAAGGCTCAAAATCACCACGAGGAAATTCTCGCTTTTAAAGCCCATTTGCAGTCCGAGCACCATGACCGCAAGGCCAATCGCATGCATGACCGTTCCCTTCATGTTTTCGGGAATGCGATGGAGCAATTTCCCCAGCAGTGTTCCAATAATAATCAATAATCCATTCACAAGTGTACCTAGCAGAAACATCCTCTTCACCTTATTATTTCGCAATGCGAATTATTTTCTATTAAAATTACCACGAAAGGTCTGAGCCTACAATCTTTTTTTTATAAAATCCTGTAAAAAAATAAACCATCATAAAGATGGCTTACTGATGTGTTTCTAAAAGCTCCATAATACGTTCCAAATCTTCTTTTGAGAAAAATTCAATCTCAATTTTCCCTTTGTTTTTGGACTGTTTTATATGGACGGTCGTTCCGAATCGTTCCCGGAGGGAGGATTCGCGTTCCTTAATGAAGATATCCTTTTGAACTGCCGGCTTTTTCGTTTCACGTGAAACATCGTTCAGCTGCTGAATCAGCTGTTCAAGCTGTCGGACATTTAAGCCGTCTTTAACCGTTTTTTCAACAAGCGCCTGCAGTTTTTCTTTTTTTCGCAGCCCCAATAGCGCTCTTCCGTGTCCCATGGAAATTTTGCCGTCTGAAATCAATCCTTGAATTTTCGGAGGAAGGGATAGCAGGCGAATATGGTTGGCAATATGCGGCCTGCTTTTTCCCAGGCGCTTGGCCAATTCCTCTTGTGTCACCTTGAGCTTCTCCATCAGCAGCTGGTATGCAGCCGCTTCTTCAATCGGCGTTAAGTCTTCACGCTGAAGATTCTCAAGAACAGCGAGCTCCATCATCTGCTGTTCAGTCAGTTCTCTTACAACAACAGGAACTTTCTCCAAGTTAGCTTCTTTTGCTGCCCGGAAGCGGCGCTCCCCGACTACAATTTCATAGCCCTTGATGCTTTTGCGGACGATGATCGGCTGCAGAATTCCATGTTCAAGGATGGATTGCTTCAGCTCCTCGATGGCTTCCTTTTCAAACACCTTGCGCGGCTGATAAGGGTTTGGACGAATGTCCTTTATTTTTACTTCCTGTACGGTTTCTTCACTTTCGGTTTCAGCATTATTGAAAAAAGCATTCAGACCTTTTCCTAAACCTTTAGCCATTTGAAACCACTTCCTTTGCCAGTTCTAAATATACTTCAGCTCCGCGTGACTTCGGATCATAAGTAATGATAGGTTCTCCATGGCTCGGAGCCTCTCCCAGCCGCACATTGCGGGGGATGATTGTTTTATAGACTTTATCCTGAAAATACTTTTTCACTTCTTCAATGACCTGAATGCCGAGATTTGTACGGGCATCCAGCATTGTCAGCAGAACGCCTTCGATTTTCAAATCATGGTTCAGATGCTTCTGCACAAGACGAACTGTATTCAGAAGCTGGCTCAGCCCTTCCAGTGCATAGTACTCGCACTGCACGGGTATGATTACGGCATCCGAAGCGGTCAGCGAATTTATCGTCAGTAATCCAAGGGAAGGAGGACAGTCGATAATCACATAATCAAAGTTTGCCTTTACTTCCTCAAGAGCCCTCTTTAACCTGACTTCACGTGAGATCGTCGGCACCAGTTCAATTTCTGCGCCTGCCAGCTGAATGGTTGCCGGAATGGCATATAAGTTCTCTACCGACGTAGGTTTAATGACCTTGGATGCTTCCACATCATCCACGAGGACGTCATAAATGCAATGATCGACATCCGCTTTTTCAATGCCGATTCCGCTTGTGGCATTGCCCTGCGGATCAATGTCGACCAGCAGCACTTTCTTGCCTATGTATGCCAGGCATGCGCCAAGATTGACGGAAGAGGTCGTTTTGCCGACTCCGCCTTTCTGGTTCGCAACAGCTATAATCTTGCCCACAGTGTCACCTGCTTTCATCTATCAATATTCCAATCTATCTATCTGCGAATTCATTCGTATCATTAAATCACGTAGTCTATTTTATCACGAAAAACAGGACAGAATAATTTTTTGTAAAAAATAAGAAGATTCTAATAGTCTTTTTATCGTCCTTCAAGAAAAGCGCAAGCGCCTTGCCCACCCCCGACAAGCACAAGACGAGCCTCCCGGAAAGGCGTTCTTTGCCTTTTTGGGAGGATTGGCTTGTGACCTCGAGGGGGTAGGCGCTGGTGCTAGACAGTTATAAAAGTTCAAAAATTATATGCTTTCTCTTATCTTTCAAACAAAAAACGCGAAAAATAAAACAGGGAGCCCCCGCTTTATTTTTCGCGTAAAAATTTATTTCTTTTTAGGAATCTTGATCGTGATTTGATAAAATTCATCAAATTCTTCTTCTTCAGAATCAAGATTAATGCCGCTGTCAGAAACCATGGATAAAGATTGCCTGATCGTGTTGACCGCAATTCTCATATCCTTGCTGAAAGCCTTTCGTTTCGGCTTCGGTTTTGGATTTTTCTGTTCGAGAATTTTGACAACCCGGTCTTCCGTCTGCTTCACATTGAGATTCTTTTCCACAATCTCCTGCAGCAGGGCGACCTGCTTCTCCGGGTCCTTCAGCGGGATGAGTGAACGGGCATGCCGCTCTGTAATTGATTTGTTTAGCAATGCATCCTGGACAGGCTGCGGCAATTTCAGCAGCCGAAGCTTGTTGGCAACGGTTGACTGTCCTTTTCCAAGGCGCTGTGCCAATGCCTCCTGTGTCAGGCTATGCAGCTCTAAAAGTTTTCCATAGGCAACAGCTTCTTCAATCGGTGACAATTCTTCCCTTTGAAGATTTTCAATTAAAGCTACTGAAGCCGTTTCGGTATCGCTAAGATTTTTGACAATAGCAGGAGCTTCTTCCCAGCCCAGTTTTTTCATGGCACGGTATCTGCGTTCACCGGCTATGATTTCAAACTGGCCATCCTCAAATTCCCGTACGACGATTGGCTGGATGATTCCATGTGTATGGATCGTCCGGGAAAGCTCTTCTATTTTTTCATCATCAAATACCGTTCTTGGCTGGAAACGGTTGGGGACGATTTGATCAATAGGAATTTTCTTAACTTCTTCTCTGTCGCTTAAGTCTTCAATATCCAGCTGTTCTTCTGCTGGTTTTTCCGCTGTAACTTGTTCTCCCTTTTCGCCTAGGCCAAAAAAGCGTGAGAAAGAATGCTTCATCACCCTGCACCACCTTTACGAAACTCCCTATAACATATTCTCTATCATCATGACAAATCCTGCCGGATATCAGCAATATAAATATCTGGAAAAATCGAAACGTTTACACCATTATGTCATACAATGGCAAATTGCGCACCCTATTCAATTGGTGTTTTATTGGGTGTCCCCGGCTTTCGCGGGTACTTTTTAGGAGTGCTCTTTTCTTTTTTAATGATTAAAATATTGCGCTCACTTTCTTCCTCAGGGAGAGTGAACGTGTGGGAATCCACAAGTCTTCCGCCCAGAACCGAGACGGCCTTTTTGCCGGCATCCAGTTCTTCCTGAGCACTGGCGCCCTTCATGGCCACAAATGTGCCTCCTGTTTTAGCAAGAGGCAGACACAGCTCGCTTAAAACGGATAATCTGGCAACAGCTCTTGCGGTCACCACATCAAAAGACTCACGATATTCCTTGTTCTGGCCAAAAGTTTCCGCACGGTCATGGATAAAGCGTACATTCTCAAGCTCCAGCTTCTTCGCCAGATGCTCCAGAAAACCGATGCGCTTATTAAGAGAGTCAACGATCGTAATATGTAAACCCGGAAAAGCAATTTTAATCGGTATGCTCGGGAAGCCTGCCCCCGCTCCGACATCACAGACCTTTAGCGGCTGGCTGAAGTCAAAGTAAAAAGCCGCGCTAATGGAGTCATAGAAGTGCTTTAAATACACATCTTCCTTTTCCGTAATGGCTGTTAAATTCATTTTTTCATTCCATTCCACCAGGGTGGAATAGTAGGTGTCATATTGCTGCAATTGCTGTGGCGAAAGGGCAATCCCCTTCGCCGCCAGCATTTCAGTAAATTGTTCGGTATTCATTTAGTAATCCTTTCCGTTCTCTGACATAATCGGATTTTCCTCTTTACTCAGCTGAAACCCGTGCAATTCTCCCCTGTTCTAAATAAACAAGCAAAATGGAGATATCGGCAGGATTAACTCCGGAAATTCGTGAAGCCTGTGCGAGAGATAGCGGCCTTACTTCCTTCAGCTTTTGTCTTGCTTCGGAAGCCAGTCCATTAATATCATCATAATCGATGTTTTCAGGGACCTTTTTGTTTTCCATTTTCTTCAGACGATCTACCTGCTGAAGGGACTTCTCAATATAGCCCTCATACTTGATCTGGATTTCCACCTGCTCGGTTACATCCGGATCAAGCGCAGTTTCAGCCGGAACGAGCTGCCCGATATGCTCATACGTCATTTCCGGACGCTTCAGCAAATCTGAGGCGCGGATGCCGTCTTTCAGCTCGCTTCCGCCCTGGCTTTTGATCAACTCCTGCACGTCAGACGTAGGCTTAATGATAATACCTTTAAGACGTGCTTTTTCGTCTTCTATTGCCTGCTTTTTCAGCTGGAATTTTTCATAGCGTTCTTCACTGATCAGACCGACTTTGCGGCCAAGCTCTGTTAAACGCAGGTCGGCATTATCATGGCGAAGCAGCAGACGGTATTCCGCTCTTGAAGTCAGCAGACGGTAAGGCTCGTTCGTTCCTTTGGTTACAAGGTCATCAATCAGAACGCCAATATAAGCATCTGATCGGCTTAAAATAACTTCTTCCTTATCCAGCGATTTCAATCCGGCATTCATGCCTGCCATTAATCCCTGTCCGGCAGCTTCTTCATAGCCGGATGTCCCGTTAATCTGGCCGGCTGTGTAGAGATTTTTCACCTTTTTGGTTTCCAGTGTCGGCCATAATTGCGTTGGGACGATGGAATCATATTCAATCGCATAGCCAGCACGCATCATCTGCACCTTTTCAAGTCCAGGGATCGTTCTGAGAATCTGCTGCTGCACATCCTCAGGCAAGCTTGTTGAAAGCCCCTGCACATATACTTCCTGAGTATTTCGGCCTTCAGGCTCAAGGAAAATTTGATGGCGCGGCTTATCGTTAAAGCGGACAACCTTATCTTCAATGGACGGACAATAGCGCGGTCCTGTTCCTTTGATCATGCCGGAGTACATTGGCGAGCGATGAAGATTATTGTCGATCAGTGTATGTGTTTCTTCATTGGTGTATGTCAGCCAGCAAGGGAGCTGGTCTGTAATATACTTGGTCGTTTCATAGGAAAAAGCTCTGGGCACATCATCGCCAGGCTGGATTTCCGTTTTGCTGTAATCAATGGTATGGCTGTTGACGCGCGGCGGCGTTCCAGTTTTAAAACGGACCAGATCAAAGCCAAGCTCCTGCAGATGCTCTGAGAGCTTAATGGATGGCTGCTGGTTATTAGGGCCGCTTGAGTACTTCAGTTCACCAAGGATGATTTCTCCCCTTAAGAAGGTTCCGGTCGTAATGACGACAGCTTTTGAATGATACACGGCGCCTGTCTGGGTGACAACGCCCCTGCATTCCCCATCTTCAACAATCAGACGTTCAACCATTCCCTGAATAAGCGTCAGATTCCGTTCATTTTCCAGTGTTTTTTTCATTTCATGCTGATATGTGAACTTATCGGCCTGTGCTCTTAATGCACGTACGGCAGGGCCTTTTCCTGTGTTCAGCATACGCATCTGAATATGCGTTTTATCAATATTCTTGCCCATTTCTCCGCCAAGAGCATCGATTTCCCTTACAACGATTCCTTTTGCCGGTCCCCCGACTGAAGGGTTACATGGCATAAAGGCTACCATATCCAGGTTGATTGTAATCATTAATGTCTTTGCGCCGAGACGGGCCGAAGCAAGACCTGCTTCCACACCCGCGTGTCCGGCTCCGACTACTATGACATCATAACTTCCAGCTTCATATGTCATGATGCGGCCTCCTTTGCTGCAATCAGGCAAGCACAGACCCAAGCTCAGCAGAGGCTGGACCGGCCGATTGCAAAAGTTAAAAAATCTATTTCCGCTGCGTCAGCTGACACAGCCTGCTCTAATCTATTTTCCTAAACAGAACTGCGAGAATAACTGGTCAATCAGGCTTTCATGGACGCTGTCGCCAATAATTTCACCAAGCAGCTCCCATGTTCTTGTCAAATCAATCTGCACAATATCAATTGGTGTTCCCATCTCAACCCCCTGCATCGCTTCATCAATGGCATTTTGCGCCTGATTCAATAGAGCAATATGGCGGGTATTGGATACATACGTCATATCCCCGGCTTCGATGGAGCCTGCAAAGAATAAAGAGGCAATGGCTTCCTCCAGATCGTCGACCCCCTGGTCTTCCAATAAAGAGGTTGTAACCAGTTTATGATGCTTTGAAAGCTCGCGGACACGATTCATGTCGATCTTTTGATCAAGGTCGGTTTTATTGACAATCACAATGACATCCATGCCTTCGACCGCTTTAAATATATTTTCATCCTCAGACGTCAATTCATCCGAGTAATTGAGCACGAGCAAAATTAAATCTGCTTCCTTTAATACCTGCCTCGATTTTTCGACACCGATCCGTTCTACGATATCTTCCGTTTCGCGAATGCCGGCTGTATCCACCAGACGAAGCGGCACTCCTCTGACATTCACATATTCTTCAATAACATCACGGGTAGTGCCCGGTATATCAGTCACAATCGCTTTATTTTCGTGAACAAGGCTATTCAATAAGGAGGATTTCCCAACGTTTGGCCGTCCGACGATGACCGTGGAAAGTCCTTCACGCAGTATTTTCCCCTGCTGTGAGGTTTGAAGGAGCTTTTCGATTTCCTTTTTTACATAAGAAGCCTTCTCCATCAGCATATGATGGGTCATTTCCTCGACATCATCGTATTCCGGATAGTCGATATTGACTTCCACGTGAGCCAGGATCTCCAGAATTTCCTGCCGAAGCTTCTGAATAAGCTTTGACAGCCTTCCTTCCATCTGGCCAAGTGCCATGTTCATAGCCCGGTCCGTCTTGGCGCGAATCAGATCCATGACCGCTTCTGCCTGTGATAAATCAATCCGTCCATTCAAGAAAGCACGCTTTGTAAATTCACCCGGCTCAGCAAGCCTAGCACCATTATTCAGCAGAAGCTGCAGCACGCGATTCACGGAAACCAGTCCGCCATGGCAGTTGATTTCGATGACATCTTCCTTCGTAAAGGTTTTCGGTCCCTTCATGGCTGAAACCATTACTTCTTCAGCAATCTGTTCAGTTTTCGGGTCAACAATATGTCCATAATGAATGGTATGGGACGCCACATTCTTCAGCCGCTTGCCTCCTACCCCTCTGAAAAGAAGGTCCGCAATGTCAAATGCCTGATCCCCGCTCAGGCGGACAATGGCAATGGCTCCTTCTCCCATCGGCGTAGATATCGCAGCGATTGTATCGAATTCCAATTCATTCACCTCTCTTTTCTTTCATACTTCCATCTATATAAAAAATGAATCCTGCTTTCGATTCCCCAAATTAATAGAATATCACAAGGCTTTTTTTTAGAAAAGCATATCAGCCCGCATTTCCGGCTTGTCCATCAGTTCAGCATGTTACTTATCAACACCCCGTTTCATGGAAGCCAGCGAAAAAATTATCCACACGTCTCATAAATTAATATGCTCTATTTTAACTTATCCACATGTGAATAACAATAAAACCAATTGAGATTTAATAATTTGCGGGGCTCTGACAAAGAACGACAAAAAAATCCCAATCCGGAATGGATTGGGATTTTGCGAAATGCTACTTTGTTCTGGCTGGTGCAATGACGATATGGCGGTGCGGGTCATTGCCATCAGAATAGGTTTTGATTCGCTTATTATTTACGAGAGCGGTATGGATCACTTTGCGTTCATAGGAAGGCATAGGTTCCAGCGCAATTTCTTTTCCCGTCTTCAAAGCTTTTTGAGCAAGCCTTTCAGCCAGTTGAATCAGGGTATCCTGGCGTCTTTTCCGGTAATCCTCTGCATCGACCACCACATTTAAGTACTGCTCGGCATAGCGGTTGATGACCAGCTGTGTCAAATACTGGAGAGAATTGAGTGTTTGCCCTCTTTTTCCGATTAAAAGAGCAATCTTTTCGCCGGATAAGATAAATTGAACATTTTTTCCCTCACGCAATGTTTCAATTTCGATGGGCACGCCCATTTTTGCACTGACATCTTTGAGGAATTTTTCAGCTTCCTCAATCGGATCAGGCTTTTTAACAGCTTTCACCACGGCCGGCCGGGATCCGAAAATCCCGAAAACGCCTTTTTTACCTTCATCAACAATAGTAATCTCTAAGCGGTCTTCTGTTGTGTTTAATTGAGCTAAAGCTGACTCTACTGCTTCCTTGACGGTCTGTCCTGTAGCAGTTACTTGTTTCACTTTTTGGCTCCTCCTGCATTTCCGGCCGCTGCAGCTTTCAGGTCCGGACCTTTAATGAAATACGTTTGAATGATCATGAAGATATTACCCACTACCCAGTATAAAGAAAGAGCTGCCGGGAAGTTAATGGCAAAAACAACGATCATGATCGGCATTAGATAAAGCATCATTTTCATTTGTGCAGCCATTTGCCCTGTGTGCTGAGTGCCGGCCATCATCATTTTCTGCTGAATGAACGTTGTCACACCTGCAATTAAAGGCAATAAGTATATTGGATCCGGAGAACCAAGGTCAAACCAAAGGAAATTGTGGTTTGCAATTTCGCGCGTACGTGTAATCGCATGGTAGAAACCGATCAGGATCGGCATTTGAATCACTAGCGGGAAACATCCTGCAAGCGGATTAACGCCGTGCTTTTGGAATAAAGCCATTGTTTCCTGCTGCAGCTTCTGCTGGGTTTTCTGGTCTTTCGAGCTGTATTTTTCACGAAGCTTCTGCATTTCTGGCTGAATCGCCTGCATCGCTTTTGAACTTCTCGTTTGTTTAATCATTAATGGCAGGATGACCAGACGGATAATGATCGTCACAATAATGATCGATAGTCCATAGCTGCCGCCTGCAAATTCCGCTACCTTAATAATAAACAGCGAAAGCGGGTAGACAATATACTCGTTCCAAAAGCCTTTGCTTTCAGACGTAATCGGCTGGTTGATTTCTGTACAGCCCGATAAAAGAGCCATCACAAACACTAAACCGATTAGTAGGAATATTCGTTTCTTCAACCGTTTTTTCCTCCTTAATTGCTCCTGATAATAGTATGGATTTCATTTGCTCATCCCCCGGCCAGAGGGACATGCTCATATGTATCTTATTTTAACATCTTTTAAAATGAAGTGCTTCATAATAAAGATAGATAACGATTATTAGTTTTTAGTATTTCCAAGTCCCGGTTTATTCAAAACCCGCGAAACCTTCAATACATGGATCAGACTCTTTTTCACCTCATGAAAATCCATTTCTGCCACCGGTTTCCTCGCAATGACGATCAGATCATATTGCGGCTTTATTTCTTCCTCCAGTTCTAAAAATGCCTGGCGGATATACCTTTTGATCTGGTTCCTCATGACGGCATTGCCAATTTTTTTGCTGACAGAAAGCCCGATGCGAAAATGGTTCTGCTCCTCTTTTCTCAAGATGTAAACGACAAATTGGCGGTTGGCGAATGACTTTCCCTTTTTAAAGGCCTCTTGAAATTCTTTATTCTTTTTTACACGGAACTCTTTTTTCATGTCATCACCTACTCAGAAAAGCGCAAGCGCCTAGGGTCACCCCCTGCATCTTGAGGGGGCTGGCGCTGGAGCTGGACTATTATCTAATTTAGACATTTATCTTTACATGGAAAAAAAGACCACTGACGTTTCAGTGGCCTAAGCAGATAATACTTTTCTTCCTTTGCGGCGGCGGCGAGCTAGAACGTTACGTCCGTTCGGAGAGCTCATGCGGCTGCGGAAACCATGAACCTTGCTTCTTTTACGCTTGTTTGGTTGATAAGTTCTTTTCATATATGACACCTCCCTGAGGAATTGCTGTTAAAGACAGTCTTTCTAATTATATAGATGTAACTAGAAAATTGTCAACTATGCATATAAGTCAATCTGCCTTCAATGGCAAAAATATTCGTTTTGGCTCTTTCTTTCATAAATTGTTTTTCTTATAAAGTTAGTCCGTTGATTTCCGCTGCGGGCACTTGCTTTCCGCGGGGAGTAACGAGAGCCTCCTCGGCTTCGCCTGCGGGGTCTCTCGATCCCTCACTTCCCGCAGGAGTCAAGTACCCTCCGCTCCAATCAACTCAGCAGTTGAGATTTATATAAAAAACAACGTACGACAATATAAAAAAATTCTTTGCTGCTCTTTCTCTTTTTGCATATCTGAAAGAACCCACTCAGAAAGTTTACCTTCTTTTCGCCTGAATGTCATCCTAAAATTTCATTTTTCCACGTTTTTCTCATTTATCCATTGTAAAAGCTTTTCTAGGAGACTGCAAATTTTTCCGGACGCGGGATGATCTGTCCGCTAAAAAGGGCAATTACATTCCAAGTTCATCGGAATAGATTTCCCCCCAAAAAAAGGGCTGTGGATAAAATTTCGACAAGTTTTTTATTATCCACATCACATATTGACAGGTTTTGCACACAACCAGAGGCTGTGGACAATTTTTATGAACAGGGATGGGCATGTTGTGGATAAGGGTTTAAAAAGCATTGCAGTCAAAAGTATTATCTGTTATCATAAATGTGTTTTCACACTTAATAAATCATTGTGCATATCTTCATTATCCACAGATTGTGGATAACATGTGGACAGGTTATCCAAGGGGTTTGTAAAAGTTTGTCCACAGACAGTGGATACTGTCGAAATTCCACTTTACTTCCTTATTATATGATTTTCCACATAAACAGTTTCGTATATTTATAAACTTCAGGGTTATACAGCGTGTGTAACCTATCGTTTTTGTGGCGCGAAACAAAGAAAAAGCCGAGATGTCCATAGAAAGGCATTTGAGCTTGAACGTAATTTAAATATCAATTTTAGATGGAAAAGGAGGGATATCATTGGAAAACATTGCGGATCTTTGGAATAATGCTCTGGCCAATATCGAGAAAAAAATCAGCAAGCCCAGTTTTGATACATGGCTGAAGTCGACAAAGGCACATTCTCTGCAGGGAGACACTTTAGTCGTTAAGGCCCCGAATGAGTTTGCCCGTGACTGGCTTGAAGAGCGTTATTCCCAGCTGATCTCCGGAATTCTTTATGACATTACCGGTGAAGAATTAGGAGTGAAATTCATCATTCCGCAAAATCAGAGTGAAGAAGAAGTCGATCTTCCTCTTCCGCCAAAAAAGAAAAGACAAGAGGAAGAACAGCCGGAACTGCCTTTAACGATGCTGAACCCGAAGTATACATTCGACACGTTTGTCATCGGATCCGGAAACCGATTCGCCCATGCAGCGTCACTTGCTGTAGCAGAGGCACCGGCGAAGGCATATAATCCTTTATTTATTTATGGGGGAGTTGGACTTGGAAAAACTCACCTTATGCACGCAATCGGCCATTATGTATTAGATCATAATCCATCAGCTAAAGTCGTATACTTATCTTCCGAGAAATTTACGAACGAATTTATTAACTCGATCCGAGATAACAAAGCGGGCGATTTCCGCGATAAATATCGAAATGTGGATGTTCTTCTTATCGATGATATTCAGTTTTTGGCTGGAAAAGAACAGACGCAGGAGGAATTTTTCCATACTTTTAATACATTGCATGAAGAAAGCAAGCAGATCATTATTTCAAGTGACCGTCCTCCAAAAGAAATACCGACACTGGAAGACCGTCTCCGCTCCAGATTTGAATGGGGACTAATTACTGATATTACACCTCCTGACCTTGAAACGCGTATTGCCATACTGCGTAAAAAGGCCAAAGCGGAGGGACTTGATATTCCTAATGAGGTTATGCTTTATATTGCCAATCAGATTGACTCCAACATCCGTGAGCTTGAGGGTGCTCTGATTCGTGTAGTAGCATACTCCTCTTTAATAAATAAAGATATTAATGCCGACCTTGCTGCAGAAGCTTTAAAGGATATTATTCCAAGCTCCAAGCCAAAGGTCATTACCATTCATGAAATCCAAAGGGTGGTTGGGGAACATTTTAATGTAAAGCTTGAGGATTTTAAGGCGAAGAAACGGACAAAGTCTGTCGCATTCCCCCGTCAGATCGCCATGTACCTGTCCCGGGAATTAACCGACTTTTCTCTGCCTAAAATAGGAGAGGAATTTGGCGGAAGGGACCATACGACCGTCATTCATGCCCATGAAAAAATATCAAAGATGCTTCAGTCTGATTCACAATTTGAAAAGCAGCTGAAAGAAATCAATGAAATGCTCAAGGTATAATGTGTATAACTTGACCTAACTTACACACAGTCTGTCCACATGTGGATAGGCTGTGTTTCCTTTCAAAAAATGCAGTTATCCACATACTAACAGGCCCTACTAGTACTTCTACTATTTTTTTATAAAAAATATATATATTCAATACGCCATTAAAATATGCTTGGAGGATTTAAAAAATGAGATTTATAATCCAGCGCGACCAGCTGGTCCAAAGCGTCCAGGATGTTATGAAAGCTGTAACAAGCAGAACGACTATTCCCATCTTAACGGGGATTAAAATCGTTGCTTCTGAAGAAGGAGTTACATTAACGGGAAGCGACTCTGATATTTCCATTGAATCTTTTATTCCTAAAGAAGAAGACGGAAATGAAATTGTTGAGATCAAACAGCCTGGTGCCATCGTGCTCCAAGCGAAGTTCTTCAGTGAAATCGTTAAAAAGCTTCCAACTGACAGCGTGGAGATAAGCGTGGAAAACCATTTACAGACAGTCATCCGCTCAGGTAAATCTGAATTCAATCTTAATGGTCTGGATGCTGAGGAATACCCGCACCTGCCTCAAATTGAAGAAGAAAAAATGTTTAAGATTCCTACGGACCTATTAAAAGCAATGGTTCGCCAAACTGTTTTTGCAGTGTCCACCTCAGAAACACGCCCTATCTTGACAGGTGTAAACTGGAAGGTGGAAAACGGCACATTAACCTGTATTGCAACAGATAGCCACAGATTGGCTTTACGAAAAGCGCAGATCGAAACAACGGCCAGCGAAACCTACAATGTGGTTATTCCAGGAAAAAGCTTAAGTGAATTAAGCAAAATTCTTGATGACAACAATGATTTAATCGATATCGTTATTACTGAAAACCAGGTTCTCTTTAAAGCCGAGCATCTGCTGTTCTTCTCAAGGCTGCTTGAAGGGAATTATCCTGATACATCCAGGCTGATCCCTTCAGACAGCAAAACAGATGTGGTCGTCAATACTAAAGAATTCCTGCAGGCTATTGACCGTGCCTCTTTACTTGCAAAAGAAGGCCGTAACAATGTGGTCAAGCTTTCTACAATCGATGGCGGAGTAATCGAAATTTCATCCAACACTCCTGAAGTCGGAAAAGTAGTCGAAGAAGTGCAGAGCAAATCCGTAGAAGGCGAAGACTTAAAAATCTCCTTCAGCGCGAAATTCATGATGGATGCCCTAAAAGCGCTTGAAGGCTCTGAAATTACCATCAGCTTCACCGGCGCCATGAGACCATTCATCATCAAACCGTTAAACGATGAATCAATACTCCAATTGATTCTTCCAGTTAGAACTTATTAAGAAAAAGCTGCCGGCTGAGCCGGCGGCTTACTTTTTTATAGCTGATCTTTGATGCATAACCATTTTTCAATAACTGAGTTGATTGGAGCGTTGAGGAGGCTCCCGGCACTTTGCATTAGCTTAAAAGCTGCCAGAATATTGGCCAACACCAGGGGAATAATGAAAATAACGGGCTGCATGCGACTTTTCTTTGTGTATCTGAGATTTATTTAGTAAAATAGAATATTAGATACCATTCTGAAATTGTTTTGCCAAAGTGCAGAAAAAAACTGCAGCGCTGGAAGTCGGACAATGGGAAAGAGTGAAAATATGACGGAAATTCAAATTGATACAGAATATATTACGCTGGGCCAATTTTTAAAAGCCGCTGATGTGATTCAAACAGGCGGAATGGCCAAATGGTTCCTGAGTGAATACGAAGTCTTCGTCAACGGCGAGCAGGATCAAAGACGGGGAAGAAAGCTAAGAACCGGGGATAAAATCGAAATTCCGGATGTCGGTGAATTTACGATCGTCTAAACGCCGTTTTTAGCGTTAATATTTTAAAGGATGTAGCGTCTATGCATATAGAGCAGTTGCTGTTAAAGAATTACCGGAATTACGAAGAGCTTGAAGTCAATTTCGAAAATAAAGTGAATGTAATTTTGGGAGAGAATGCCCAGGGAAAGACAAATGTCATGGAATCGATCTATGTGCTGGCAATGGCAAAGTCACATCGGACATCAAATGACAAAGATCTTATTCGCTGGGATCAGGAATATGCTAAAATAGAGGGAAGGGTTCAAAAAAGGCAAGGATCCCTGCCCATGCAATTAGTCATCAGCAAAAAAGGCAAAAAAGCCAAATGTAATCATATAGAGCAGCAGAAATTAAGCCAGTATGTCGGCAACATGAATGTTGTGATGTTCGCGCCTGAAGATCTCCATCTAGTGAAAGGGAGCCCTCAAGTAAGGCGTCGTTTTATTGATATGGAGATTGGGCAGGTTTCACCTGTCTATTTGCATGATATCAGCCAGTATCAGAAAATCCTCCAGCAGCGCAACCACTATCTGAAAATGCTCCAGATCAAAAAGCAGACCGACCATACCATGCTTGAGATTTTAACAGAGCAATTCATTGAAATGGCTGCAAAGATTGTTTCAAAGCGCTACGAGTTCCTCAGACTCCTCGAGAATTGGGCACAGCCGATCCATGAAGGAATTTCAAGAGGGCTTGAGACCTTGAAAATTGAGTACAAGCCTTCTGCTGAGGTATCAGAAGTACAAGATTTGTCGAAAATGGTTAAAGTATACCAGGATAAATTCGAAAAAGTGAAAAACAGGGAAATAGACCGCGGCGTCACTATGTTTGGTCCGCATCGCGATGACCTGATTTTTCATGTGAATGGGCGCGATGTACAGACATTCGGTTCACAGGGCCAGCAAAGGACGACGGCTCTATCGGTCAAGCTTGCTGAAATCGAACTGATCCATTCTGAGATTGGGGAATATCCCATTCTGCTGCTGGATGACGTCCTCTCGGAATTGGACGATTATCGCCAGTCCCATTTATTGAATACCATTCAAGGAAAAGTACAGACGTTTGTTACTACTACAAGCGTTGATGGGATAGACCATCAGACACTTAAAGAAGCAGTAGCGTTCAATGTGGAATCAGGGAGAATCAAGAAGATTCAGTGAGGTGATCGCATGTACATCCATATAGGTGAAGATGTGCTGGTCCGGGCAAGGGATATTGTCGCTATTATTGATAAAGAAACAGTCCTTGCTTCCGAGTATGCAAAAGAGCATAAGGAGAGCCGGGAGGAGTCAGTTGTGAACCTCGCGAAGGGTTCCTATAAATCTGTGGTCGTCACAACAGAAAAGATCTATTTTTCTCCGCTATCCTCAGGCACGTTAAAAAAACGATCCCATAAATTAAGTGTTCATGAATTTTAAAGACCTGCCGGATCCATTAGGGAAAGAGGCAAGTCTGGTGAAAAATATAGTTTGGCTCATTCATATGCCAGGCTTTTTTATAGATTAGTGAAATAGAAAGTGCAGGTGACCGATGTGGCAATGGAGCAAAAGGCAGTGCAGGAACAATCCTATGATGAGAATCAGATACAGGTACTGGAAGGTCTGGAAGCGGTTCGGAAGCGTCCGGGAATGTATATCGGTTCAACAAGTGCCAAAGGGCTTCACCATCTTGTTTGGGAAATAGTCGATAATAGTATAGATGAAGCACTGGCAGGCTATTGTTCTGAAATCAATGTGATTATCGAAAAGGATAATAGTATAACGGTAGTGGATAACGGACGTGGTATCCCAGTCGGAATCCATGAAAAAATGGGGCGCCCGGCAGTCGAAGTCATTATGACGGTTCTTCATGCAGGCGGTAAGTTCGGAGGCGGCGGATACAAGGTTTCCGGAGGTCTGCATGGTGTTGGTGCTTCTGTAGTTAATGCGCTATCAACTGAACTGGAAGTATTTGTTCATCGTGACGGCAAGAAACATTATCAGAAATTTGAGCGCGGCGTTCCAAGTGCTGATCTTGAAGTGATTGGGGAAACCGATCACACAGGAACTACCATCCACTTTAAGCCGGACAGCGAAATCTTCACTGAAACGCTTGAATATGATTATGAAACCCTTGCAAACCGTATTCGTGAGCTGGCTTTCCTGAATAGAGGATTAACCATTACGATTGAAGATAAACGTGAGGAAAATAAGAAAAATCAATATATGTACGAGGGCGGCATTAAATCGTACGTTGAACATTTGAATAGAACGAAAGAAGTTCTTCATGAAGAACCCATTTATATTGAGGGAGAACGTGAAGGCATTACAGTTGAAGTCTCCATTCAGTATAATGATGGCTACACAAGCAATATTTATTCTTTTGCCAATAACATTAATACGTATGAAGGCGGAACACATGAATCAGGGTTTAAAACCGCTCTAACAAGGGTCATTAATGACTACGCCAGAAAAAGCGGTTTATTCAAAGATAATGATGCGAACCTTTCTGGGGAAGACGTCCGTGAAGGTTTAACGGCGATTGTATCTGTTAAGCATCCAGACCCGCAGTTTGAAGGACAAACTAAAACGAAGCTTGGCAATTCAGAGGTGCGTACTGCAACTGATACGATTTTTGCGGAAGCTCTTGAGAAGTTCCTGCTGGAAAATCCATCGGTAGCCAAGAAAATTGTCGAAAAGGGATTAATGGCCGCACGTGCCAGACTGGCAGCTAAGAAAGCCCGTGAACTGACCAGAAGAAAGAGTGCTTTGGAAGTATCAAGCCTGCCGGGGAAACTGGCCGACTGCTCATCTAAAGATGCTTCCATATCGGAACTTTACATCGTTGAGGGTGACTCTGCCGGCGGCTCAGCCAAACAGGGACGTGACCGTCACTTCCAGGCAATCCTGCCATTAAGAGGGAAAATCCTTAACGTTGAAAAAGCCCGGCTGGATCGAATTCTTTCCAACAATGAAGTGCGGGCTATGATTACTGCAGCCGGTACAGGGATTGGCGAAGATTTTGATATTGCAAAAGCCAGATATCATAAGATAGTGATCATGACGGATGCCGATGTGGATGGAGCCCATATTCGAACATTATTATTAACCTTCTTCTACCGTTATATGAGACAAATTTTAGAAGCGGGCTATATTTACATTGCTCAGCCGCCGCTGTATAAAATACAGCAGGGCAAGAAGATTGAATATGCCTATAATGAACGCCAGCTTGAAGAAGTTATGAGCACCATGTCCAGCCAGCCTAAGCCGAATGTTCAGCGCTATAAGGGTCTTGGCGAGATGAATCCAGGCCAGCTGTGGGAGACAACGATGAATCCCGAAACAAGAACACTGCTGCAGGTGAGCCTTGAAGATGCCATTGAAGCAGATGAAACGTTTGAAATATTAATGGGCGATAAAGTGGAACCACGCCGAAACTTTATTGAAGAAAACGCCCAATATGTAAAAAACTTAGATATATGATCAAAAGCCAGGATAGGATGACTATCCTGCTTTTACATAAGAAAGCGTCACTTTCTGAGTACAACGATAATCTAATAAATGTTTTACAAATTAAGAGGCTATGGGTAAATTCCAAGTCCCTCAAAAAGGGAGGTTCTTTATATGGCTGATACGCCAAGGTCCCAAATAAAAGAAATTAACATTAGCCAGGAAATGCGTTCATCATTCCTGGATTATGCCATGAGTGTAATTGTTTCACGTGCCCTTCCGGATGTACGTGATGGCTTAAAGCCGGTGCATCGCCGCATTCTTTATGCGATGCATGATCTCGGCATGCATTCAGATAAGCCTTATAAAAAATCAGCTCGTATCGTCGGAGATGTAATTGGTAAGTATCATCCGCATGGTGACTCTGCTGTTTATGAAACAATGGTGCGTATGGCACAGGACTTTAACTATCGATACATGCTGGTTGATGGACACGGCAACTTCGGTTCAGTGGATGGCGATTCTGCAGCTGCCATGCGTTATACAGAAGCACGTATGTCCAAAATATCAATGGAGCTTTTACGGGATATCAATAAAGACACCATTGATTATCAGGATAACTATGATGGGGAAGAGAAGGAGCCGGTCGTATTGCCTGCCCGATTCCCTAATTTGCTGGTCAATGGAACCTCAGGAATCGCTGTCGGGATGGCCACTAATATTCCTCCCCACCAGCTTGGTGAAGTAATTGATGGGGTTCTAGCCATAAGCAAAGACCCTGAAATGACTATTCCGGAACTAATGGATATCATCCCTGGACCGGACTTTCCGACTGCCGGAATGATTTTAGGAAGAACCGGAATCCGCAAAGCCTATGAAACTGGCCGCGGTTCAATTACTTTGCGTGCTAAAGTAGATATTGAAGAAAAGGCCAATGGCAAAGAGACCATTATTGTACATGAAATTCCATATCAGGTTAACAAAGCAAAGCTGATTGAAAAAATTGCGGAACTTGTCAGAGATAAGAAAATTGATGGTATTACCGACCTGCGTGATGAATCTGACCGTAATGGAATGCGAATTGTCATTGAAGTCAGAAGAGACGCAAATGCAAGTGTATTATTAAATAATCTCTATAAACAAACTGCCCTTCAGACAAGCTTTGGAATTAATATTCTGGCATTGGTGAATGGACAGCCTAAGGTTCTGAATTTAAAGCAGTGTCTTGAGTATTATTTAGAACATCAAAAGGTTGTTATACGCCGGCGGACACAATTTGAATTAAGAAAAGCAGAAGCCCGCGCACATATTTTAGAAGGCTTAAGGATCGCCCTTGATCATCTTGATGAAGTTATTAGTCTGATCCGCAGCTCACAGACAACTGATATTGCACGAGAAGGCTTAATGACCAAATTCAATCTTTCCGAAAAACAGGCTCAGGCTATCCTGGACATGCGTTTGCAGCGTCTGACAGGCTTGGAGCGTGAAAAGATTGAAGAAGAATATGCAAACCTTCTGGCCCTAATTGCAGAATTAAAAGCTATTTTGGCTGACGAAGAAAAAGTACTGGAAATCATCCGTGAAGAATTAACGGAGATCAAGGAAAGATTTAACGATAAACGCCGGACTGAAATAGTCGCAGGCGGCATCGAAAACATTGAAGACGAAGACCTGATCCCACGCGAGAATATTGTCCTGACACTAACTCATAAGGGATACATTAAGCGTCTTCCAGTCTCGACTTACCGCGCCCAAAAACGCGGAGGGCGGGGAATCCAGGGAATGGGAACAAATGAGGATGATTTTGTGGAACACCTCATTACCACATCCACACACGATACCATTCTTTTCTTTACGAACAAAGGAAAGGTTTATCGCGCTAAAGGATATGAAATACCTGAATTCAACCGTACAGCGAAGGGGATTCCAATCATTAACCTTCTTGGAGTGGACAAAGATGAATGGGTAAATGCGATAATTCCTGTTGAAGAATTTGCCGATGATTGGTTCCTGTTCTTTACCACTAAACAGGGGATTTCCAAGCGTTCACCATTATCATCCTTTGCGAATATCCGCAATAATGGCTTAATTGCTTTAAATCTGCGAGAAGATGATGAATTAATTTCAGTGCGTCTGACAGATGGCAGCAAGGAGATCATTATTGGAACCAGCCATGGCATGCTGATCCGATTCCCTGAAGAAGATGTCCGTTCAATGGGAAGAACGGCAACTGGTGTTAAGGGAATTAACCTAAGCAATGGCGATGAAGTTGTAGGCATGGAAGTTCTTGAGGATGACAGCCAAGTCCTGATTGTAACCAAAAACGGCTATGGGAAACGTACTCCTGCCGAAGAATACCGTGTTCAGGGCAGAGGCGGTAAAGGAATCAAGACCTGCAACATCACTGATAAGAACGGAAGCCTTGTTTCCATGAAAGCTGTCACAGGGGAAGAAGACGTTATGCTTATTACAACAGGCGGCGTACTGATCCGTATGGCAGTAAGTGATATTTCCACCATGGGAAGAAACACGCAGGGTGTCAGACTCATCCGCATAAATGAAGAAGCAGGCGAAGCGGTATCGACTGTAGCCAGAGTTGAAAAAGAAGAGGAAAAAGATGATGAAGAATTAACAAAGCCTCTTGAAGATGCGGATTCACTTCCAGAAGAAGAAGTAACTGGCGATAATAGCGAAGAATAACTGGAATAAATTTCGAGGAACACAGATTTGTGTTCCTTTTTTTTGTCCAAATAATGTAAAATAGTAAAAAAGACTCACATTTGGAGTGTGGTAACAGTGCGTGTACCCATACAGGAATTAAGAGAAGGCTGCATCTTATCGGAGGATGTTTTCAGTTTGACGAATCGCCCTATTATCAGCAAGAAAACAGTGCTGACGAAGGAACTGCTGGATATTATGAAAATATTTCTGATTGAGGAAGCAGAAGTTGAAACTACCATGGTCAGCGGAAAGTCAATGACTTCTGCCGGAAACATGGATGAAACCGAAATTGAAGTGGAATCAAGTTATATTAATACATTCCTAAAAGGCGTTCAGCATTTCAAAAGGGAATTCACATCCTGGCAATCAGGCCTTCCGGTGGATATCGCCAAAATAAGAAATATTATGATTCCGCTGATTGAAAAAATGGAGAAAAATCCCTCCATTATCTTTTCGCTGCATCATCTTTCAACAAATGAAGATTATTTATACCAGCATTCAGTAGCAGTGGGAATGATCAGCGCCTTTATAGGAAAAAAACTGAATTTTAATAAGGGAGAAGTTGTGCAGCTTGCCCTGGGAGGGTGCCTGGCTGATGCTGGCATGGCTAAAATAAACCCATCCATTCTGCACAAAAGCACTACATTAAACTCCGAGGAATTTGAAGAAATAAAAAAGCATTTGACCCTCAGTTTTAAAATGGTTCAAAATATCTCTTTGTTAAGAGAAAGCACTAAGATCGGCATTATTCAGCATCATGAGCGTCTGGACGGCAGCGGTTATCCGTTTGGAGAACAAAGCAGCAAAATCAATCAGGCTGGACGAATCATTGCTGTTGCGGATGCATTTCATGCCATGACTTCCCAAAGGCTCTACAGAAGGAAGCAATCCCCGTTCAAGGTGCTTGAAATGCTGATACAGGACAGCTTCGGCAAATTTGATATTCCATCCATCCAGGCGCTGGGCTCCGGCATCATGACTTTTTCCATTGGCAGCCTGGTGAAGCTCTCGGATGGCCAGACTGCAGAAATCCTTTTTATAGAAGATAAATCACCAACGAGACCCCTTGTAAAACTCTTAGAAACCGGCGATATTATTCATTTAGAGAAAAACCGCCAGATATTTATTGATGAAGTATTAAAATGACGGCATCCCGCGGTCATTTTTTTATATAATTCCTTTACTTTAAAAAAAATTAAGTTTCTATTAAAAAGTACTTGCAATTAATAGAGAAGGGCTGGTATACTTATTCAAGTCAGCAAGAGATAAACAACATCAAATTGATGAGAAAAAACTTGTTGACATTGATTATCAGAAATGATATATTAATTAAGTCGCCTAAAGCGGCAGATTGATCTTTGAAAACTGAACGAACAAAACGTCAACGTTTAAATCATTAGTCTTTTTCGAAAAGACAACTCGAGCTTAATCAACTCTTATATGGAGAGTTTGATC
>NZ_JBQCMZ010000026.1:0-58027 GCF_051964675.1 Cytobacillus sp. SAFR-174 | reverse complement strand
AAGCTCGAGTTGTCTTTTCAAAAAAGACTAATGATTTAAACGTTGACGTATTGTTCGTTCAGTTTTCAAAGATCAATCCGCCGCTCAAGAGCGACTTTATTATCTTATCAGATCCAACTATCTGAGTCAATAACTTTTTTTAAAATCTTTTTTTGTAAGTCGCTGTCTTGCAGCAACGAATATAAATATATCACCTCACAGGACAACATGCAATATGTTTTTATCTTTTTTATACGTAAAAAAGAAAGAAAAAATATTCCCATTATTCTGCCCGGAAAATAGCACTATTTATATTCCTTTCTATAATAGAAAAAAGACAGAGCACGCAATGTACTCTGCCTTATTTTATAAAATATTAACGATGACGCATTAACGGGAATAATAGTACATCTCTGATAGAAGGTGAATTTGTCAGCAGCATGACAACCCGATCGATTCCGATGCCCAGTCCGCCTGTTGGCGGCATGCCGTATTCAAGAGCTTCAATAAAATCATCATCCATCATATGAGCTTCATCATTGCCCTCTTCACGTTCTTTCAGCTGTGCTTCAAAGCGCTCGCGCTGATCAATCGGATCATTTAGCTCAGTGAAGGCATTTGCATGTTCACGGGCTACAATAAATAATTCAAAACGATCAGTAAAACGCGGGTCTTCGTCATTTTTCTTCGCGAGCGGCGAGATTTCAACAGGATGTCCATAGATGAAGGTCGGCTGAATTAATTTCTCTTCAACCTTCTGCTCGAAGAATTCATTAACAATATGACCATATTCCATATTGTCTTTGATTTCAACACCATGCTCCTTCGCAAGCTGCTGGGCTTCTTCCTTACTTGTTTCTTTCCAGAAGTCTACCCCAGTGTATTCCTTAATGGCATCTACCATATGAAGCCTTTTCCATTCAGGCTTTAAATCCACTTCGTACTCGCCGTATTGCACAGTAGTTGTTCCAAGCACTTCCTGGGCGATATGGGCAATTAGGTTTTCAGTAAGGCTCATGATATCTCTATAGTCAGCATATGCTTCGTATAATTCAATCATAGTGAATTCAGGATTGTGACGTGTAGATACACCTTCATTACGGAATACCCGGCCAATTTCATATACCTTTTCAAGGCCGCCCACAATCAGACGCTTCAGATGAAGCTCAATGGCGATACGCATATAGAGTTCCATATCCAGCGCGTTATGATGAGTGATAAATGGACGTGCAGATGCTCCCCCTGCAATGGAATGCATCATAGGTGTTTCAACTTCAAGGTAGCCATGGCTGTCAAGGTAGCGGCGCATGGATTGGATAATGCGGCTTCTCGTGACGAAAGTCTTTTTGCTTTCCTCACTCATAATGAGATCCAGGTAACGCTGGCGGTAGCGCTGCTCAACGTCCTTCAGCCCGTGGAACTTATCCGGCAGCGGACGAAGGGATTTTGTCAGAAGGACAAATTCCTCTGCTTTAACAGACAGTTCGCCTACTTTTGTTTTAAAGAGCTTGCCGCTGATTCCAACAATATCTCCCAGATCCGCAGTTTCGAAGATGGCATAGCTTTCTTCTCCAACAGCATCTTTGCGGACATAAATTTGAATTTGCCCTGATAAATCCTGTACATGGGCGAATCCGGCTTTCCCTTTTCCGCGCTTTGTCATAATGCGGCCTGCCAGTGTAACAGAAACATCCTTTTCCTCAATTTCTTCCTTCTCAAGCTCACCGTACTGCTCAATTAATTCATTGCTTTGATGTGAACGGTCGAAACGTTTCCCGAAAGGATCCATTCCCTGTTCGCGCAAGCTGTTCATTTTCTCGCGTCTTACTTTCAACTGGTCATTTAATTCTTCATGACTCTGGCTCACTGAAATCATCTCCATTTTGTAAATCTTTTTATGTACGCACAATTCTGCGGTCCTTCAAAAATGTATATCTCTATTATTTTACACAAAGCGGGTAAATCAGACATCCTAAATAGTTAAATAGAATAAAAACTGCCAGTTCATGCACTGGCAGTTTCCATTTATCAAAAGTATTATAGGCAAAGATTGTCAGCCTGTCAAACTTTACGCAGTTATACAGCCTGTATCTGGCTTCTTTCTTTTTCTTCTGCATCAATGACAAGAGCGTTAAGAACGCTTACCAATTCTTCTCTTGTATTGGATTCATTGATTCCATTGCGGACCTTCGCATTGCCGCGGATTCCTTTCAGGTACCATGCAGCATGCTTTCGCATTTCGAGTACAGCGATATGTTCACCCTTTAATGAAATCAGACGGTCCAGATGGAGGATGCACACATCCATTTTCTCGCGTACAGAAGGCTCGCCCATTAATTCGCCAGTCTCCAGGTATTTAACTGTACGGTAAATCATCCATGGGTTTCCCAGTGCAGCCCGTCCGATCATGACACCGTCACAGCCTGTTTCATCCAGCATGCGCTTGGCATCCTGCGGTGTTTCCACATCACCATTTCCGATTAACGGAATGTTAATGTTCTGCTTTACTTCGCGGATAATATCCCAGTTCGCTTGTCCTTCATACAACTGGACACGCGTACGGCCGTGAAGAGCTACAGCTTTGCCGCCTGCCCGTTCAACTGCCTGCGCGTTTTTAACAGCGTAGATGTGGTCTTCATCCCAGCCCATCCGCATTTTTACAGTAACCGGCTTTTCAACAGCGTCTGTTACAGCTGAAACCATTTCATAAATTTTATCCGGGTCAAGAAGCCACTTGGCACCCGCATCACATTTGGTGATTTTAGGGACAGGGCAGCCCATGTTAATGTCGATGATATCTGCATTCGTATTTTGGTCTACAAATTTCGCCGCTTCTACAAGCGTTTCTTTTTTACCCCCGAAAATCTGCAGGCTTAGCGGCTTTTCTCTTTCATCAATATAAAGCATGTTCATCGTCTTTTCGTTCTGGGAGACAATGCCTTTGTCGCTGACCATCTCCGCACATACAAGTCCGGCACCGAATTCTTTTACAGTCAGTCGGAAAGCGGAATTGCATACTCCGGCCATCGGAGCCAGTACTACACGGTTTTTCAGCTGGATATCACCTATTTTGAACATAATTGCACCTCCCTCTGTAATTATTCAAACTTATATATTAATCCTGCTCCTGTCTGGGAGCCAATTCTTCCTGTGTCACTTTAAGCGCCAGAGCGATCTGCTCGATTAAAGCCGGTGCTGGCATGCGGTTTCCTCTTTCAATTTCACCTAAAATTGAAACCGATACACCGAGCTCTCTTGCAAATCCTTCTTGTGTAAATCCTTTTAGCTTTCGAAAAGCGCGAATACGTCTTCCCCATTTTTCTGCTTCCATATCCGTACTCCCTCTCTGTCAGGTATATCTTCCAGTATTGAAATTAAAGGCCGCTCCATCTTCGGAAGCCTGATGCTGGAATCAACCTCTAAAAGAGGAACAAGGACAAACGCTCTTTCATGCATCCGAGGATGAGGAACTATTAGCTTCTCTGTTTCAATATTTTCGTGACTATACAGCAAAATGTCAAGGTCTATTGTCCGCGGGCCCCAATGAATTTTCCTTTTTCTCCCAAGTTTTAATTCGATATCAAGGCACGCATCCAGCAATTCAAAAGGATCTAAGCCGGTAGAAATTTGGATTGCCATATTCAGAAATTGTTCTTGATCTTCATAACCGACAGGATCTGTTTCATAAACAGATGAAGTATTTACCACTTGGGTTTCCGGTAGCTGATCAATCATCTCAACTGCTTTCTTCAAGTGGTCAAACCGGCTGCCGATATTTGAGCCAAGCGCAATAAAAGCGGTGTTCCTCATGATCTGCCTCTTGTAATTTCGATGGCTACTGATTGATAGTGGCCCGGAATAGGCGGATCAGGCTTGATGACTTTGACCGTCAGCTGCAGAATCAGCGGGAACCGGGAAAGAAGTTCGGCTGCCAGCTTTTCTGCCACAGCTTCAACCAGCTTATAGGGCTTACCTTCCACCACCTCTTTGCACACTGCATACAGCTCACCATAGTTAATGGAATCGTCAAGATTATCGGTTTCCCCCGCCTTTTTCAGGTCTGCTTCGACAGTAAGGTCTACAGCAAAGCGCTGGCCAAGCCGTGTTTCTTCCGGGAAAACACCATGGTAGCCGTAAAACTCCATTCGGTTCACATAAATTTTATCCATTGTAATCACCTTTTCCCATTAAAGCGTCCATCATTTTAGCCATTCGGCTCATTTCCTTTACATCATGAATGCGGATCATCTGGCAGCCCTTTTGGATGCCGTAGCACACCGTCGCTCCCGTTCCTTCTGTCCGCTCCTCAACCGGAAGGTCCAGGATGGTTCCGATCATCCGCTTCTTCGATGTGCCAAGCAGCACAGGATACCCGATAGCCACAAGCTTGTCCAAATCCCTCATCATTTCCAGGTTATAGTTCAAGTCCTTAGCAAAGCCGATGCCCGGGTCAAGGATAATATTCTCGTCTTTAACACCTGCAGACTTTACTAGCGCAATGCTTTCGTACAGGTCATTCATGACATCCCGGAAAAAGGATGTGTATTCCATATCCTTGCGGTTATGCATTAAGATGATCGGCGCTCCTGTTTCTGCTGCAGCTGCCGCCATTTCATTATCCGCTTTGGCTCCCCACACATCATTGATAATGTGGGCCCCGGCTTCAATGGCCTGCCTGGCGACTTCCGCTTTATAGGTATCAATGGATATCGGAACATCCACTTCCTTTGAAATTGCCTCGATAACTGGAAGAACACGTCTCAGCTCTTCGTCTGCAGGCACCGGATCAAATCCCGGACGGGTTGATTCTCCGCCAACATCGATGATATCTGCTCCGTTTTCAACCATTTCAAGAGCATGCTTGACTGCCAGATCCTGCTGACTGTATTTGCCCCCATCCGAAAAGGAGTCAGGGGTTGCATTTAAAATTCCCATCACAATGGTTTTCTTCCCGTAATCTAGCGTATATGGCCCACACTGAATTGTTGTTTTAGACATTATGAATCCTCCTACAGTTCATTCCTGCTCCATAAGTGTTCACAGCGGTTTTCATAGTGCACCTGGAGCTCCGATGTTTTCTTCCCGGATAACCCTGGCATGAAATGGCCATCAAACGAGGAAATCGGCACAATTTCCTGGATGGAGTTCGTGACAAAAACTTCATCCGCATCCTTTACAGCTTCTGCTCTGTACAGGCCTTCCTGCACATTCATCCCCAGCTTTCCGGCAAGCCTGATCACAAATTTCCGGGTAATGCCGTTTAGTATGCCGGTTTGAAGCGACGGGGTAAATAAATGGCCATCACGAATCCAGAATAAATTCGAAGTGACCCCCTCTGCCAGATAGCCATCCCTGGTCAAGAAGATCCCTTCAATGCCTGGATCGTCCCCCGCTTCCTTTTTAGCCAGAATGTTATTTAAATAATGGTGGGACTTCAGCCGTTCGGCCCCTTCAGGTGTATTGCGGGGAATCTCAAGCAATACTGCCTGCTTTTCTGCACCGGCACTTCTTGGCAGAAGCGGTTTGCAGAAAATGATCGTATTCGGGTTAGTGTACGGTGCTGTCTGCAGGCCAATCTCCCCGTTCCCCGCTGAAACATTCATCCGGATATAGGCATTATGGTATCCATTTTTTCCAAGCAGCAAATCCAGCGCCGCGAGCACTTGTTCCCTGGCATAAAATGCTTCAATATTTATCGCTTCAAGGCTTCTGTTCAGCCTCTCCAGGTGATCATCCAATAAAAAGGGATGCCCATTATAGATACGGAACGTCTCAAACAGCCCCATCCCATATATAAAGCCATGATCAAAAGGAGAAATCCTGGCCTCCTCTTTCCTGACAACTTCCCCATTCATATAAATATACAAGGTTTACAGCCCCTCTGCCTGCAGTGAGGCTTTGTAATGCTTAATAAAATTTTGAAGGAGTTCCTTTCCGGCCGTAGTCATAATCGACTCCGGATGGAATTGGACACCTTCTACAGGCAGTTCCTTATGGCGGATGGCCATAATCTCTCCCTCAGCTGTCCATGCTGAAACCTCAAGACATTCCGGAAGTGTTTCCTTTTTGACAATCAGCGAATGGTAGCGGGTAGCAGGAAAAGGGTTGGGCAGGTCTTTAAATATGGTTTTCCCATCATGAAAAATGTCAGAAGTTTTTCCATGCATCAGACGCTCTGCCTGCACCACATCCCCTCCGAATACTTGAGCAATCGACTGATGTCCCAGACAAACACCAAAGACCGGGATTTTGCCTGCAAAAGCTTCAATGGCTTTCAGGCTGATGCCTGCTTCATTCGGACTGCACGGCCCCGGAGAGATCATCAGGAACTTCGGCTGCATACTGCCTATTTCAGAAATCGATGTTTCATCGTTTCTTTTGACAACCAGCTCTTCGCCTAATTCACCGAGATACTGCACGAGATTATACGTAAAAGAATCGTAATTATCGATCATATAAATCATAGCTGATCCCCTTTTGCCTGTTCTGCGAGTTCTTTTGCTTTCCATAGAGCAATCGCCTTTTTCAGTGACTCTTTGTATTCATTTTTCGGATTGGAGTCAATGACAATGCCTGCACCTGCCTGCACATGAGCCTGTCCATCTTTAACGAGCATAGTGCGGATGATGATATTCAGCTCCAGATCACCGCTGAAATTGATCCAGCCAAGAGAGCCGGTGTATGGTCCCCTTGTGACCGGTTCAAGTTCTTCAATGATTTCCATAGTGCGCACCTTAGGGGCACCTGTGATCGTCCCCCCGGGAAATACAGCGTCAATGATATCAACCGCATTCTTGCCTTCTGCCAGCTCGCCTTTTACATTGGAAACGATATGCATCACATGTGAGTATTTTTCAATGACCATGAACTCATCCACTTCAACAGTCCCATATTCGCATACTCTTCCCAGGTCATTTCTCTCTAGGTCAACCAGCATTACGTGCTCTGCACGCTCTTTCTCATTTTCAATCAGTTCACTGGCGAGCTTGAGGTCCTCCTCATGATCCTTCCCGCGGGACCTTGTCCCGGCAATCGGCCGCGTGCTGACGGTGTTTCCTTTTTTCTTAATCAGCAGCTCCGGTGATGCGCTCACAAGCTGGTATGCAGGTGTGTGGAAATACCCCATGTATGGAGACGGATTTAACACTCTCAGCTGCTCGTATACATCCATAGCCTGAATATGCATCGGGCGGCTTTGTCGTACGGAGAGATTCACCTGAAAGACATCTCCCTGTGAAATATATTCCTGAACACTCCGTACAGCAGACTGGAATTCTTCTTCGTTCATGGATACCCTAAGTGTTTGTTCCGCCTGACTGCATCCCGCTTCCTCAGAAGGCTCTCCGCTCTCATTCTTCCATCTCTGCTCCCAATTCTCTGCCCGTTCCTCGATCGAGTGCTCTTCCCCTTTTTCATATAAGAATAGAAGCCAGAGCTGTTCCGTTTCATGATCAAAGACAAAGCAATCTTTATAAATAAAAAAGTGGATATCAGGTATTTGCAGATCATCCCGGGCTTCATCTGGAAGCTTTTCGATATATCGTGCGTAGTCATAGCTGATGAACCCGATGGCCCCTCCCTGAAAATCCGGAAGTTCTTCAAGCTTATCTGCTTTATATCGATTCAGCCATTCCTGCATCAGGTGAAGGGGGTTGCCTTCGAGCACTTGTTTTTCACCGTCTGCAGTGATTTCAAGCTGTGAATTTTTGCCTGTTAAAATGGCTTCAGGCTCAAAAGCTGCAATACTGTACCTGCCGCCCCGTCCGCTTTCCAGTAAAACATGATGCGGCAATCCCTCAGACAGCGAGCGGTATGTGCGGAAAAACCGGTTATATGTATATGGTATTTTTTTTGCATGAATCTGAAGATGCTTCACTAAAAGTCACCCCTATATAGTTCTCTTTTTTCATCATACATGATACGGGGCATGCTTTCATAATTTTTATTGTACGCAAAAAACAGCGGCCAATGTAGACCGCTGTCCTATCAATTATTCAGCTTCAAATTGATATAAAGGAGTACTTAAATAACGTTCGCCGTTACTTGGGAGAATGGCCAGAACTTTTTTGCCCTTGCCAAGCTCTTTGGCAACCTTCAAGGCCGCACTGATTGCCGCACCGGAGGAAATCCCGCCCAGGATTCCTTCTTCCTTGGCCGCACGGCGGGCATAATCAAATGCCTCATCATTCGTAATTTGGATCACTTCATCATAAATCTTTGTATCCAGTGTATCCGGGACAAATCCCGCTCCAATTCCCTGGATCTTATGCGGGCCCGGCTTTCCGCCTGATAGTACAGGTGAATCAGTTGGCTCCACTGCGTAAATTTTGATGTTTTTATATTTTTCTTTAAGCACCTGACCGGCACCAGTAATGGTTCCGCCTGTTCCGATTCCGGAGATGAAAGCATCCAGCTGGTCGCCCATTTGCTCAGTGATTTCAGGTCCTGTTGTTAAACGGTGAATTTCAGGGTTCGCAGGGTTTTCAAACTGCTGAGGCACGAAATAGCCATGTTCCTTTGCCAGCTCCTGCGCCTTGCGGATTGCACCGTTCATTCCTTCCGGTCCAGGTGTGAGGACAAGGTCAGCCCCGTAAGCACGCAGCAGGTTGCGGCGCTCCATACTCATTGTCTCCGGCATCACAAGAACTGCTTTATAGCCTTTGGCTGCGGCAATCATCGCTAATCCGATTCCTGTATTTCCGCTTGTCGGTTCAATGATGGTATCACCTGGTTTAAGACTTCCATCTTTCTCTGCAGCCGTGATCATTGCCAGGGCAATACGGTCTTTTACGCTGCTCCCCGGATTCATGTATTCCAATTTCAGATAAACATCTGCGCTATTATCATCAACTAGACGGTTTAGTTTCACAATTGGCGTATGGCCAACAAGATCTGCAATTGAATTTGCTACACGTACCATTTTCCCCACTCCTTATTTCCGACTATTTTTATTGGTTTAATATAAATTTACCAATTTCCAATGGGAATGTCAATGAATTTGACTGCCATTTAAAAGAAAATTCATACTTTTGTCATTATAGATAATTACCCATCTCTATTCATGATACTCAATTTAGGCAGAAAAAAACACGGAATTCGCTCCGTGTTTTTATATTTACTGCTCACCGTAAAACCATTCTACATCCGTCTCTTTCCAAAACGGCTTGGCTGAGACAGGAACATCCATCTGCTCAAGAGCAATCTGGCGGCGAATCATGTTCTTCACCTCTTTAAAGGAATACTGCTCTCCCTTTAAATGCTCATGAAGCATGACAACAGCATAGCCATCTTCTGTTTTAACCGGTTTGGTCCATTTGCCGGGCTTCAGGTCTTTGACCTGTTCCAGGACTTCTGCCGGTACGTGCTCATCATCTTCACTGACATACCCTGCATTTCCCCCAAGGTTGGCAGTGAATTCATCAATGGATCGCTCCATCGCCAGCACAGAGAAGCTGGAGCCTTCTTCCAGCTCTTTCACGGTCTGTTCTGCTTCTTCTTTTGTTTTTACAATGATTTGAGAGATGTGATAGGTGTCAGGAACATGAAATTGGCTGCTGTTCTCTTCATAATAGCTCTTCATTTCCTCTTCTGAGACAGAGACATCAGCCGTCAGCAGCTCTTCAAGAATAAGATTGTTCTTGATTTGCCTGCGCCACTTGTCTTCACTCATCTCATCAGTGATATTGCCGCCATACATCGTCTTGACCATTTTCAGCTCAAGATCTACTGCCTTATTAGAGATTTTCACCCCGTATCTTTTCCCGGCTTCTTCAATGACCTTCTGATCGATTAATTCGCTTAAGGTGCTTTTTCCGTACTTCGTTTCCATCTCACTCATCCATTCCTGGCGAGTGATTTTTTCTCCGCCGATTTTGGCTACTGCTTCCCCGTTGCCATCGCCTTTAAAAAGCAAAAAGGTCAATGTGATAAGATTCAGCAGCACTAAACCGGCAATGATCATTAAAAGCTGTCTCTTTTCCAAGTGCTCCTCCCC
Organism: Cytobacillus sp. SAFR-174; assembly: GCF_051964675.1. NCBI lineage: Bacteria > Bacillati > Bacillota > Bacilli > Caryophanales > Bacillaceae > Cytobacillus > Cytobacillus sp. SAFR-174. Next base: position 48,054 of record NZ_JBQCMZ010000026.1, on the reverse strand, counting down.
CTAAGAAAAGCGCAAGCACCTGTCCCCCGACACTCGAGGGGGCAGGCACTGAAGCTGGACATTTCTCTAAGTTCAAAAAACAAAAGCGTTTGGCCCCGGCCTAAAGGGCGAACCTTAAGGAGACCGGCAAACGCTTATTTTATCACTTTACTTCGTTTTTCAATTCTTCCAGTTCTTCTTTTGTGTAATGATATTTCTCATTGCAGAAGTGACAGGATGCTTCAGCCTGTCCGTCTTCATCGATCATCTGCTGGATTTCGTCTTCACCGAGGCTGATAATCGCATTGGCAAAACGCTCTTTTGAACATGTGCAAGTGAAGGATACAGGAAGCTTCTCAAGGAACTTCACATTATCTTTGCCAAGAATCGTTTCCAAAAGCTCTTCAGGTGTTAAGCCCTGCTGAATCAATTTGGATACAGGCGGGATTTCTTTCAGTCTGTTCTCAATTAAAGTAATCGTCTCTTCATCTGTTCCCGGCATAAGCTGAAGAATGAATCCCCCTGCAGCAAGAATAGAGTTATCAGGATTAACAAGAACCCCCACTCCAACGGAAGAAGGAACCTGTTCAGAAGTAACAAAGTAATAAGTGAAATCTTCCCCAAGTTCTCCAGAAATCAGCGGAACCTGTCCTGTGAAATGTTCTCTCATGCCAATGTCCTTCACGACAGTCAGGGTTCCTTCAGTGCCGACCGCACGGCGCACGTCAAGCTTGCCCTGCTCATTAAGATCGAAGTGCGTCTGCGGGTTTGTTACATATCCGCGCACCTCTCCATTTGCATTGCTGTCTACCAGAATGGCGCCAATTGGACCGCCGCCTTCGATTTTGATCGTCAGTTTGTTATCGCCCTTCAGCATGGCACCCATCATCACGCCTGCCGTCATGGCTCTTCCTAAAGCAGCTGAAGCGGTTGGCCATGTATAATGTCTGCGCTGGCCCTCCCCAACTGTTTCGGTAGTGCGGGATGCATAGGCACGGACTTGTCCATCATATGCAAGTGCTTTTACTAAATAATCGCTCATTTTTTGCTCCTTTCCAGAGTACTGCTTTAATGGCAGCAGCTGATTAAGCTTACTATTTTTTTATGTTCTCCATATTTCGTTTATAAATAATCTGCAGGCCCTTTAAAGTTAAAAATGGATCCACAACATCGATGATATCCGACTCTTGCGCGATGAGCCCCGCAAGTCCTCCCGTGGCAATGACAGTCGGCTTTTCATCTGCCTGATCTTTCATTCTTTTAACTATACCTTCCACCTGGCCGACGTAACCATAAAGAATTCCCGCCTGCATGGCAGATACAGTATTTTTTCCGACAATATGATCAGGACGGGCAATTTCTATTCGTGGAAGCTTCGCTGCACGGGAATAAAGAGCCTCTGTTGAAATTCCGATTCCCGGGGCAATGGCGCCGCCCATATATTGTTTACTTTCATTGATATAGCAGTAGGTAGTAGCTGTTCCAAAATCGACAATGACTAACGGGCTTCCATATTCATGAATGGCAGCTATAGCATTGACGATTCGGTCTGCCCCCACTTCTCTCGGGTTATCATACTTGATGTTTAAGCCTGTCTTGATGCCAGGACCCACAACAAGAGGCTTCACATGGAAATATTTCTGGCACATTCTTTCAAGCGAAAACATGATTGGCGGCACTACTGAGGAAATGATAATGCCATCTATATCTGAAAAGGAAAGATTCTCATGCTCAAACAGAGACTTCACAATCATTCCATATTCATCTTCTGTTTTATTCCGGTTGGTTTCAATTCGCCAATGATGCTTTAATTCATCTTGGTCATAGACACCCAGAACGATATTGGTATTCCCTACGTCGAAAACAAAGATCAACATTCTCACCACTTTATGATTATTTAAAACGCTTTTTTCACTGAAAACATCATATCACAACTGCTGTTGTTTCGTGTAATCGAAAATTCCGGGCGGTCTGGGAATTGATATTTTTCGTCAAAAAAAAAGCGCCCCTGGAGGCGCTTTTCGATTATTATTTGTCTTTGCGTTCTTCGTCGATGGCAGGAGGCACATCCGCTTCTGCGGGGCTTGAGCCTTCCCTGGTTTCAGGGATTTCGCCTGTTTCAGCAGGATCCTCTTTTTTGATGCTGATGTTTACTTTCACATCTTCATCCGTTGAAATGGAAGTTGCTGGACGGTCAGGCAGTCTGCCATGGTCTGATAAGTGCTTGATTTGTTCCGCATCAAGCGTTTCAACTTCAAGCAAAGTATTGGCGATCAGATTCAGCTTATCGCGGTTTTCTGTTAAGAGCTTTCTTGCTCTTTCATAGGATTCCTTGATAATGCGCTGGATCTCAAGATCGATTTCATATGCGATTGCATCTGAATAATTCTGTTCATTATGGAAGTCACGTCCAAGGAATACCTGGCCGCCCTGAGACTGTCCAAACTGCAATGGTCCAAGCTTGTCGCTCATTCCGAATTCGGTTACCATGCGGCGGGCAATGCCTGTCGCACGCTGGAAGTCATTATGGGCACCTGTGCTTACTTCACCAAAGACGATTTCTTCAGCCACACGTCCGCCAAGCAATCCGACAATTTTGTCGAGGAGCTCAGGCTTCGTCTGGAAGTAGCGGTCTTCTTTCGGAAGCATTACTGCATATCCTCCGGCCTGGCCGCGCGGCACGATTGTAACCTTATGAACCATTTCTGCTTCATCAAGCACTAAACCGATGACTGTATGACCTGCTTCATGGAAAGCAACGATGTTTCTTTCTTTTTGGGAAATAACACGGCTCTTCTTGGCTGGTCCCGCAATCACGCGGTCTGTTGCTTCATCGATATCTTCCATATCGACTTTTTTCTTATTGCGGCGGGCAGCTACAAGCGCTGCTTCATTCAATAGATTTTCAAGGTCTGCACCCGAGAATCCAGGAGTACGCATCGCAATGCTCTTTAAGTTAACCGACTCATCTAAAGGCTTGTTGCGGGCATGCACTTTAAGCACCGCTTCACGGCCTTTAACATCCGGGCGATCAACCGTAATCTGTCTGTCAAAACGTCCCGGACGCAATAATGCCGGGTCAAGAATATCCGGACGGTTAGTGGCAGCAATGATGATAATTCCTTCATTTGCTCCAAATCCATCCATTTCAACAAGAAGCTGGTTTAGGGTCTGCTCGCGTTCATCATGTCCGCCCCCAAGGCCGGCACCACGCTGACGCCCTACAGCATCAATTTCATCGATAAAAATAATACATGGTGCGTTCTTTTTCGCATTTTCGAATAAGTCGCGGACACGGGAAGCACCCACACCGACGAACATTTCAACGAAGTCAGAACCGCTTATAGAGAAGAACGGAACGCCCGCTTCACCGGCAGCTGCCCGTGCAAGCAAGGTTTTACCTGTTCCCGGAGGTCCCACAAGAAGAACCCCTTTGGGAATTCTGGCTCCCAATTCAGCAAACTTGCGCGGGTCTTTAAGGAATTCAACGACCTCAACAAGCTCCTGCTTTTCTTCATCGGCGCCTGCAACATCTTTAAAGCGCACTTTCTTTTTGCTTTCATCATACAGCTTGGCTTTGCTTTTGCCGAAGTTCATCACACGGCTGCCTCCGCCCTGCGCCTGGTTCAGCAGGAAGAAGAATAGTATGAAGATGATGATGAAAGGAATGATTGACGTAAAGAATGTAACCCAGCCGCTTGTTTCTTTAGCCGGCATAACATCGACATCCGATGTCTGGGCTAATTGATCCACACGGTCAAGGATATTATCATTGTTCATGATATAAGTCAGGAAGTATTTGCCTTCCTCATATCCCTCAAGCTGACCCCGTACTTCAAAAACACCTCTCTCAGGCTGAAGGGAAATAGACGTGATATCGCCGCTTTCCAAGTGATCAACAAATTTATTATAAGAGATGTGCTCCGTTGGTTCATTGTTGCCGTTAAAGAAGCTGACAACTCCAATAATGACTAAAAATATTAATAAATAAAAGATGGTATTCCGGAAGATCCGATTCATCCCTTACCTCCTCCCACGGTAAACAAACTATAGTGTATAGTATCATAGAAAATTGTGCCAATACAAGGAATTAGACTTCTTAAAACCGGGTGATTCTTGTTTCAGTAAAGGGCTTTAATCCAAGATCATACTTAGGATTTCCTTAATCGTTATTGCTGTATACTTCCGGCTTAAGCACTCCAATATATGGAAGGTTGCGGTACTTTTCCGCATAATCAAGGCCATAGCCGACTACGAACTCATCAGGAACTATAAATCCTACATAATCAGCTTTGATATCAGCCTTTCTTCCAGTTGGCTTGTCAAGCAGTGTTACAATCTTAATGCTTTTCGCTTTTCTGTAGCGGAAAAGCTCAACCAGGTAGCTGAGTGTCAAACCGCTGTCAATGATATCTTCAATGATCAGAATATCTCTGCCTTCAACAGAAGTATCAAGGTCTTTCAGAATTTTTACTTCTCCTGAAGATACCATGGAATTTCCATAGCTCGATACATCCATGAAATCCATCTCAAGATATGTATCCACACGCTTTAAAAGGTCGCTCATGAAAGGCATTGCCCCTTTTAAAACTCCAATGGCAAGCGGGAATCGGTCCTGGTATTCTTCAGTAAGTTCGGCAGCAAGGGATTTAATCTTATCCTGCAGCTCCTCTTCTGAAATCAGTACTTTTTCAATGTCATTTTTCATCATTTAATGTGCCCCCTAGAAGATCATTGCTTTATGTATTTTAAAATAATATAGCTGGTGCAGGATTGCTGCTGCCTATCATCATGCGATTTCTTCAAACCAGGCACCCATAGGATCCTGCCTTGTGCATCTGTCACGATTGGCCAGGTTTTCCGATCATGCAGCGGAATTTTATGATCGATGAAAATGTCCTTAATCTTCCGCGACCCCTGCATTCCTTTAAGCGTCATGCGGTCTCCCTTTTCTCTTGTCCTGATAATGATTGGAAAAGAAACACTCTCCCTGTCTATTGCCAGGGTATCATTATTTAGAATTCCATCAGGACAGTCAGCATATTCAAGGATAATCGATCCGCCGTTTGGGAGTTTAATGCTTGCAGGTTTGAAGATTTCATATCGATAGGATTGTACAGGTTCCTTCGGGAATAAAAAGTGGCATTGCCGGTAGGAGCGTACAATATGTAAACCGCCTGGAAAATCTAAATTTCCCGATGGATGAGGACTTTTCATTAAGGAAAAAATACTCTCTATATGAGATGCCGCTAACGATGCCGGCCTTTCCTTATAAAGATAGTTTAATATTAGTTGAATCCCTCTTCTTTGTAAAGGCATTGGCATTGCCTCAAAAGCATCGATATCCACACTAATTTCCTCATTGGCATTCTTTTTCATTACTGTATTCATTTTATGGACGGTTAATTCCTGCAGATATGCTTCATCACTTTGCAAATCTTCACTAAATCTTTGAAAATGCTCATGCACCTGAGGGTTTTCTTTTCTCAGGAATGGGAGCACTTCCTGCCTGAAACGGTTGCGGCTGTATATGCCTTTTTCATTGCTTGGATCCCGCCTGGGGTTCAGGCATTCTTTCAGGCAGAAGCTTTCGATTTCAGCTCTATTCAAGCACAGGAAAGGGCGGATGATCGTATAATCGCCAAATGGACGCTTGAAGGGGATCCCTGCTCTTGCGCTGCCGGCGCTTCCCCTTGTGAGACGCATTAAGATGGTTTCAACCTGATCGTCGCCATGATGTCCAAGCGCTATATAGTCTGCCCCATATTTCTCGGCTGTTCTTTGAAAGAAGCTGTAGCGGCAATCCCTGGCAGCGGTCTGTGAACTCTTCCCGGACTTCTCCATATACTCAGGCACATTCACTCTTTCCATTTCAAACGGAATGGCTTTGTCCCTGCAGTAATCCTTCACAAACATGGCGTCCTGAAGGGATTCTTCGCCTCTGAACATATGATCGACATGTGCGGCAATTACTTCTGTCTGATAATGCCGCTGCCTGCTCCAAAAATAATGGAGCAGGGCGATGGAATCCGGCCCTCCTGATACACCGATTACTATTTTTTTGTTTTTTAAATCTAATCCCTTTTTCTTAAGGAAAGCACTCACTTTCTCTTCGAGCATAGGCTTCTTCCTTATCCAAATTAAATATATTTACTACTACCCCTGCAAAGGGCAGCATAATCCTTCCTATAGAAAAGCATATCATTATTAAAGGGTAAATATCAAAAGGGATTAAGCTTATAATACGGATCAACGAAAAGAAAGTTTCATTTATTTCATTTTCAAAGCAGCTGCCCATAAATATATAAGAAATATAGCAGGCTTACAATAAGGGTAATCAGCAGGGTTTCAAAGAAGCTCCCTTTCTTTTTTTTCTGCCTTTGTCTGTGCCTGCTGGCAGGCTGAGGGCTGGCGGTTTGTCCGGAATTCCTGCTTACCGTCGTCCTTTGCGCCGGATTTGCACGTGTGAGCTGGAGCATATCGTTTCTCATTTCACCGGCTGAGCTATAATGGCCCTGCAATGCATTCAGAATAACATCCTCGTATTTAAGCAGTTCTTTCTTTTGGCGGATCATCATTTTTAGCTGTTTAAGGTCACCTGTTGTCTTGGCAAACCTTTTTGGATAGGCCGTATTGATTAAAATCATAGCTGCAGCAAAGAGATCATAGGCTGGATCAGCCTTTCTGGTGCCGAGCCCCCAATAGCCGCGATCATAAAACTCGGTAAATTCCTTTATTGCCCTGCCCTGAATGGTGGTGCCGCCCACATCAATGGTGCGTATTTTCGATGGAGGGCCTGTTACAATCAAATTATCCGGCTTTAAATCACCGAACACCCAGCCCGCTTTATGCAATGCATCCAGATCATTCAGGAGCTGTACAATTAATACACCAGTCCAGGATGGCCCCTTCTGCTGTATGAATGTCAGCAAATCAGGACCCTGTATATATTCCATTACATAGAATGAAACCTTACCGCTCCTTCGTTCCCAATCATCGACATCAAGCAAAGAAGGCCCGAGGGCAGAGCCTTGGACCTTTGCAAAGGATTTAAGGACGTTCACCTCGGACGTGATGGACATCCCGTTATCACTCATTTTCAAAGCAACCTGCTGATTTTGGTTTTTGGCGAGATACACAATCCCATTAGCACCATACCCCAATTCTTTAATAATGGTATATCGGCTGCGGTGCCACTTTCCTTCAATCACAGTACCAGGGCTTACTTTACACTGACTCTTCAAAGAATGATTCATCATCACGGGAAAGCAGACTCCTTAATGAACGTTTTTTCTTGAAATGGTTTAGTGCCTCATGAATGGCCGGGCCTGTTGGCGTAATTCCGCCTGTTGTCAATTTCGAGAATATGCTGGTGAGCGATTCAAGATTCGGTGTCCAATCCAGCAATTTTTCGACATCTTTCTTTTTCCCGGGAAATACGAATACAGAAAATCGGTTATCACCAGAGCGGGCATTAAGGCTTAAGGACAGATCCAGCAGGGCTTCCTTAACGGTCGGGAGCTTATGTTTCATGCTTGCACTGGTATCCACGAGGACCAGCACTTCAAGCTCGACCGTCTCACCCAATTCATCTACGACCTCCATCACTTCGCCGCGCTGATCAGGCGGGAGGTCCTCCATCGTTTTCGAACCGCCCAGAATCTGCTGGAGCTCTTTGTTCACCACTCCCTGAAGGGTCTGAGTCATGGCTTTTCTTGTCACCATCTGTACCGTCTGGGAAAGCTGCTGAGAGTAGACTACCTGACTGACTCCGCCTCCTGACATGGCGATTCCTTCAATTTCGTTCATTCCCTGTTCATCAATGACATCCTGCTCCATGACTCCGATTACATTCACGGTTATTCCCTGCTCCTTGGCGAGTGCCGCCATGGCAATGGGATCTTCACCCTGATTTGAACAGCCATCCGTTATCAGTAAAATCTGCTTCAGTGTTCCTGTTTTCATTTGAAACTCCCCTCCACATATGAGTTGTTAGCATTTTCGACTGTTTGGAGAGGAAATATACATATAAACGCATCATGATGAGCAAATTAATCAGTTGGCTTTTTGGCGGATGGCATGCACAGGGATGCTTGTCCATTTCGGTGTATTGTGCTTAACCTTGGAGACCACAACCGTCATATCATCCTCTATATTTCCGGACCTTGACCTGATCACCTCTTCCATAATGAGATCGGCCACTTCCTGAGGATCGTCCGTCTTCAGCTCGGATATTTTGCGCTTCATCCACAAATCAAAGTTCTCCACATGCTTCGGCCCTTCAAACACGCCATCACTCATCATGATCAATAAATCACCGGCTTTAAGCTGCTCACTGACCACATCGACATCAAATTCTTGAATGATGCCCATCGGGAGGTTGCTTGCCTGAATTTTCATTACCTTAGGACCTCTTTTTACGAAGCTTGGAGTTGATCCAATTTTCAAAAATTTTGCGTCGGCATTCTGCAGATCAATCATGGCCAGATCCAATGTGGAGAAAATTTCGTCTGTGGTCCGTAAAGAAAGAACGGAATTGACGGATTTAATCGCAACCTGCTCTTCAATGCCCGATTGAAGAATTTTTTGCAGAAGCTGAAGTGTTTCCTGGCTTTCTGCGTGGGCCCTTTCCCCGTTGCCCATTCCATCACTGATGGCAATCGCATACTTTCCGCAGCCCAGCTCGATGGTGGAATAACTGTCCCCAGACACTAAGCCCCCGTCCTTCGCTGCATGTGCAACACCTGTTTCAACCACGAAAGCCTTGGCTGACCGGAAAGTTACATGGCAGTATCCATTCGGAAACGCGGCACATTCCTCTGAATTTACTAATATCGTTTCTCCCAAAATATCAGATAGCATCGGTGCAATGAGCTTTTCACATTCCCCATGTCCCTGGCAGTATGGGATGGTCATATCAATGTCGACATTTCCCTGCTCCAGGCTGTAGATTTCCACCTGCTCGATATGAATGCCAAACTCCTGAAGCGCTTCAAGGATCTGTTCTTCCTGTTTATGATGATTTTCCCGCTCTCTCTGAATTTCCTTGGCAAAGTCACCCATCACCTCCGAAACACCCTTAAGCTGGTCGGCTACCAGCCTCCTGCTTTCCTGAACCTGTTTCTTCAGTTTTTGGTTCGCTTTATAATAAGTCAGCTCCTGCTGAACGGCTTCTGTCACTTTTTTCGATCTTGTGCAGTACTTTTCCCAATCCCTCGCAAGCTTTGGAGAAAGGGCACCTTCGTTATTGTCCACATCATGCATAATATCCATCATATAGTCATAGGTTGTATTAAAGTTCTTTGACCAGCAGTGATCCTTCTTAAAGCAGGTCTGACAGGTTTTTTCCGTTACATTGCTTAAGAAATAATCCACTTCCCTGTCACTGTCTTCTTCCCATTGGGACGGTTCATCATGGGAGGAAAAGCTTTTGGAAAGAGCCTGAAAGACGCTCGAAAACTGGGCAACGCGCTGTGCCGTCACATCACGCATTTTTCTCATATATTGCTGTTGCTCAGCGGCATATTCAGGCGTTCCCGGGACTTGCTTAGCCAATTTCATTGTAAGTGCCTGCGGTGTCAGTAAAAATAAGAGAATGGCCGCACCTGTTTCTGACAGAGTTTTCATGAGGTTTCCGCTGCCCTCTCCATACATGCCCATCAGGAGTGTCGCAACCAGCAGGCCGAATGCCACTCCAACCTTCCTGCCTTCTTTCAAAAGGCCTCCTAAAAGGCCCGCAAAAGCAAGCAGACTCATATGATAAAAGCTCGATATATTCGCAAGGGAGAAGATCAGGCCGGTTACCACCCCTACTGTAGAACCGACTGTAGCTCCTGCCACAAAGGCGAAGAGCAGGACAAGGTAGCGTGACATAATATGCTCGACCGAAAGATCATAGACCGTCCAGCCGATGGTTCCCGTCATGACAGAAGCCAGCATAATGATCAGGCAGACGATTTCTTCGGTTTTCAGTGATTGTCTGCGTTTATTTATAGAAAGCAGCGGCAGTCCCTGCAGAAAAATAAGTGTCAGGATGAAGCCAAGGCTCGACTCGACTCCGGCCATCATGCCATCATATAAAGTCAGCTGCCCCTTCATAATGAAGGCCTCCAGGAGCTTGCCTGCCAGGAGAGTGAAAAATACATAAAAAGGCAGTGCCCTGATTTCATTAGACAGCCATTTCTTTGAGACCCGGAAAGCGAATAAAAAGATAAAGGTGATTCCAAAAGCGGATACCGCATTGGATATGGATAATGTGGCGGCTCCTGCCATTAATCCCACCAGTGCCAGGGGCGCCTTATCTCTTCGTATGAAATAAACCGCTGCAAAAAACGGAAGGCTAAATGGGGTAAGCTTCGCCAATATCAAGGCTCTTCCAAGCAAAAAGCCAATGATCAGCAGAACATAGCCTTTTTTCAGAAAGAAATTCTCCAGCCCTGATTGGAGCTTTTTTAAGCCTTTGGCAATATCCAGTTTCGGTTTGTTGAAGGGCACTTCCCCGATCGGCTCCATTACATTCCTTTCTACCTTTTCCATTAAACTACACTCCCCATATTTTTATCGTTGCTGACAATTATAAAATCAAGCGCTCCAGAAGTTTGTCAAAATAGCGGACAAGCCCCGGCTTTTCGTTCGACGGTTTTCCACTATATATGGGGATAGATAACAAGATTTAAAATGGAGCTTCCTGAGGTTCAGCTTAGTTCTGACAAAAAAAGTAAACAAACCGTTGGAATGACAGCTTTCTGCGAAAAGCGAAGCATGGAAGAAATTGACGAAGAGGCAAGTGAGAGTTACGACATATTTCTTTTAATATCTTATTGACTTCCTTTTTAAAAATTTGTATTATAAATCTTGTGCTTCAGAGCACATCTAGTAATCTATTGAAATTTGGCGGTGTAGCTCAGCTGGCTAGAGCGTACGGTTCATACCCGTGAGGTCGGGGGTTCGATCCCCTCCGCCGCTATCAGAGAAATGCGGAAGCGCGTTGCCTAAATTTATTATCCCGGCCCGTTGGTCAAGCGGTTAAGACACCGCCCTTTCACGGCGGTAACACGGGTTCGAATCCCGTACGGGTCATTTCAAAAGAGCGTCAGCCTTAGGCTGGCGTTTTTTTGATGGCTGAATTTGCGTTAAACAGCATAAAAAAACAAGCCCAACCGGACTTGTTTTTCATCCTGCTATATAGATCGATCAGCAGCAAGTTAGCCTCGCTTAGCTCCTCTTCCTCCGCGCTTGGATTCAGTATGGCGTTTTAGCGATGACAGACGATCTTCGCTGTCCTTCAGGAAACGGGCCATTTTGGCTTCAAAGTTTTCTTTAGGGCGATGGTCGTTTGGTCGATTATGGCGAGGGCGGCCAGAATTGGAATTCGGTCTGAATTCTTTTCTGTCTCCTCTTTCAGGTCTTTCAGAACGCTCAGGCCGGTCTTTTGCCTTTTTGATGGATAATCCAATCTTGCCGTCCTTTTCGACATTAATGACTTTCACTTCAACCATGTCACCCACTTTTAGGTGCTCATTAATATCTTTTACATACTTGTCAGCGACTTCACTTATGTGCACCAGACCGGTTGAGCCTTCCGGCAGCTCCACAAATGCTCCGAAATTTGTAATGCCTGTGACCTTTCCTGTTAACTTGCTGCCTGCTTCGATTGACATTAAAAAAACTGCCTCCTTGAAAGATTTAAAGTGAAACTTTTTATATATTATACAGAAACCAAAAAAAAAGTGTCAATATAGCGTCAGTCGGCCTTTTTTTCTTTCTTTTTTTCTTTTTCTGTCTCTTCTTCAGGGAGGTTGAAAATGATTTCGTTATTGTCAGATAGGAAATAATCTTTGCGGGCAAGCTTCGCGATATACTCATCATCATTCAGCTTAACAATTTCTTCCTCGAGCATAACTTCTTTTTTCTTCAGGTCAGAAAGCTCCTGATCCAGCCTGGTTTTCTCTTCCACTTTTTCTTCCAGAGCAGCAGACTGCGAAACGAGTGTTGTGATCATAAAGAATGAAACGACGGCTGCCAGTGTGAAAAATGCTGCTAATCTGCGAAATAATAGCTTTTTCTTCCGGCCGGCACTGATCTCTGCTGCTTCCTGCTGTTTGACATAGCTTGTTTCCATTTTGGCTACATTTTTCTTCTTGGTGACACTCATTTCCGCACTCCCTCCTTACTCTTTAGGTTTTTTCCACTTAGCTGTCCATTTTAAAACATAATTCTTTATCCGCTGTAAATATCCTGCCAATTTATTATATAACTTCTCGACTGTTTTTTTAATCTTTTTCGGCAAAAGTTTCCACAAAAGTGACAAAATCCATTTGACAGGCAGAAATACGATCTTCAATGTGAACCAAAAGACTCGAAGAATGACTTTTAAAAGGGAATAAAGTCCTTTTCCAAGCATGACAGCAATCGCAATTAACGCCATAATCAGACCCTGGATGGGTTTATAGACGAGCAAAGTTAAGGTCTTCACGAAAAAGCGGTATATGGAGATCGCCATTCGGATGGATATCTCCAATACCCGCAGATACATTTTCTTAAATAAACTTTGATAAGCGGCAAACCCGCACAGCAAAGCAATGAAAATATAAAACCTCAGTTCACCCTTATTCACCAGGAATAAAATATAGAAGATTGCCAGACCCTGTACGATCCAAAAAAGAATATCATTAATGAAAACAAGCCAGCTTTTCCGCTTCGTCCTTTGCAGGAAACGATTATACGTATCAAGGGCAGCCCCAAATACACTTCCCATGCCAATCATCGCCAGCATGGTCACAAATTGAGTGGTCAGTGTCATCGGAACAACTTGCTAAAGAAACCTTTAGCTTTATCTCCATTCTGATCATCAATATAAACAAGGTCAAATACCTTCCCTTTGATGGAAACAATTCCCTTATCCACATCCAGATTCTTCATCTGCAGATTCTGCCCTCTAATCGCAAGGAACCCCATCACCGTCTCCAGCAAAAACTCTTCATTATCAAAGCTTTCCACCTGTTTAACACCCGTAATATCAATCAGCCTTCTGCCTCTCATAATAACATCATGTTCCTGAGCATTGGTTTTGTTTGAATTTGACTCATAATATTGACTCATTATTCATCCCCCGCAATCACATAGTACAACCTTTTTGTACATGTTTATGAATGGGGGGATTAAAATAGAACAAGCCATCAAGAAAAGCGCAAGGCGCCCGCCTTTCGGCGACAAGCATAAGACGAGCCGGCTGAAAGGTTGTTCTTTAACCTTTTAGACGGATACCTCGAGACGATGGCGCCTGGAGCTAGACAGTTATCGAAGTTCAATGATATAGATTCTGATAATATAAAAAAAGCGGGAGTTCATAAGCCTTATGCTTCTGATTCCACTTTTTCTTCCTTTACAATCGAGTACATGCCGGCTGCTTCTTCCTTGCGGGTCGTTTCCTGCAGGCGTTCCACCTTGACCGTTACCAGCTTCTGGCCGAAGCGGACTTGAAGTTCATCTCCCACTTTAACCGTGGAGCTTGCTTTTGCCTGCTGTCCGTTTATCGTGATCCTTCCCTGATCGGAGACCTCTTTTGCCAATGTTCTTCTTTTGATAAGTCTTGATACTTTTAAAAATTTATCTAATCTCATGTAACGCCACTCCTCTATTAATAGCCTTTTGATTTTGCCTCATTCCAGAATTCATCGAGCTGTTCGAGCGTAAAGTCTTCAAATTTTCTGCCGCTCATCATTACCCGTTCTTCCAAATACTTAAAACGGCGGATGAATTTTTCATTTGTTTTTCTCACAGCTTCTTCGGCATCGATTTTATAAAAACGTGCAATATTCACAAGAGCGAACAGGATATCGCCAAATTCCGGCTCCATCTCCGGGCTGAAGTCCGCGGCTTCCTTCTCGAATTCGGCAATCTCTTCTTTTACCTTCTCCCAGGCAGGCTCAACTTCCTTCCAGTCAAAGCCGACTTTTGCTGCTTTCTTCTGAATTTCAGCTGCTCTCATTAAGTTCGGGAATGATTTCGGGACAGAATCCATCTTGGATTCCTGTTTTTCACCCTTTTCTTCCTGCTTAATGCTCTGCCAATTTTTCAGGACATCTTCTTCATTTTCTGCCTGCACATCTCCAAAGACATGGGGATGACGGCGGACCATTTTTTCGGAAAGGCCTTCAATCACATCATCGATGGCAAAATAGCCTTCATCCTCGCCGATTTGAGCATGAAGCAGCACCTGGAGAAGGACATCGCCCAGTTCTTCCGTCATATGCTCGCTATCTTCATTATCAATCGCTTCAATCAGCTCATAGGCTTCTTCGATTAAATATTTCTTTAATGATTCATGGGTTTGCTTTTTATCCCATGGGCAGCCGTTTGGTCCGCGCAATTCAGCGATAATGCTGCGCAGTTTAGAAAAGTCTTTATAGAGGACAGCCTCATCTTTTACAGGGGGCACATAAACGGAAGTTAAATTATTCAGCTCCATATTATGATCCATTTCATGCAGCTGCACCTTTTTGATCACTTCTTCGCTGCTTCCAGCAGCTGTTACAATATAAACCTCGTAATCGTAAGGGAGCTTTTCCATCAATGTCAGCTTGACGTCACTCGCAATAAACTGGTCATAAACCTGTCCAATGATGACGTGCTGTGCGACCTGAATCTCATCCCTTTTCAGATCGGTTCCATCGAGAAGCTGAAAACCTTCGATGGGATCGATCTTCAAAGCCTGAAATAGTGGATCCAGGAAGCTTTGTCCTCCTCCAATGATAATCTCAATGCCTCTCTGCGGCGCACGCTCTATGAGAAGCTGCACCGTACGCTCCGCAACAAGCGGATGCCCTGGAACTCCATATGTAATCTCTTTGGCAAGAGCTTCATTCAGGAGAAATTCACAAATCTCCTCATATACTTCTTCAAACTGCTCATGCTTTTCGTAGATATGATCAAAAGACTGATACGTCAGCCCTTCTTGTTCGAGATCACGCAGAACCGGATGCTCTCTAGTCCGCAGGTAAAGAGCCCCTGTATTTGTAAGCTGTCGATATACGCCAAAAGGAAGCTGATCCAGATCTCCTGCTCCAAGTCCGAGAATGGTTATTTTTTTCATAAAGCGATTCATCTCCTAGTCTTTTTGGGAAGCAAGAACATAAGTTTGCTTCCAAGCGGCAGCAAAGCAAGCTCTTCCTCTTTAAAAGTATTGCCTTTAAACATGATATACAAATACGTAAAGCCTCCGAGCGCTACACCGCTCAATGCCTGGAATCCGGAAAACATTCTGCCCGGTTCCGGGATGGGCAGCAGTGCTGTGGCGTGCAGGTACAGCTGCAGAACAACTGACATCATAAGTGCTGCGAATCCAGCCGCAAATAGAAAGCGCAGTGAAATCAATGAAATTTTCAAGTATACCTGAAGCTTTGCTATAAGAAGCATGAGGACGGCCGTAAGAGCTATGCATGATGCCACGGCTGCACCGATTGTGCCGTATGATGGCACCAATAGCGTATTCAGGACGAGTTTTGCCGCAAATCCAAGCAGAATGGCTCCTGCCGGGAAAAAGATGAACCCAAGTCCCTGTAAAATGCCGGTAATGGTGATGATCAGGCTGCTCAGCAAAATCAGCAGACTGAGAATCGCCAGGACATCCGATCCTGATGAGTTTTCAAACAGCATAATATTTGCAGGCTTTATGATATTCCAGAGCCCAACGGTTGCGGCAGCTCCAACCAGAATGCCGATTTGAAGGGCAAGTCTGATTTTACTATAAAGGAATGCGGGCTGATTTCTCATTTTTTCTTTGGAAATGAGCGGCACCAGCGACAGGGACATGGATGTTGCCACAACAATGCCCAGCTGGACAATAGGCTGTCCGCGGTCATACACGCCTTTTAGCGCCTTGGCCTCTTCCCCTTCAATTCCGGATGCCAAGAGGAGCGAGTATAGATTAAACGAATCTGCCAGCTGAATGAAAATAAGCACCAGACTGCTGATGCAGATAGCAAATCCCTGTATGATAATCGTTTTGGCCAGCTTGCCGCCTTGTTTAAAATCAATTGAAATGGCGGACGGCAGGCTATTTCTTTTTTTAATATAAAAAAAGGTAATCAAAATCAGGACGGCGATGACTCCCCCGGTAACAGCCCCGAACATGGCCCCGCCTCCCACCATGTAGAGAGAATTTCCTCCCTTAACCAGCAGATAAGCGGCAAGCAGGATCGTAACAACCCTGACAAGCTGTTCTCCTACCTGGGAAACCGCGGTTGGAACCATGTCCCCTTTCCCTTGAAAATACCCCCGGAAAAGAGACAGGACTGGAAAAATAAGAAACACAGCTGCTACCACTCTGAGCAGAATTGCCAGCTGCGGATCGCCCATCCTGACTGCCAGCCATTCTGAACCCCAGTACAGGGTGGAAAACCCGATAAAACCTATTATGAATAGAACAAAGGCAGATACAGCAAATAAATTTTGAATATCCTGCTCTTTCTTTAAAGCAGCCTGTTCGGCATAAAGTTTAGAAATAATGACCGGAAACCCGTATGTAGATAACACAATGATGATTCCATAGAACGGATAAACCTGCTGATATATATAAAACCCCACATCCCCGACAATATTCTGAAAGGGGACCCGGTAAATTGCGCTTAAAATTTTTGTGATCAGGGCAGCGACCGTCAGGATAAACGCACCTCTAAACAAATCGCCGGATGTCTGAACGGGCCTCAGGTTGCCCATCTCCTTCCAATTGAATTCGAAAGTATTATAGCATATTGGGGCTTTGTGCGGGATTTTTCGGTTGTGCGCGGATGCTTCTTTGTGCACTGTGACACTGAGTTTACACGCCAAGAACAAAAGCACAAGCGCCTTGCTCACGAATGAACGCAGACTAAGAACGCCACGTCCTGTGGCAACGTCTGCATGACCCCCATCCTGGGGGACTCAAGCACAAGACGAGCTGCACGGAAAGGTGTCCTTTACCTTTCTGGGCAGATTGCCCGAAATGTGGAGGCGACTGCTTAGGGACGACAGGCATAAGACGGTTCCTGTAAGAAGGTGTATTCCCTTCTGGAAGGAAACGGCTTATGATCCCGAGTCCCTAGGAGCCGAAACAAGACAAGCTTGTGACCTCGAGGGGGTAGGCGCTGGAGCTAGACGTAGATAAACTTATGCACAAAGTTATAAACATGCGGCGATTTTATAGCTTCCTAAACAAAGAAAAAAGGCAGCATTCCGCTACCCCTTTCATTAAGTATTCATTTTTATGATTCCATTTGTCTGGCCAGGAAGCCGGCTGCTGTTTCAACTGCTTTTTGTTCCACGTCGCCAAGTGAATCCTCTTTTGCAAAAATGATAACTGCACCAATTGGGTCGCCGTTTGCAATGATAGGGCCAATTGTATAAGCAGAGGAAGATTCAGTATTCCCGTCCACCAGCGAAATATCGCCTGACTGGTTTACCAGAACTGAACTGCGTTCTTCCATTGTTTTTTCAACAAGATCGCTTATATTCTTGTTTAAATAGTCCTTTTTTGAACCGCCTGCAACAGCAATGTAAGTATCTCTGTCACAGATTAACACTGGATTTCCCAGGCTGTCATATAATGCTTCTGCATATTCTTTTGCAAAATCGCTCAGTTCACTGATTGGTGAATATTTCTTTAAGATGACTTCTCCATCACGATCTACGAAAATCTCCAGCGGGTCCCCCTCACGAATACGCAATGTTCTGCGGATTTCTTTAGGAATGACTACACGACCCAAATCATCGATACGACGAACTATACCTGTTGCTTTCATCCAACGTTGCCTCACTTTCATCTGATGATTTTTAGAAAAGAGGAAGCGCCTTGTCGCACTTACTCTTTCCTCTTCTGGCTATGATCCATAATTGGGAGAAAATGAATGCATCGCCATGTTTGAACTTAGTATCTTTCATATGGAAAGTTATATACGTGCACAAAAACTTTTTCTCGTAGATGTTATTCATTCCATTTCCGGATAAACATTCCAAATGGTCCTTCACTTAAAAATACCCTCATCAGAATGAGTTAAACATTACTAATGTTTCATTTTATTGACAGGGCTGTGTCCACGAATTACGCAGTTGGATGTTCTTGTTCCTTTTTCGCTTCCTGCATTCCTTTAATCACTTCGTACGCAATGTTGAGCCATTCATTTGTTTTGACGCCTTTAATATGGAGGACTGCTTTCAGCTTCTTCCCATCCATGCCCAGGCCGATCATCCGGCCGTATTTGCTGGTGATCTGGAAAATTTTCTGGCCGTCTATATGTTCGCTGGCCTTTTCGGATAAAAGAATCAGCACTTCCTGTTTGGATTGCTTCACTGTCTCGACTCCTGCCAGTTCACCATAAGCCTTCATTTCGGCAATCTGGAATAAGTAGCCTACCTCATCCGGATATTCGCCAAAACGGTCGATCATTTCATCCTGAAGCTCTTCTACATCTTCAAGAGAGGAAATGCCGCGGAATCGCTTATACATTTCAATTTTCTGATGGCCATCAGACAAGTAGAAATCAGGAATATAGGCATCAACATCCAGATCGATTTCAATTTTAGCCGGCTTTTCCTCGATGCCATCCAGCTTATCTTTCCGTTCTTCAATCGCTTCTTTCAGCATTTGCGAATACAGATCAAAACCGACGGAGTCGATAAATCCATGCTGTTCGGCTCCAAGCAGATTGCCGGCACCCCTGATGGATAAATCCCGCATGGCAATCTTGAACCCTGAACCGAGCTCCGTAAATTCCTTTATGGCCTGAAGCCGCTTTTCAGCTACTTCTGTTAATACTTTATCTTTTCGATACGTAAAATACGCGTAGGCAACCCTGTTGGAACGGCCAACCCGGCCCCTGAGCTGATAAAGCTGGGACAGACCCATTTTGTCTGCATCATGGACAATCAGCGTGTTGACATTTGGAATATCTACGCCTGTTTCAATAATCGTTGTGCTGACGAGTACATCGGCCTCGCCTTCAAGGAAGCTTAACATAACAGATTCTAACTCATTTTCCGTCATTTTCCCATGGGCATATGTTACCCTTGCATCTGGAACCAGCATGGATATTTCCTCGGCTTTTCGTTCTATATCCTCCACCCGGTTATATAGAAAATAGACCTGTCCATCCCTCGCCAGTTCTCTTTCAATGGCTTCACGAACCAGTGCACCGTTGTATTCCATCACATAGGTCTGAACCGGGAATCGGTTTTCAGGCGGTGTTTCAATAACTGAAAGGTCCCGAACGCCAAGCATTGACATATGAAGGGTTCTCGGGATTGGCGTGGCTGTCAGAGTAAGGACATCCACATTGGTCTTAAGCTGCTTGATCTTTTCTTTATGTGTCACGCCAAAGCGCTGCTCTTCATCAATAATGAGCAGGCCTAAATCTCTATACTGGATATCCTTCGATAAAATCCGGTGTGTGCCGACAACTACGTCAATAGTCCCTGCCTTTAAGCCCTTAAGCGTTTCAGTCTGCTGCTTTTTTGTTCTGAATCGGCTTAATAGCCCAATTTCAATCGGATAATCCTGGAATCGTTCTCTCATCGTTTCATAATGCTGCTGAGCCAGGATCGTCGTCGGAACGAGGATGGCAACCTGTTTTCCATCTGCAATCGCCTTAAACGCTGCACGAATGGCCACTTCTGTTTTCCCGTAGCCCACATCTCCGCATAATAAGCGGTCCATCGGGCGCTCCCTCTCCATATCCTTCTTAATTTCATGGATGGAGCGGATCTGGTCCTCTGTTTCCTGGTAAGGGAAGGCCGCTTCAAACTCTCTTTGCATATCCCCATCCGGATTGAAGGCAAATCCTTTTGATGCCTCGCGCTCTGCATAAAGCTTGATCAGATCATCTGCAATATCCTGAACAGATGATTGAACCTTCTTCTTAACCCTCTTCCAGTCGTTTCCGCCCAGCTTATAAATTTTAGGCTCTTTTGCTTCGGAGCCGACATATTTCTGGACAAGATCAATCTGCTCCACCGGCACATACAGCTTGTCGCTGCCCTGGTAGCGGATATGGAGATAATCTTTATGGACTCCATTAATCTCAAGGGTTTCAATCCCCAGGTATTTTCCGATCCCGTGATTGACGTGAACGACATAGTCCCCAACCTTCAGTTCGGAATAGCTTTTGATTCTTTCCGCATTTGAAAGCTTTTGCCTGCGGGCCTTCTTTTTCGTCCGTTTGTTAAAAAGCTCTTCTTCCGTAATAACGGCCAGCTTTTGCCCTGGAAGCTCAAAGCCGGTCTGCAGACTGCCCTCTGTAATTTGGATTTTCCCTGTTAAAACCGGGTCCTTCTCACTCACAAACGCCGCTTCAATCTCGTAGTCTTCAAGCACTCTCTGCAGCTTTTTGATCCGCTCTTCATCAGGGCCCAGGAATACGACCGAATATCTGCCTTTTTTCCATCTGTCCAGCTCGCTTTTCAGCACATGCATCTGTCCATGGAAATTCTGCATCTGTTTACAGGTGACATTAATGATGTTTTGCGGGTTGGTATTCGGTACATGTCTCAGGAACAGAGACATATACGTGATCGGATGCCTGGAGCGGTGCAGAAACTCTTTTAAGGTGTGGGATACCTTCACATCATGAATGATCTGGCCCTCGCCTAAGAGACTTGTATACCACTCAGCCTCCTCCTTATCAAGGGAGTCGTTCATTTCCTGAACACGGCTGATTTCATCAATGAAAATTAAGCCATTGGCAGGGAGATAGTCTACTAAACTACTTCCTTCCTCAAAGGCAAACGAAAGGTATTTAAAAAGCTGTTCAGGCTTGTTCCCCATTCGCAGCTGTTCTAATTCATAGCCAACATTCTGGGCAAGCTGCGTTTTCGCTTTATCGTCTTTCAATTTTTTCAGGCTTGATCCCAGGCCTTTTTCCAGTTTTTCAATTATGGTCTCGAAGTGCTTTGAATCAAGAGGGATTTCAGTTGCCGGGCCAATTGAAATCTCGGTTAGTTTTTCTTTTGATCTCTGATCCTCCAAAGAAAAGGTCCGGATCGAATCCACTTCCGTATCAAACAGCTCAATCCTTACCGGGTCTGCTTCAGTCAGTGGATAGATATCAATGATTCCGCCCCTGACACTGAATTCTCCTGGCGAAGAAACCATCTCAGAACGGACATAGCCCATCTGAACAAATCTTTTTAATTGATCATCAGTCAAATCATCGCCTATTTTTAAAGACAGCTGGTATTGTGTCCAGTGGTTTGGAGGCGGAAGAATTTTTCTTAGCCCGGCCATCGGGACGATCATGATACCTGTCTTATGTGTACTCCAATAATTTAAAGCCTCAATCCGCTGGGCCTTTAACTCGGGGCTTGCAATCCCCATTTCAGCTGCGATCAATTCATTGGCAGGATACAAAAACACTTCTGATTCTCCTGCCAGATTGACGATATCATCATATAGCTTCTGTGCCTGCAGAAGGTTGTGCGTTACAACAAGCATCGGCCTTCCCGATTGCTCATATATGGAAGACAAAAACAAGGTGCGTGCCGATCCTGATAAACCGGCAAGCATCTGCTCCCTCAGTCCTTCCTCAATGCCAGACAAGATGGAACTTACATCATCCTGCCGGCTAATAATCTCTTTAAGACCAAACATGAAAGCCCCTCCTATAAGAAAAGCGTAAGCGCCTTGCCCACCCCCGACTCCTCGAGGGGGTAGGCGCTGGAGCTAGACAGTTCTCGAAGTTAAAAGTTATATTTTCTTATCTTTTTAGAAAAGCGCAAGCTCCTTGATCACCCCCGACTCCTCGAGGGGGGCAGGCGCTGGAGCCAGACAGTTCTCGATATTCAAAAATTCATTTATTTTTAAAAAGCGCTCCGGCAGTTTAACCGCCAAAAGGCAGATGTCATTCCAGGCCCCATTGAGCCAGAGAACTGACAGTCTGCAAAATCCATTTTCCTATCATTAATCTTACTAAATAAAATAAGGATCCAACAAGAAACTATAGAACGGTTTCTATTAAATTTGATGATGCCTCAAAACAGAAATAGAAAAACGCTTTGGATTGCCTCCAAAGCTTGTTAATGAATAATAAAGTCCTGCTGATGATAATCCGGATTGCGTTCAAGTGATTCCTGGCAATCCTCACAGATCGCTCTTACATGCATATCTCCTGATTGATCATACGAGATCATCTCCTGGCGTTCCTGATCGTTTAGCTTATGGAAGCCAAGCTGCTCTGAGTAAACAGAGCTGTTCTCTATTGAACCAATCTTTGTTCCGCAATGACGGCAATGATAATGAATAGCCATGCCTGTCCCTCCCGTTAAACTGTCCATATAT
Source organism: Cytobacillus sp. SAFR-174 (assembly GCF_051964675.1). Classification (NCBI taxonomy): domain Bacteria; kingdom Bacillati; phylum Bacillota; class Bacilli; order Caryophanales; family Bacillaceae; genus Cytobacillus; species Cytobacillus sp. SAFR-174. The sequence continues at coordinate 25,769 of NZ_JBQCMZ010000026.1, read as the reverse complement.
CCTAGTATGGACTCCGGGCAGGGAACTTATTCACGCATCCGGCGCTGCCGCCAAAGGTGAGATACATTATTCTATGAAAAGATTAATAAAATATGAAGATTATTGGTTAAAATCGTTCATAACCTGTAAAAATGGTTTTCTGAACCATTCCTCACAGGCATCTGCACACTTTTTAGCCGTTTCGTCCATGATGGCCTGTTCTTCTTTCGTGAAGCGGCCGAGCACATAGTCCGGCACCTTCATGCCGCTTGGCGGACGGTCGATCCCCACTCGGATTCTGTTAAACTCCTGTGTTCCCATATGTGCGATGGTCGATTTGATTCCATTGTGGCCGCCGGCGCTCCCTTTTTGGCGGAGCCGAATCTTGCCCACTGGAAGATCCAGATCATCATAGATGACTACAAGTTCATCATCATTAATCTCGAAATAATCCATAACAGCCCGGATGGACTCTCCGGATAAATTCATATATGTAAGAGGCTTAAGCAAAAAGACTTTTTCCCCGTTCACATACCCTGTGCCAAATACGCCTTTCAGCTTGGCCTGATTCAGAGGAATATTCAGCCGGTCCGACAAAACATCAATCACATCAAAGCCAATATTGTGCCTCGTTTTATCATACTGCTTGCCGGGATTCCCCAGCCCTACAATTAATTTCATTTTCTCACCCCATATTAGAAAAGCGCAGGTGAGCCCGCGAATTATCGGGCGTGTGCGCTGACATAATCTATTCTCTTTTTTATTATAGTAGAAAGTGTGTGGTTCGGTAAGAAGATTCTGGTTGGAGGTTGCCTGTTCTGACTCTGCGGGTTCTTTTTTTCGGTCTCTCTGTCCGAAGTTGGGTCAGGTTCGGACTCTGCGGGCGCGTTTCCTGCTTTTTGTGTTCGAAGTTGGACCAGGTTCTGACTCTAACCACACTTTTCCCGCTTTTTGTGTCTGAAGTTGGGCCAGGTTCCGACTCTAACAACCCGTTTCCCGCTTTTTGTGTCTGAAGTTGGGCCAGGTTCTGACTCTAACCACACTTTTCCCGCTTTTTGTGTCTGAAGTTGAACCAGGTTCTGACTCTAACAACCCGTTTCCCGCTTTTTGTGTCAGAAGTTGGACCAGGTTCCGACTCTAACCACTCGTTTCCTGCTTTTTGTGTCAGAAGTTGAACCAGGTTCCGACTCTAACCACACTTTTCCCGCTTTTTGTGTCCGAAGTTGAGCCAGGTTCCGACTCTAACCACTCGTTTCCCGCTTCCTCTGTCCAAAGCTGCCCCAGGCTGTGAAAAGCCGTGCAAATGCAAGCTCATTTCAAACCCAAGCAAACAGGGGCTTGCCATAATGCAAAGCCCCTGTAAGAATAGCGTCTCCCGAGCTTATTCTTCGCCTGATTTATCTTCATCTGCTGTTGTTTCTCTGCCTTCTTCATTTTCAGGTGTTCCCGCTTCCTGTTCTTCACCGCTGTTGATTTCTTCTTCCTGTCTTGGAGGAAGGATGGAAGCAATAACCGTGTCTTCTTCATTGTTTATTTCATAGCCGCGATTTGCTTTGATATCGGCGACTGTCAGGGTCTCATTTACCTGGAGGTTCGTTACATCCACTTCAACAGAGGATGGAATATTATTTGGTGTCGCTGTGACTGAGACTTCATGCATAGATTGCTGCATCACGCCTCCATCTTTCACACCTGCTGCATCTCCAGTTAAGACGACGCGTACATCTGCCGTCATTTCCTTGTTCATGTCTACCGCAAGAAAGTCGGCATGGACAATTGCATTTCTAATCGGATTAGATTGGTAGTCACTAAGCACCACTTCATGCTTGCTTCCATCCACATCCAATGAAAATACGCCATTTCTGCCTACTTCCTTTATCGTCTTCAGAAAATCGGCTTCGCTTAAGTAGATTGATTTGCTTTGCAGCTTTGAACCATACACAACGGCCGGAATATTCCCTTCCTTGCGCAGTGAAGTTAAGTTAGAGTTGCGTGAACCTTTTCTTTCTTTTGCCTGCAATACAGCTGTCATAAAAACGTCCCCTTCCTCATTTTAAAAATAGTCTTGTCTATATAAAAAAATGCCCTAAAACGAGGAAGTCTAAACGTTTTTGTTTTTTACAGATTTATTATTTTCAGAAAGAACGTAAATCAGGCTTGCTTTGCAGCAAGCCTGGGCAGTTATTTTATAATCAATCAAACAGAGTGCTGACAGATTGCTCTTCATGAACGCGGATGATCGCTTCACCGATTAGCGGTGCTACGGAAAGTTCGACAATCTTGTCTGTTTTCTTCTCTTCTGGAAGAGTGATTGAGTTTGTCACAACCAATTCTTTGATGGTTGAGTTTTCAATTCTTTCGATGGCAGGTCCGGATAGAACCGGGTGTGTACAGCATGCATACACTTCTGATGCACCGTTTTCGATCAGGGCATTTGCTGCTAATGTAATCGTTCCGGCAGTATCAATGATATCGTCGATTAAGATGGCCGTTTTTCCATCGATGTTCCCTACAATGTTCATGACTTCAGCCACATTTGGTCTTGGACGGCGCTTGTCAATGATGGCAATCGGCGCTTTTAAGCGATCAGCCATTTTACGCGCACGTGTTACACCGCCGTGGTCAGGTGACACGATTACGATGTCGCCATCCATCATTTTGTTCTTAAAGTAATCAGAAAGGATTGGTACACCCATTAAATGGTCGATAGGAATATCGAAGAATCCTTGAATTTGCGGCGCATGCAGGTCAAGTGTAATCACACGGGTTGCACCAGCAGTTTCCAAAAGGTTTGCTGCAAGCTTAGCTGTAATCGGCTCACGCGCTCTTGCTTTACGGTCCTGGCGGGCATAGCCATAGTAAGGCATTACGATGTTGATGGTCTTGGCAGATGCACGCTTAAGAGCATCAATCATGATCAAAAGCTCCATTAAATGCTCATTGACAGGAGAGCTCGTAGACTGGATCACATACACATCGCATCCACGGATGCTTTCTTCAATGTTAATTTGGATTTCGCCGTCGCTGAAGCGCGTTACGGAACATTTACCAAGCTCCACACCAATCACATTGGCGATTTCTGCAGCCAGCTTGCGGTTTGAATTTAAACTGAACACCTTTAAATTTGGATCTAAATACTGGTTTGACATTTTGGGCCTCCATCGATTTATTTCTAACAAATAGAAAGTTCGGTTTATTTCTTAATGTTTAAGTTTTGCGTGTAGTTTTCCTTGTTCACCTGGCGTGCGCGGGCAATTGATAGGGCTTCTCCCGGCACATCTTCAGTAATCGTCGAGCCTGCTGCTACATATGCACCTTCCCCAATCGTTACCGGTGCCACGAGATTGGAGTTGCATCCAATGAATACACCATCTTCGATTTTGGTCAGGTACTTATTTTTGCCGTCATAGTTAACAGTGATTGAGCCGCAGCCCAGGTTAACATCCTTGCCTACTTCTGCATCGCCAATATAGCTCAGGTGAGAGGCTTTGCTTCCTTTTCCGAAAACAGACTTCTTCACTTCAACAAAGTTGCCGATTTTCACTTCATCATGAATATCTGATTGCGGACGAATGTGAGCAAACGGCCCAATATTCACTTGTGAACCGATATGGCTGTCATGTGCTGCAGACTGGCGGATCACTGTGCCTTCTCCAATATGGCAATCAGAAATCTCCGTATTTGGTCCGATCACACACTCAGAACCAATGATGGTATTACCGGAAATGATGGTTCCAGGGTAAAGAACTGTATCAGAGCCAATTTTCACATCCGCACCAATATATGTGTTTGACGGATCGATAATGGTCACGCCGTTACGCATATGTTCTTCATTAATCCGCTGTTTCATGAATGATTCTGCCTGGGATAAGGCTACCCGGTCATTGACACCCAGAGTCTCGCCAAAATCAGCTGTCTGGTAGGCCGTAACGACCTCCCCTTCATTTTTCAGAATCTCAATTACATCCGGAAGGTAATATTCACCCTGCACATTATCATTTGTTACTTTGTTCAAGGCTTCAAACAAAGCCTTATTATCAAAGCAATAAGTCCCAGTATTGATTTCTTTTATCTTGCGTTCATCGTCAGAAGCATCTTTCTGTTCAACGATTTTTTCAACCATCCCCATGTCATTGCGGATCACGCGTCCATATCCGAATGGGTTTTCCGCATGAGCTGTTAAAATAGTCGCTTTGGCAGAAAGCTCTTCATGATGCTTAAAAAGTGCTTCCATCGTTTCATGCCTGATGAGCGGTGTATCTCCGCAGACTACGATGGTCACACCCTCTTTGCCTTCAAGCATTTCGCGGGCCTGCATAACCGCATGTGCGGTGCCCAGCTGCTCCTCCTGAAGAGCATATTTGCTGCTTGAGCCAAGCTGCTGCTCCACCATTTCTGCTCCGTGCCCAGTAATCGTGACAATTTCTTTTATGTTAAGCTTTGTAACTTGATCAACGACATGTTGAACCATCGGTTTGCCGCATACAGGGTGAAGTACTTTGTAAAGCTTTGACTTCATTCTTGTTCCCTGGCCTGCGGCTAAAATAACCGCGTATCGATTAGACATTTACAGGCCTCCATTTTAACCTTTTTATCCATAACGAATATATCTTAAATGGGCTCTTATTTCAAGAATTGATGACAAAGTACAAATAATTGTCATTACCATAAACGGTATTTTTTGAAGAAATGGTTTATTTTTATTATAGAAAGGGTAATGGACAGAAAGAAAAAAGCCCTAAGCACCGCCATTAACTAGGGGTCTTAGAGCTTGATTTTCCCACAGCTGAAATAAAAAAGAGCCTTACTTATGAAGTAGGCCCTTGTTGATTTATTTTCTTAGGAAGCACCGGCTTCTTCAAATTCCACTTCTAATTCACCTAAACGGTGGTACTCGGCTAATACAGCCTCCTGGATTTTACCTCGCGTTCCTGAATTGATTGGGTGCGCGATATCTCTGAACTCCCCATCCGGAGTACGTTTGCTGGGCATGGCTACAAATAAGCCATTATTTCCATCAATCACACGAATATCATGAACAACAAATTCATGATCCAGCGTAATAGATGCAATTGCCCTCATACGTCCATCCGTATTAACGCGGCGTAATCTTACGTCTGTCACTTCCATTCTGTTCACCACCTTTTCGAGAAGATATAATCCTAATTGTATAAATTCAACATATTTCCTGAATCTCCTTCTTTAATTAAAAATATTTTTTGAATATTTTGTTCAAAGATTTTTCCAAATAAAAAACGCCCGTTACATGAACGAGCGAGTGAGCTGCGGTTATTATTTATTTTACAAGGGCTACTACTTCAATTTCCACCAGGGCATCCTTCGGCAGGCGTGCCACTTCCACACAGGAGCGTGCAGGCTTATGGGTGCTGAAGTATTCTCCATACACTTCATTGATGGCTGAAAATTCGTTCATGTCCTTGATAAATACTGTTGCTTTTACCACGGTATTTAATGACGCGCCAGCTTCTTCAAGCACAGCCTGGAGGTTTTTAAATACCTGATGCGTCTGTTCTTTTACATCCCCATCCACCATAACGCCTTCTGCTGTAAGCGGAATTTGGCCTGAGCTGTAGAATAGGTTATTTACGGTGATCCCCTGAGAATAGGGTCCAATTGCTGCCGGTGCCTGATTCGTTTGAATGACTTTCATGAATTCTCCCCCTAAAAAATATGATTATTTTTTAAAATAGTTGCCTTCACTTACATTGATTTTCTTTTCCCTCACATCAACATCAGATAGACGCACAAGAGAAAGGTACTCATCAACCAGCCGTTCTTCTGCTTTTTCCGCCTCGACCAGGACAGCAATGCCCGCCAGATTTGCTTTGAATTCTTCCAGCATACTGACCATGCCATTAACCGTTCCGCCGGCTTTCATAAAATCGTCAATGATCAAGACATTGGATCCCTCTGCCAGGCTTCTTTTCGAAAGAACCATGGTTTGAATCCTTTTAGCCGAGCCTGACACATAGTTAATGCTTACCGTAGATCCTTCTGTCACCTTGCTGTCACGTCTTACGATGACAACGGGCACATTGAGATAATTTGCGGCAGCATAAGCAAGCGGAATCCCCTTTGTAGCTACTGTCATAACCACATCAACGGGCTTATCCGCAAAGGCTGAGGCAAAAAGCCTGCCTGCACGCTGAACAATTAAAGGATCTCCGAGAATGTCAGTCATATAAAGGTAGCCCCCGGGAAGAAGCCTTTCGGGGCTTGCAATTAAGCTGCAAAGCTCGTCCATAAATGGCCGGGCTTCATCATCGGTTACTTTAACATGGAACTTGACGCCGCCTGCTGCTCCGGAAACAGTCTGCAGCGTGCCTATTCCTCTTTGCTCGAATGTTTCTTTGATGATGGCGAGATCTTCACTGATCGAAGACTTGGCAGAACCATACCTTTCTGAAAAGAAAGTTAAGGATACCAGCTGACGCGGATGGTTCAATAAATAATTGGTCATATCTATCAACCGTTCGCTTCTGCGAAATTTCATTGTGGAACCCCCATTTAAATCCGAATATTTTAACGATAATATACCACTAATATACGGATTTAATCAAGCTTATGTCTTTCTCCAAGCATTCTGACCGCAAAAACCTGGTCGCAAAAACCTCTAAGGCCATTATAAATCCGATGCATTCTTGAGTCATGATGCACAAGCCCAAACACGGTTGGTCCGCTGCCGCTCATCAGGACAGCATCCGCACCAAATCGTTTCATCTGGTCTTTTATTTGCAGGACCTCGGGGTGCATATTCAGTGTGACATCCTCGAGAACATTCCCCATGTTCCGGCATACGTCATCATAGCTGCCGGAATTGATCGCTTCGATCATTCCTTCTGTATTTGGATGCTGCACCTGCTCTACATCGAGTCTCCTGTATACATCCGCTGTCGATACGCCGATGAATGGCTTAGCAAGTATGACCCAGCAGGTTGGAGGAGCAGGAAGCTCCTGAATTCTCTCTCCTCTTCCTGTTGCTAATGCAGTGCCTCCGTATACGCAAAAAGAAACATCAGAACCGATTTCCGTCCCTATTTCAGCAAGTTCATCCAATGAAAGCCCCAGACCCCACAGCTTGTTAAGACCTCTGAGGGCCGCTGCTGCGTCACTGCTGCCGCCGGCAAGGCCAGCCGCAACCGGAATCATTTTTTCTATTGTAATGGACACACCTTTTTTTACTTGAAACCGTTCTTTAAGAAGGTGCGCAGCCTGGTATGCCAGATTCCGCTGATCATCCGGAACAAAACGGTTATGAGAGATAATCCTGATCTCATCTTTATCTAAAAGTGTTAATTCCAGGCGGTCTGCTAAATCAATTGTTGTCATTATCATTTCCACTTCATGATAGCCATCTTCCCGTTTATGTAAAACATCCAATGACAAATTGATTTTAGCAGGCGCCTTAACCATGACCTTCAACATTTCCACCTACTTCTTTCCTTTGAATCGGACTCCTGTCCAGCTCCACAAGCGAAGTGCTTTGCCCTGCCGGTTCGTTTCGAAGGGAAAGCCATACCTTCATTCAGTATTGACTTTATTTTACTTGGCAATAAGCGGCGGCTTAAAGCTTTTCTCATAGAGCGTCTCCATTTTTTGTCCTATTTTACCACAAAATAAACATAAAAGCTCAGGTGTCTTGGAATATAGAGGTTATCGCTATTAGAAAGAAGAAATGCCGAGGCATAAGCCTCGGCAGACGCAGTGCATATTAATGCTTAAACATATTCTGTGCGAATGCTATTTGTTAAGAAGGTTCTGCTGTGCGATTTCGATGGCCCGCTTAACCATATTGCCGGCATCTTTCGCACGGATGCCGCCCCAGCCTTCCTTTTGGACCACATCATAAAAGCCGAGCTCTTTCGCAATTTCTTCTTTTAACCCATCTGACATAACGCCGCGTCTTCTGCCCAACATTAACATCCCCTTTCGCACTGCGGTATGTATAGTATGTGAAAGGGTCCTGCTATTTTATGAAAAAGGGCAAACAAAAAGCAGTAAACAAATTGTTCACCGCCCGCTGTCATATATATTATTAGCTTAAAGCAACCTGTCCTGATGTATCTTCATAGAATGTAATTTGAACCGTTTCTGTTAAAACATCCGCATAGCTGTAAGATACCCGTTCAAATGCATTTTCATCCTGATCTAACTCAATCACAAATACTGAAGGATACGTTTCGGCCAGAACTCCTGAGCGTTCAATGGTCTTTCTGCGCCCGCCATTTGCTTTTAGCAGGAGCCTTTTCCCAAGATTTGAATCAAGAGCTTTTTTAATATCTGATAATGTTTTTGCCATTCGGTCCACCTCACTATGTTAAGTATATCACACTGACACAATACTGTCAAACAAAAATATAAATTATAACAGTGTTTAAATTTAAATGTCAATATGTTTTGTTCTACTTTTTCTTCTAATTTTCAACAATTTTAGGATTGCCTTAATTGGAAAAGATTATGTATCGGTTTTAGAAAGCTTATAAGCTTGCCGTTCATTACCTGGGAAATAGACGAATGACCCCTCGCGAAATTTCTCGAAAAATGCTAAATATCCTATTACAAACAAACATAAAAAAACAAGCCGTAAATAATAAAAACGGCCCGCTCATTAAGATTCATTTAATTCTTCGTCATTGTATGGCATTCCTGTTCTCAGTACTCCCCGGGTTTCGATTCCTCCAAGTCCCTTTTCACCTGTCAGTGTATTTCTTAAGATATCCCATAAATTGATTCTTTCCATAAATGGTGTAAGGCTGACCTTCGCCACAATGTATACAGGGTCAAGGGCATGAATATTCACTCTGGAAGGAGAACTGGCAAAGTTGGCTCCAGCATGGATCAGTGATTCGAAATGTGACTGGCATGCTCCGGCAAAAATGACAAGCTGATCAAGATGCGGTACTTTCTTGCGCGCTTCCCTTACCGCCTGCACAAATTCCCTGGAGTGCCTGTAAGCATTGATATCAGATTTTTTCCCCTTTGCCTTTGAATACGCATCATGACCTGTTACAACGAGGATATCCGGCCTGTAATGATCGATGAGCTGTCCGATTTTCATCGGCATTTCCTTTTCACTGCAATGGATCCCTGTTACGGGTATGCCTATTTTTTCATACACACTCAAGCATTTTTTTAAATAAGAAGGATCACCATCCAGATGAAGCACCCTGCCTGGTATCTGAAAATAGTTAAGCGTCTTGCTGTAGCCGTCTGTCACTTCATACTCCTGCTTCTCCCTCAAGAGAGCCACATCCTGCCTGAATAGCTGGAAGGACTGTTCCTCAAGTGACCTGAACTCCTGTTCAAACTTCATCCGCTGCGCCTGGTTGATGACGATTAAATCCTCACAGGGAGCATCCGCAACAAGACGGATATCCTCTCCGAATAATATGGCAATTTTCTTGCCGCCCTGTTCTTTAATATCAATCACGCGGAATAAAATATCACAATGGTACGAAATTCTTCCGACGATATCCATCGTATTTATAGTCAATGTCGTCACTCCAATTTCCCGAGGGTAAACACGGTCTGCATCTAAGCTCTTGTTTGTGATTTATTATTTATGTCATAAATTATGCATTTGACTATGAACATGTGCGTAGAAAAGGGCGGTTGGGAAGATAGGCATTTGGGCGAAAAAAAGCCCGCTGTATAGTCAGCAGGCTTGGTCTTTTATGAAGGCTCTTTTTCAAGGACTATTTTTTGGTTTATGAATTCAGCCGGTTGATTTCCGCTCCAGGCACGCAGCGAACCCACGGGGAGGAATACGAGCCTCCTCGGCTTCGCCTGCGGGGTCTCACACTTCCCTCTCTTCCCGCAGGAGTCAAGTGCCCTCCGCTCCAATCAACTCAAAGACTAATTTAATTATCTGCCCAATACAGCCTTATGAAAAATGGGGCAGCAGGGCATCACTCAATCGGGCAAATTCTTCGATGGATAAAGTTTCTCCTCTTCTGCCCGGCTCGACATTCGCTTGTTCGAGAGCGGAGAGGATTTTTTCCTTCTTCTGTTTTCCTTCAGGCAGCTGGCTTGTTAAGTTATTCAGAAGCGTCTTGCGCCTCTGAGCAAAGCTTGCTTTTGTCACCTGGAAAAAGAAGGGCTCACTTTTCACCGCCACTGCAGGCTCTTTGCGCTTTGTCAGTTTAATGACGGCTGAATCCACATTCGGCTGCGGCACAAAGACCGTCTTCGGTACGATCATGGCCGTTTCAGCCTCTGTATAGTACTGGACAGCAATGGAAAGGGAGCCGTACTCTTTCGTGCCTGGGCGGGCCGAAATTCTATCTGCCACTTCTTTCTGCAGCATACAGACGATACCCCTGATTGGAAGCTGGTTCTCCAGCAGCTTCATGATGATCGGGGTTGTTACATAGTACGGAAGGTTGGCGACAACCATAATATCGTCAATGCCTTCAAACTCCCGTTCTATCGCTGTCTTTACATCTGCTTTTAATACGTCCTCATTGATGATGGATACATGGGGATACGGCGATAGAGTTTCCTCTAAAATGGGAAGCAGCCGCTGGTCAATTTCAAAAGCCAGCACCTTTTTGCTTCTCCGGGCCAGCTGTTCGGTCAGTGCCCCAATTCCCGGGCCGATTTCGATGGCGCCCGACTCTTCCGTTAAATCAGCATGATCGACAATTCTCCGAAGAATGTTCGTATCGATCAAAAAGTTCTGTCCCAGGCTTTTCTTAAAAGAAAAGCCGTATTTATCCAAAATCGCCTTTGTTCTGGCTGGCGTTGCAATATCTTTATGCATTTTGTTCCTCCTTGCGAATAGCTTCGATTGCCTCAGCAAAATCCTTTTGGCTAATTTGAAACATCATTAAGCGCTTATGAAGCTGCTTGCCGTTTGTGTAGCCGATTTTAAGAAGTCTGCCAAGCTTTTCTCTTCTTTCCTTGGCACCTTCCCCGCCAATCAGGCCTGCAGTGACCAGGTCTTCCTGGGTAATGGCTTCTTCATAGGTCTCCTGCATAACCTGTGCGTCCTTTAATGCCTGGCGGATCATTTCTGGCGATGCATGCTCAACACCCACTCCTCTGCCATGCTTGTGGAGGGCATCCGCTTTTTCTATAAAGGCATGCTTGCATCCCGGAACTTCATTGGTGATTGTATTTCGGATCTTTTGTCCGGGAAAGTCCGGATCTGTGAACACGATGACCCCTCTGGTCTTCTGGGCAAGCTTTATTTTTTCAATCGTGACCCCATTAATGGCAGATCCATTTGTTTCAATTGTATCGGCATCCAGCGCCCTCTTGATCGCTGCTGTATCATCCTTGCCTTCTACAACAATAATTTCCTTGATTTTCATGGTTCCTCCTAAGAAAAGCGCAAGCGCCTTGCCCACGAATGAACGCAGACTAAGAACGCCACCTCCTGTGGCAACGTCTGCATGACCCCCATCCTGGGGGCCTCAAGCAAAAGACGAGCCTCCCGGAAAGGCGTTCTTTGCCTTTTTGGGAGGATTGCCCGAAAGGTGGAGGCGACTGCCCAGGGACGACAGGCATAAAAGGGTTCCTGTAAGAAGGCGTTTTTCCTTCTGAAAGGAAACGGCTTATGACCCCGAGTCCCTAGGAGCCGAAACAAGACAAGCTTGTGACCTCGAGGAGGCAGGCTGCTTGCGCTAGACAATTATCAATGTTCAAAATTAAAGACTTCGCATTCCGTAAAAAAATATAAAAAAATTGAAAAAAACTTGAAACATTTCTGTAATGTAATTCGTCTAAATAGATGTAAGAAGAATATATTTATAAAGAATAGTTCTTATTATATATGAACCAGCTTGAAAATGAAAAATGTTATCCATTAACCTTCTCTGCAATGAAATAAAAAATGCAGGGGAAGCCCCTGCATCATAAAATTTAATTCAGTATTTTAATTTTTACCGTTTTTCTTCCCCACTTGTATGCTTCTGATTTGGAGGAGAAGAATACATCAATTTTGTTTCCTTTAATCGCGCCGCCTGTATCAGCTGCAATGGCATAGCCATAGCCTTCCACATAGACCTTCGTTCCAAGGGGAATGACACTTGGATCAACCGCTATGACCTTAGCACCCGGATTGGCACGCAGGTCCAAACCGGTAGCCGTTTTGCCTGAGCATCCGCTGCAATTAGCCGTATAGGCAGTTGACGATACATAAATTTCTTTACCGCTTGCCTTGCTGCTTGTTCCGCGGGAAACGACTTGTGTTGCTGCAGCCACCTTTGTTCCGACAGCAACGACTTTATCCTGCTTTTCCTTCACTTGCTTTTCACTGATCAGCTTTCTGGAAATTTCTTTGCCATTCTCCAGGACGACTTCAAACTCTTTCGTCTTAAGGCCTTTTTTTCCAGCATTCATCACTTTTTCAGTGCCTTTAGTCAAGCTGTTATCCTTCTTTGTCACAACTGCGAAATTAATTGGTTCTTCCACTACATCGGTGACTTTTTCAACTCGAATGACTTTTATTTTGTCATTGGCTTTGACTGTCTCTTCCAACTTTGGTTCAACGCGGTCTAAATCATTGATCTTGATTCCCTGCTGTGATAAAAAGTCAGCGACCGTAGTCGAAGTTGACCAAACCTGCTTCTCTTTGCCGCCATTATTAAGCGTTAAAGCGAATGCTTTCTCTACTTGAATTTCCAGGTTGTTTTTAACTGTATCCTCTGGCTTTGGCTGAACCTTATCATGTTCAGTCAGCGTAATATTCTGTTCTTTTAAAACGTCCCCGACTGTCTTTGCAGCCGTCCAAATCGTTTTCTTCTCGTTATCTGTTACAACTTTCACCTGTTTAGCCGGTTCATAGACAATTTCTGTATTGTCCTTAACCTCTGTGTTTACCGAGGGAAACACATAATCTTCTGAGCGGAGTGAAATATCTAGATCATCGAATATATCTTGAATCGTTGCTGCATGCGTTTTGATGACTTTCTCTTGGCCGTCTATCGTCAGTGCTACTGTTTTCTTTGTCGTTTCATATGCAATGAAACCGCAGGCAGCAGCAAAAACTACTAAACTAGCAGAAAAAATGGCCAATTTCTTTTTACTCAAAGACTTGGATAACAGGTTTTTCATGTTTTGAATCACGATGAAAAACGCCTCCTTTTCTCTCGGAGTGATTATATAGAGTATCTTGCCGACTGTCAACTCTTTCAATTTTCCAGCTTCCGAAAGGCTGGAAGAATGCAGGCATTGGGCTTTTTTGCCTGTATTCTTAGAACTGCACTCTATCTCTATGTATGAATGATAGTCCCCTTCTATGCATGCCTTCTTGCAAATGCCTGTTTTCAGTCATGCTTGCCTTGGATTAATACTTTTCCACATCCATGTGAAAAATCCTTCTTTTTTTGAATTAGGAATTTTTCACGGATCTGGAAATTCTATATATTCTGCTGACCAGGCGCTCAGCAATCGGGAGCGATTTTCAAAAATCCACTCAAGACTTCAGGCTTCCGGCCCTCCATCTGTCACAATCCCCGATCAGCAGTAAACGCCCTCCGCTCGGCCAGCAGGGGTGCAAAATAGCACCTTTTTTCTAGTAATTGGCAAACACTTCCGTAAACGTATTTCCTATTATGCAAAAAAACCGGATGAAAGGAAAGAGAGACTTATCGACATGGTTATCCTATGAGAAGAAGGAGACATGTAGAACTTTTTAGAATCAGAAAAGATTTGGACAAGCTCCTACAGGCTTCGACAAAATGAGCTATCAGTTTATGCCGAATAATTTTTTTGCATTTTCTGTGGTTGCCTGTGCAACTTCTTCTGTTGAAAGTCCTTTTATTTCTGCAATCTGCTCTGCCACCAATTTGACATAGCTGGGTTCATTCCGTTTTCCTCTGTGCGGATGAGGGGTCAGATAGGGGCAGTCTGTTTCAATCAACAGCTTTTCAAGCGGAATAACATCTGCTACTTCCTTTGGTTTTTTTGCGTTTTTGAAGGTCACTGGACCGCCAAGGGAAATGTAGAAGTTCATATCCACACATTCTTGGGCAATTTCCGGGCTGCCGCTGAAGCAATGCATGATTCCGCCCACTTCTCCCGCTCCTTCTTCCTTGAGGATTTCGACTATATCGGCTGTAGCATCACGGTTATGGATGACGATGGGAAGCTTCACTTTTTTCGCCAGACGGATCTGCTTTCGGAAGACTTCCTGCTGAATATCCTTCGGAGACTTGTCCCAATAATAATCCAGGCCCATTTCTCCCAGTGCCACCACTTTTGGATGGCTGGAAAGCTCTTCAATCCATAGCAAATCTTCCTCTGTCATATCAATGGCATCAACCGGATGCCATCCCACACTGGCATAAATGAAATCGTATTTTTCAGTCAGCTCCATCGCTTTTTCAATGGTTGGACGGTCAAACCCGACGACCACAATGTTGGAAATTCCTTCACTAAGGGCCCGGTCGATTACCTCTTGTAAATCTTCGTTATATTGTTCGGCATTAAGATGTGCGTGTGTGTCGAAAAACATCAAAAAACTCCTTTTCCTTCATATTATTTTTCTATTACTATTATGTCAGTGATGTAACAAAATGACTTTACTGTCAAAATGGTTCCAATTAGATAAACCAACTATAAATACTTTACAAGAATAATTTTTTCCAAAAATAAAAAACATAGAAATGCTTACGGTATACGCTTAACACTTCTATGTTTTTATGATTAACAGGAAAATAAATAATATTATTTTACCCTTGCACCTAGTGGAAGAGATTCAGCAATTGTGGCAAGTGAAAGTTCGCCGTCTTTTCCTCCTGCTAAAATCATTCCTTCTGAAAGCTCGCCGCGAAGTTTAACAGGCTTTAAATTGGTTACACAGATGACTTTTCTGCCGACCAGTTCTTCCGGCTTATAGAATTTAGCAATTCCGGAAACGACCTGGCGCTTTTCATAGCCAAGATCCAGCTGTAATTTCAGGAGCTTATCAGCTTTTTTCACCGGTTCTGCCTCGATGACCTGGGCCACTCTTAAATCGACCTTCATAAAGTCATCAATTGAGATTTCCTCGCTATCCGGCTTTTCCTCTGCTTTTGCTTCAGGCTTTGCTTCTTCTTTAGGAGCAGAAGATCCCTGCATTTTTGTTTTAATGAACTCAACTTCTTCCGTAATATCCAGGCGAGGGAAAATCGGTTCTCCCTTTAATACCTTTGTGCCTTCAGGAATCAGGCCGAATGTCTCAAGGCTTTCCCAGGATGTTAATGCTTCTTCATTTACATTAAGCTGCGTGAAGATTTCCTTCGGCGTACGTGTCAGGAATGGCTGCAGAAGCACCGCGGTTCTGCGCAGGGATTCCGCCAGATGAACCATCACACTTGCAAGCTCTTCCCTTTTCTCTTCCTCTTTGGCCAGAGTCCAGGGCTGTGTTTCATCTATATATTTATTCGTTCTGCTGACAAGCTGCCACACAGCAGATAAGGCAACAGAGAACTCCATTTTTTCCATAGCTTCCTCGTATTTAGAAACCGTCTCACGGTTCATTTGCAGCAGCTGCTGGTCGAACTCACCTTCTGAACCTGTATATGCCGGAATAACACCGTCAAAGTATTTATTCACCATGGCGATCGTACGATTTAATAGGTTGCCTAAATCGTTGGCAAGATCAAAGTTGATTCTTTCCACAAAACCTTCCGGTGTAAATACACCGTCTGCGCCGAATGGCACTTCGCGAAGCAGGTAATAGCGCAGTGCATCCAGGCCATAACGGTCAATAAGGGTAACAGGGTCCACTACATTTCCCTTTGATTTGGACATTTTGCCGTCCTTCATCAAAAGCCAGCCATGGGCAAATACCTTTTTCGGCAGTGGCACATCCAAAGCCATCAGCATGATTGGCCAGTAAATCGTATGGAAGCGCACAATTTCTTTTCCAACCAGGTGAACATCTGCAGGCCAGTAGTTCAGATACTTGGAATCATCATCGGTTCCATAGCCAAGTGCGGTAATGTAGTTGGATAGTGCATCAATCCATACATACACCACATGCTTTGGATTATTTGGCACCTTTACTCCCCAGTCAAAAGTTGTTCTGGATACTGCCAAATCCTCAAGGCCCGGTTTAATGAAGTTATTGATCATTTCATTTTTGCGTGATTCAGGCTGTATGAAAGATGGATTTTCTTCATAATATTGCAGAAGTCTGTCAGCGTATTTACTTACCTTAAAGAAATAAGATTCTTCCTTCACTTTATGAACGGGACGTCCGCAGTCAGGGCAGTTGCCGTCCGCAAGCTGGCGTTCTGTGTAATAAGACTCGCAAGGCGTACAATACCAGCCTTCATATTCGCCAAGATAGATATCACCCTGTTCTACAAGCTGGGCGAAGATTTTTTCAACGATCTGCTTATGTCTGTCCTGTGTCGTACGGATAAAGTCATCATAGGAAATATCAAGCTTTTTCCAGAGATCCTGGATGCCGGAAACAATTTCATCTACGTACTGCTGAGGTGTTACCCCTTTTTCTTCTGCCTTCTCCTGGATCTTCTGTCCATGTTCATCCGTTCCTGTCAGGTACATAACGTCAAAGCCGCGCATGCGCTTGTAGCGCGCCATCGCATCACCGGCCACCGTTGTATAGGCATGCCCTATATGTAAATTTCCACTAGGATAATAAATTGGAGTGGTTAAATAAAACGTCTTTAATTTGTCCTCCACAAGATTCCCTCCCTTATTTTATGAAAACATCGATGCATACTTATATGCAGCTATGCTTTTGGCTGTCTAATACTAAAAAATCCCGCCCCATTTGGACGAGAGTATTAATGAGAAAATCGTGCCGTTATTGGGCCTGCTATATCAATATTTTACAAGAAGTTATATTCGTCAGCATAACCTCTTATACCATCAAAATATACCTAAAAACTTGAAATTGTGCAACCAATAGGCAGAAAGGAACGGCAGGATTTTTCTCTAATAAAAAATTTTTTATTTTCTATCCCTAAAAAAGGAAACTGCCTTTCGAATATTATTATAGTAATAGCATGGGTTTTTGTAGAATTTTGTCGAAATGTCGAAAGGAGTCATATATTTAATTTTTGGAAGCTTCTTTCCATATCCCTATTTAAAATGGCTTTTATTTCGTAAATCTCAGTTATACCAACACTTCATTGAGTTTCCTAAAATTTTCTACCCCCTACCAAAATAAAGTAATTGACGTATATGGGAATGGCTGGTATTATAAATGTAACAAAGATTTTGTCGAATAATGACGAAACGATATAGATAGAGAAAAATATTATTGGAGATTTGAGAGGAGACTTTTATTATGAAATCTACAGGTATTGTTCGTAAAGTTGATGAGCTTGGCCGCGTAGTAATCCCTATTGAACTAAGACGCACACTTGGAATCGCGGAAAAGGATGCGTTGGAAATCTACGTAGATGACGAAAGAATCATCCTTAAAAAGTACAAGCCAAACATGACTTGCCACGTTACAGGGGAAGTATCTGATGATAATATCTCACTGGCTAACGGCAAACTAATCTTAAGCCGTGACGGTGCAGAGCAGCTGTTAAAAGAAATTCAAAACACTTTTGAAACCGTAAAATAATAAAGAACAAAGCTTCTCACACAAGTGAGAAGCTTTTTTTATTCTTCGATATGATAAGCATGGTAAACATCCCGCTTATTTATTCCCCGATCTTTTGCGGTTTGCTTGATGGCTTCCTTGCTCGCGAGTCCAGTTTCTTCTATATAATGGCTGACGTGATCTTCAATCGAAAGATTCTCCCACCAGGAAGCTTCTGCATCCTGCACAGTCTCGGAAGTCCCTTCAATAATAATTACAAATTCTCCTCTCACTTCGCCGGTTGAAGCCCATTCTATCACTTCTCCTACAGTTCCCCGGATAAATTCTTCATATCTCTTCGTCAGTTCACGGCATAACGCAATATTCCTGTTACCCATGATGTCCGACATCAGTGAGAGGGTTTCCTTCAGGCGATGGGGAGCTTCATATAAGATGATGGTTGCCGATAGCCTGGAGAGATCCTCGAGCTCCTGTTTCTTGAGTTTCTTCTGCCTGTTCAGAAACCCATAGAAATAAAAAGGCTGGGTGTTGATGCCGGAAGCAATCAGGCCGGTTAAAGCAGCATTCGCACCGGGAAGGGGCACCACTGTCAGTTTTTCTTCAGCAGCCGCTGTTACAAGGTCATAGCCCGGGTCTGAAATCGCAGGCATCCCTGCATCACTGACAAGGGCAATTTTTGCGCCATTTGCCACTTTTTCAAGCAGCTTCTGTCCGCTGATTTCCTTATTATGTTCATGATAGCTGATGATGGGGGTGGCAATCTCAAAATGATTGCATAGCTTCTTTGTATTGCGCGTATCCTCTGCTGCAATAAAGTCCGCTTCCTTCAGTATTCTAACCGCCCTGAAGCTCATGTCTTCCAGATTGCCGATCGGAGTCGGGACTAAATACAGAATTCCTTTTGTTTCTTCATGTTCAAAGCTTTTTTGCTGCCACATATGTACCACCCGTCTCTTTCATTAAAAACTCGTCCTTCTTCTTCCGGGACCATTGCTTGAATTCATATTCCGCTCTCATCGCTTCCCCTTTTTCCGGGTAAGAACGGGAGAAGACCAGCTCAACCGGTCCTCTTCCTCTGGTATACTTTGCCCCTTTTCCTTCATTATGGGCCCTCACCCGTTTTTCAAGATCATTGGTGTAGCCTGCATATAAGCTGCCATCACGGCAATGGAGAACGTAAAAAAAATGGCTATTCTCCATATAAAATCTCTCTCATTTCGGGTGTGTATTCATTTTCTTCATTATATACAAATAAAGGAGGCAGGATTTTCAGGTCTGGATTGCCGTTTTTGACTGCCTCAATCAGCAGGGTGTTTGCTTCTTTTCCGGCCTTGGGATAGACAAATTGCACCCTTTTCGGCTCCAGCTTATACTTGCGCATGAGCGTGACAATATCCAGGAACCTGCCCGGCCTGTGCACAAATGCCACCTTGCCTCCCTGTTTCGCAAGCCCGCTTGACGCTTTCACCGCATCCTCGAGTGTACACAGAATTTCATGGCGGGCAATCGCCAAATGCTCATTCTCATTGATTTCATCCTTTGAAGGAGTAGGAAAGTAAGGCGGATTGCAGGTGACAACATCAAATTTTCCATAACCTAATTCCTGATGGATCTCTTTAATATCTCCGTGAATCATCTTAATCCGGTCTTGAAGCTTATTGTATTCAATGCTTCTGACCGCCATATCATGCAGACGCTCCTGAATTTCGACGCCTGTAATGGCACCCTTGGTTCTTGTGCTTAAAAAAAGCGGAATCACGCCATTTCCGCTGCACAAATCAACGAGATTGCCTTTTTGAATCGGCACATACACAAACCGGGCCAGCAGGACAGCATCCAGTGAAAAAGAAAAAACGGCCGGGCTTTGGATGATCCTCAT
Source organism: Cytobacillus sp. SAFR-174 (assembly GCF_051964675.1). Classification (NCBI taxonomy): domain Bacteria; kingdom Bacillati; phylum Bacillota; class Bacilli; order Caryophanales; family Bacillaceae; genus Cytobacillus; species Cytobacillus sp. SAFR-174. Next base: position 6,375 of record NZ_JBQCMZ010000026.1, on the reverse strand, counting down.
ATCTTCAGCCAGCAAATAGTCCAGCCGCTCCCCTTCTTTTAAAAAATCCATTCTTGATCCTCCATGCTTCTCTGATTCTTTGCTTTTATGGAAAGGCTCTTTTCGTATAAATCGTTGTTTATCGCTAACAATATTGTCCGTTGATTTCCGCTCCAGGCTGCTCGCTTTCCGCAGGGCGTGCGGTGAGCCTCCTCGACGCTGCGCGTCTGCGGGGTCTCACCTGTCCCGCTACTCCCGCAGGACGTTGAATAAACTTCCCCGAAAAAACATCGCACGAAGAAAATGCGATAGCATTTTCGAGGATCTCGCACCTTCCGCTCCAATCAACTCTATAAATAATAAAAAAAAAGCAACAAACCCTGCGAAAACAGCCTATGGAAAAATAGCCTTCCTATCATCAGGAAGGCTAAAAGTTTACTTCTTATTCAGGAAAGACAGGCAAAACAGACAGTCTCCCTCTTTACGCGGGCTGCCGAAATGGAGATTGCAAATGTGAAAGCCTTCCTGATAGAGGCGGGCCAGGTTATCATAGCCTTCGCCAATATCAATCACCTTATCATCATCTGCAGCATCGGCCGACTGCTCTGATTTGCCTTTTTTCGCCGATGTGCTTTCCTTTTCTGCAGGTATGTCTAAATGACGTCGTAAATGTTCATTTTCCAGCTTCAAAGAGTTATTCTCTTCAAGTATTTCTGCCAAATGCTGCTTTAACTCACCAAGCTGCTGATATAACTCTCCAATTTGGGTTTCCATATTACTCACTGAGTCAAAGATTTCTTTTTTATCCACGACTTCCACCTCTTAATCTGTGGACTGAACTGATACAGCACCTTGTTTTAAAATTTCATCCAGTGTATATTCGAGGACGCGCTCGGCTTCTTTCACATCAACCTGCAGCACACGCTCCAATATATTTAAGCCTACCACTTTTCCGGCTCCATCCGGGGTTTGAATCCATTCCCCAAGGTCCGGAAGCATTTCTTTTGCTGCTTCATACTCATCATTTTCATATTTCAGGCAGCACATTAAGCGGCCGCATAAACCCGATATTTTCGTTGGATTCAGCGATAGATTCTGGTCCTTTGCCATCTTAATGGATACAGGGTCAAAGTCACCCAGGAAAGTGGAACAGCAAAGCATTCTTCCGCATGGGCCAATTCCGCCCAGCATTTTTGCTTCATCCCTCACACCTATCTGGCGAAGTTCAATCCTTGTCCGGAAGATGGCTGCGAGATCTTTGACAAGCTCGCGGAAGTCAACCCGGCCATCAGCCGTAAAGTAGAAGATGACCTTATTTCGGTCAAATGTATATTCAACATCCACCAGCTTCATATCAAGCTGATGTGTTTGTACCTTTTCACAGCATACCTCGTATGCTTCCTTGGCGGCCTGCTTGTTCTCCTCGACAATCATGCGATCCTTTTGATCTGCAATACGAAGAACCTTTTTTAATGGAAGGACAACATCATTCTCATCGACCTGCTTCGGGGCGATTACCACTTTTCCGTATTCAACGCCTCGGACAGTTTCGACAATGACAAAGTCATCCTTTTGTATTGAGAGATCTCCGGGATCAAAATAATAAATCTTGCCCGCTTTTTTAAAGCGCACTCCTACTACATCATACAAAGGAAGATCCCTCCTGCAATTTTAGCACAAGCTGTTCCATCAACAGCTGCGGATTCATATTTGCCTGCAATTTTCTTTTGGCTTCCAAAACAGCCGTCATCTGTTCCGTCAGGCGTTTGGTGGAAGATTGCAGCGCAAACTGCTCTAAACGTTTTCGTTCGTTCAGATGGACAACCTGGTCTTGTTTCCCAAGCTGAATATATAGTAAATCTTTAAAAATAAGAAGTAATAGATCCAAGCCGCGATCAATCTGCTCTTTTTCTTTAAAGTGCAAGAACCAATCCTCCTGAAGGGCAACCATTGCCTCAAGGGGATTCTTCTTTACCACTTCATATAATTTTAACACTATTTTTTGTGCTTGTACAAACCAATCATCTGAACTATATTGTAAAGCTTCATCCAAATTATTGGTAATTTGTGCAAGTAATGGTGCCTGGGCAGGATCCACTCCATTATTTTTTAATTGCTGAATCATTTCAGCAGGAGATAATGGTTTAAAAGAAATGGACTGACAGCGGGATAGAATAGTAGGAAGCATCTGCTGCGACTGCTCGGTAATCAGCACAGCGGTCGTCTCTGAATGGGGTTCCTCCAGAAATTTAAGCAGACTGTTGGCAGCGTTCACTGTCATTTTGTCAGCATGAACAATCACATACAGTTTCCGCCTGGATTCTACCCCGGTCTTTGAAAACTCTTCCTGCAGGCTTTGAATCTGATTTTTTTTGATAGAAAGCCCGTCCGGCTCCAGAATATGAACATCCGGATGATTTCCGCTGTTTATCCTTTTGCAGTTTGAACATGTTTCACATGGAACATACCCTTCAATCGGCTCATGGCAGAATCGGCTTTTCGCCAAAAGCATGCTTGCCTCCCGCTTTCCTGTTCCTTTCATCCCTTCAAATAAGTAGGCGTGGGCCAGCCGATTCTTCACTATGCTATTTTTAAACATTTTTAATACAACTGGCTGTACGGCCTCCAGCTGTTCCCACGTTTTTTCCACAAGTATCACTCACTTACATATATAAATTTATTAGGAGTCCCTTAATCTCTCCGACTTTACCTAATATATCAATAGAAGATTCTTCTTTTTTCATTAATTCATCTGTCAGCTCTGAAAGCTTTTCATCAACCTTTTCCACCACTTTCAGAGACCGGCCCTGTCCATGCTGGTTCCAGCTGTGCGATTGCCTCAGCTCCATTCCAAAATCAACCGCTTCCTTCACAAATCGTTTCACAAGCGTTTTATATTTGGCCAGGTCCTTAAAGGTTCTGGAGCGGGCCAGCCGTTCTCCTGCGGCATCTATATCCTTTAACAGACCCTGAAGCTGGGAAGCCTGCATTTTCTGGTCCTGCTTCTGCACCATTTCAGAAAATTTAACGCCGTTCATTGCTGCCTGCTTCTGCTCATTGCGGACATTTTCCATCTTGAGCCGAAGTTCCTGATTAATTTTCATACCTGATCCTCCGCAAAGGGCTCAAAGCTCCCTCTGTAATGATTAAAAATGATGGAACTGCTCGACTGGCAGAACAAACACTGTCGCACCGCCAACCTCAACTTCAACAGGGTATGGCACATAAGAATCTGCGTTGCCGCCCATCGGCGATACCGGTGCAACCAGCTGGTCTCTTGCTCTGCAATTTTCCTTAATAATCTGCAGGGCTCTCTCCACACGGATATCCTCTGTCCCGATCATGAACGTTGTATTGCCTGATTTCAAGAATCCGCCCGTGCTGGCCAATTTTGTCGCACGAAAGTTATTGTCAACCAGCGCATTCATTAGCTTATTGCTGTCCTGATCCTGAATGACTGCCAGAATTAATTTCATAAGCCCATCCCCTTTACAAAGTTTTCATCCGTTTTGTCTTACTTTTATTATATCAATTATTTTATCTTCAAGCAGAAATTAAGGGAATACAGGAAAAATAATTTTATAGCCTGTAAAAAAACCTTAAAGATATCCCATCTTTAAGGCGAGTTTTTATATTCGTTCTTTCAGCTTGCTCTCCGCCTGCTGATACACTTCCTCCAATGGCTTTGAAGCATCAATCTTAAAGATGCGCTCCGGGTAAAGCTCCATTAGCTTCAGGTAGCCCTCCCGCACTTTATGGTGAAAGTCGAGCTTTTCCAGGTCCAGGCGGTTCACTTCCCGTCCTTTATGCTGATTGATTCTTTCCAATCCGGCCGCAGGATCAATATCAAAATACAGTGTCAGTTCAGGCATCATGCCTTCAATGGCAAAGCTGTTGATAGAGTAGACCTCCTCAATGCCAAGTCCTCTTGCATATCCCTGATAGGCAAGAGAGCTATCAATAAACCGGTCACATAAAATGATATATCCCTCATCCAATGCCGGCTTTACTTTCTCGGCCAGGTGCTGCCTTCTGGCTGCCGCATACAGCAGAGCCTCTGTTCTCGGGTCCATCTTTGTATTCTTTTTATCAAGTATGACACTTCGGATTTGCTCAGCAATCTCAATTCCGCCAGGCTCTCTTGTCTGAAGCACCTGATAGCCTTCCTTTGCCAGATTGCTTGCCAGCATATCAATAATTGTTGTCTTTCCGGCACCCTCAGGTCCTTCGACCGTAATAAACTTCCCATTTTTCATTTTACTTCCTCCAGCTGCTGTTATAGATCCTTATATATGTGGATGCTGCCTTTTTTAATATTGTCTCCATTTTGAAACCGTGCTCCGGCCTGAATTTGAAATCTGATGTTTGCGATATCTTCAGCCTCAATGATTTCACCCGGGTATAAGAGCGGAATGCCTGGCGGATAAGGAATTACCTGCTGAGCGCATATTTTGCCGGCCGCCTCTTCCAGTGCCACCATTTTAATGGTGTGCTGACTCTGTTCCTTTTGCTCAAGGGCAAGGCCGGAAACAGGCTTTTTACTGAAAGTGATTCTTTCCTGGCGGTCTGCCGGTCCGAATGAGGTCAATTCCTCTTTCAAACATTCAATCACCCGGTCAAATGGATAATCCATATCGTTCTTCAAAAGTGGCAAAACAAACAGGACATTATAGGGATCCGCCATTTCCGTAAAGATCCCGTGTTTCTCCAGTAGAGTCTGCAGGTTAAATCCGCTGAGTGAGGTTTCCGACTGGATGGTTACCTTTAAAGGGTCACCGCTGTGATGTTGGAATGGCAGTACCTTAATGCCTTTAATACCGTTAAGACTCTTCCTGAAATACCTAATCTTTTCAAGCAGTGCTTCCTCATCCTTTTTCGAAAATGAAGCTAAATAAGCCCTTGCCAAATCAAGAGAAGCCATAATCGGATAGGATGGGCTGCTTGATTGGAGTATCCCCAGATAGTTGGACACCTTCTCTTCCTTTATAAAACGACTGTTAAAATGCAGATAAGCACCCATTGTCATAGCAGGCAGCGTTTTATGTGCCGATTGTACAGTAAGATCTGCCTGAAGCTGAACGGCCGAAGCGGGAAAATCGCTCCCGCCTATTAAATGCGCTCCATGTGCCTCATCCACCAGCACTGGAATACCATAATCGTGAGCGCACTGAATAATACTTTCAAGGTCGTATACCATTCCATAATAATTCGGATAGGTTAAGATGATTGCTTTTGCATCCGGATATTGCCTGATTGCCTCTTTAACCGTTTCTAAAGTCACTCCCCCGGCGACGCCCCACTCTTCATTAAACTCAGGCGCTAAAAAGACAGGCTTCGCCTTAGCCAAAGTAATGCCATTCAGGATGGACTTATGGCAGTTCCGCTGGACCAATACAGTCTCACCTTCCTCTGCGGCTGACAGGACCATGGCAAGATTCCCAGCAGTCGATCCGTTCACAAGGAAAAAGCTTTTTGAAACTTCGTACAGGCCGGCAAGCAGCTCTTGTGCCTCCAGGATGACTCCCTCAGGAGAATGCAAATCATCCAGTCCGCTGAGCTCCGTAGCATCCAGCTTTAAAATATGTTTAAAATAATCTGCTCCCTCACAGCCTGCAAGAAACCCGTTCTTATGGCCAGGCACATGAAAGGATAACGGCTGGTGTGAAGCATGTATTTGTAATTGGTTCCATAATGGAGTGTTTTTCTGATTCATATGTTCATCACTTTCCTATGATTCTTCTCCTATTTTAACAAAACAAGTATGTAACTGCTACATATGGCAGATATCTGCGCCAGTCCCTGAAGCATCTGGCAAAATATTAAAAGAAATCCTTTATAGACATACACCCAAATTAGATTTCCATCATACAATATTAATCAAGTAACCTCAGAAAAACCCGCCAGCGAAAATTCAAAAAATTGTATACAATACTGTTAATCTGGGCAGACTAAGGGTATGGAGGTGGAGTGATTGGGTTCGCTATTAGCAAAGAAACAGGCAGGGGAAGAATGTGTCATATGCGAGCAGGAAAAAACCAGGGGAATACATCTATACACTTCTTTTATCTGCACAGATTGTGAAAATGATTTACTCACCACGGATACAAGTCATCCAAAATATAATTATTACTTAAAGAAGCTGCGGAAAATAACAATGCCGGAGATATTTTCTTGAAATGTAAGCCCTTTGATAGGGGCTTTTTATTTTTTTGCTGATAGGGCAGCTGGGATGTCGCGGAATTTCAGGTTTGCTGGGAATTTATTTGGGCACGTGCATGGGATTGGCGGTATATCTAACAGATTTTGGAGTTTATCTAGCATGTTTTGGGTTTTATCTAACAGGTTTATGAATTTATCTAACAGGATTTTTGATTTATCTAGCAAGTTTTGGAGTTT